>JAGGTK010000073.1 GCA_021163765.1 bacterium
TCACTTACACGGGCTTATCATCCTGCCGAAAGCACGACGGGCACAGCATGCTGTGTGCGCCATAGGCGCATAAACCCGCCATAGGCGGGTAAACCCCTACAGAAGGTGCGGCACCCTCCTTCGTCCCCCGCAAGGCGCGGGGAAATTCGGCGGGCAGGTGAGACCGCACACTACAGGAATAGCCGGGCTGGTGAGCCCGGCGTACTCGTAGTGTCTCGCCACTCGCTGGAAGCTGACGCTTGGCCGCCATAGCACGGCAGTGCGAAGGCGGGGCTGGTAGTTCCTACCCCCCATGATATA
Organism: bacterium; assembly: GCA_021163765.1. Lineage (GTDB taxonomy): Bacteria > 4484-113 > 4484-113 > 4484-113 > 4484-113 > JAGGTK01. Next base: position 301 of record JAGGTK010000073.1, read on the forward strand.
ATCCTCGCAGCCCTCATTACTGCTGCAAAAACGCCTATGTCTGCTGATGAAAAATTCGATGTAATCATCGTCGGCGCGGGGCTGGCCGGCATCACCGCGGCGCTCGTCTGCGCCCGCGCGGGCCTGGAAACTGTGGTCTTCGAGCGCGGCGAGTATCCCGGCGCCAAAAACGTCTCCGGCGGCGTGCTGTTCTCGCCCATCATCCACGAACTCATCCCCAACTTCTGGGAAAGCGCGCCCGTTGAACGCCCTGTCACGCGCAAGGAGTTCTCGTTCCTCTCGCGCGACCGGTCGCTGGCGTTTGAGTTCTCGTCGGGCAAGTTCGCCCAGCCGCCGTTCAACAACACGTTTTCCGTCCTGCGCGCCAAATTCGACCGCTGGTACGCCGAGCAGGCGGAGGAGGCCGGCGCGTTCTTCGTCACCGAGACCGTGGTGGACGACGTAATAATGGACGGCGGCAAAGCCGTCGGCGTGAAGGCGCGGCGCGATGAGGGCGAGATGTACGCCGACTGCGTCATTATCGCCGAGGGCGCGAACGCCTTCCTGCCGGAGCGCATGGGCCTGCGCCAGCCGTTCGGCCCCCGCGATATGGTCACGTGCGCCAAGGAAGTGCTCTCGCTGCCCGCGGAAGCCATCGAAGACCGGTTCAACCTCGAGCCCGGCGAGGGATGCAGCATTGACTACTTCGGCGAGGGCGCGTGCCAGGGGATGCTCGGCGCGGGCTTCATCTACACCAACAGTGACACGCTGTCGGTGGGTATCGGCGTCGCCGTGAGCGACATAATGAAGCGCAAGCTCACGCCGTTCAACGTGCTGGAGTCCTTCAAGAGCCACCGCAGCGTCCGGCGGCTGCTGAAGGACGCAAAGCTGGAGGAATACTCAGCGCACCTTATCCCGGAATACGGCTACAAGAAGTTCTACCCGCGCTTCGGCGACGGCTGGATGATAGCCGGCGACACTGCGGGTTTCGTCAACACGAGCCTCTATCACGAAGGCACGAATTACGCCACGATGAGCGGCAAGCTTGCTGGCGAAACGGCGGTTGCGGCGAAAGAAAAGGGCGACTTCAGCGCGGCGACGCTGGCCGCATACGATAAGGCGCTCGAAGAGTCGTTCGTGATGCAGGACCTGAAGCGCTTCCGCGACGTCGCGCATTTTATGCACGAGCATCCGGAATTCCTGGGCGACTACCCGGAGAAGCTTATCGAGATGGCGGAGCGCTACTTCACCGTAACCGGCGAGCCGAAGGAAAAGGTGCTCAAGCACGCCGTGCACGGCTTCCGCAGCAAGCTGCCGCTTTTGCGCACCGCGCTAACGTCTATAGCGATGATGCAAAAGGTGCTGGGCGTGGACCCGAAGTGGTTCCTCTTTCCGGGCAAGGAGGAGAAATAGATGGCTGAAGAAAAACACGAGCAGATGCTGGAGCTGATCGCCAAAAATGCCGAGGCGATGGGCGAGGGTGGTCAGGGAAAGACGCGCGGCGTGCCGGGCGCGGACGCGAAGGCGTTTGACTGCACGCAGCCCGCAGGCGAGGTCAACATCCGCAGCCAGGAAGCGGCGTGCGAGCTGCACGCGCCGAAAGAGAGGCTGCCCTACGAGATGGTCGCGCTGGACGATAAGCTCGGCGTCACGAAGTTCGTCGCAGCCGATGAAGACCCGCACCTGCTGGTGGACAACAACATCTGCCGCGACTGTCCGGGGCAGTGGTGCCTCTACGTGTGCCCGGCGCAGCGCTACAGCAAGGACGCGGAAGGCGTCATCCACGTGGACAGCGAGGGCTGCCTTGAGTGCGGCACCTGCCGCGTCGCCTGCCTGCCCGGCGGCCTCTACTGGAAGTACCCCCTGGGCGGCTTCGGCGTGTGCTTTAGATGGGGGTAGGGCGAACAACCATGAGAATCATCTGGAACAAGAAAAAGACGTACTTCAAAACTGAATATAAGGACGAGAAGGACCTGGAGAAAGCTATTGTCGAAGCGAGCGCAACGCTGTTCGGGGAAAAGCGCTTCTATTTGGACGTGAAGAGAGCGATTGGCGGGAAGAAGAAGAATATCCCTGACGGCTACCTGCTTGATATCAGCGGAAAAAAGCCCAGGTTATATGTCGTCGAAAACGAGCTGGCGTCTCATGAACCCCTGAAGCACGTTGCGGTGCAGCTACTAGAGTTCTCACTTGCCTTTGAGCAAGAGCCCCACTCAGTCAAGAAAGTGCTGGCCGATGCTATTCGTGAGAGCAAGTTCAGTTTGACGTGCGAGGAATACGCCCTCGATCATGGTTTCAATAGCCTTGACCACATGCTGGAGTACTTGGTCTTCGAAAGCGCATTTGCTGCACTGGTCGTAATAGACGAAGTTCCAGAGCGATTGGAGGCCGTTCTAACCGGCAAGTTCAGATTCGGGATAGAGGTAATAGAGCTGGCTCGCTATGAGAGCGAGAAGGGCCAGTTCATTTATGAATTCCAGCCGTTCCTGTCGGATGTGCTGCCGGTTACTAAGAAGGGCTCTCAAGTTGGCAGCGTTGACCTTTCAGACTTGGACACTATTGTCGTGCCCGCATGGCCTGATTCGCTCAAGGAGACTTTCCTGGGAGAGAGCTGTTGGTATGCTATTAGGGTCAGTGGAACTATGCGCCCGCTGATAAGGCATATCGCCGCTTATCAGACGAGCCCAGTCTCGGCTATAACACACGTGGCGCCAATAGCTTCTTTAGATCCAATTGAAGATTCAACCAAGGTTGTGGTTCGCTTCGCAGAGAGTGCAAGGAAGATAGGCCCGATCAAGCTCGGAGATAAGGTGAATGCTCCAGCGGGACCACGATACGCAAACTATAAGCGCTTGCTGAAAGCCAAGAATTTGGACGACCTCTGGTTGGATTGAAGCCAGTTGTGGTAATATTAACCACGCTTGTGGTTGTATTAACCATGATTATGGAGAATTCACGGATGAGATTCGACTATCAAACTATGAGGTACCGAAGTGGTACCTCAATGATAGCGGAATCCCGTGGCCCGCATGGCTATGCGCCGCAATTACCGCCTGCTGTGCTATAAGAATGAAGAATGTAGTCGAATCGCTCTTTCCCCTCATCCGGCGACTCCTGCTGGGTGAACTCGTGCGAGCTGAAGGCGAAAGCGTTCATATTCAGGAGCTGGCACGGCGCGTTGGGAAGGAAGCCAAGAGCGTCTATAACGAACTTAAGAATCTGGAATCAGCAGGCATCGTTATATCACAGCGCCAGGGTAATCAGGTGCAGTACTCTCTGAACCCCCAGTGCCCCATCTACCCCGAACTGAAGATGCTTATCATTAAGACGGTGGGCTTGGCTGATGTTTTACGTGACGCGCTGAAGCCGCTGGCTGCGAAAATCAAGGTGGCCTTCATATATGGAAGCTTCGCGCGCGGCAAGGAGCGCGCAGACAGCGATGTAGATGTGATGGTTATCGGCGATGTGTCCTTCGGCGAGGTGGTAGACGTGCTTTACGACACGCAGAAGGTTCTGAGCCGCGAAGTGAACCCTAGCGTGTATCCCGTCGCTGAGTATTTGGAGAAACGCGCTGCAGGACATCATTTCATCAAGGAAGTGATTGAGGGCGCGAAGATATTCCTCATAGGAGATGCGGATGAGCTTGCAGAAATGGTGTGATGCTGGGCTCCTTCACCGGCACGGTCCCAGTAGAGAGGAAATCGGCAGGTTGCTGGCAAAAGCCGATGGAGACTTGGAGCAATGCAAACTTGAAGGCATTTCCCTGGATTGGCGGTTCATCATTGCATACACGGCTGCGCTTGCATATGCGAATGCCGCACTCGCAGCCTCGGGCTACAGGACTGTGCAAGACAGAAGCCCGCATGAGAACGCCATCGATTCACTTCGCTTTACGATTAAGCTAGATGAACGCTTGCTGAGACGCTTGCATTCTTTCAGGATAAAGCGGCACGCTGCGCACTACGAGCTGGCCGGGAGCATCTCCCGCTCAATGGCGGATGAGATGTTTGAACTTGCCTGCGATCTGCGCGACCGAGTGATAAGCTGGCTCCGAGGGAACTACCCTCACTTGCTCACGGCTGACCACTGACCCATATATCGCTTTACCCCATTCCCAAAAGCGCATACAATACCCACTGATGCCTGAGGGTGCGCGCAGAATCGGCATTATGGGCGGGTCGTTCAACCCCATACACAACGGGCACCTCGTCGCCGCGCAGGAAGCGCACTGCAAGTTCAACCTGGAGCGCATCATCTTCGTCCCCGCCTACCACAACCCGTTCAAGACCGGCGAGAAGTACGAGCGCGAGCTGGCTTCCACCTTCCACCGCTTCACCATGGTCGAGCTGGCGACTTCGTCCAATCCGCACTTTTACGTCTCCAGCTACGAGATCGACCGCGAAATGCCGAGCTACGCGCTGGATACGCTCAAGCACTTCCACGAGGAGTTCGGGAAGGATACCAGCATTTACTTCATCACCGGAACCGACGCGGTGATGACGATGCCGCGCTGGGTGGGAGTCGAGGAGTTCCATAAATACTGCGAGGTAATCGCTGCGACGCGGCCGAGCTACATTCCCAACTATGAGGAGTTCCTTGGCAAAGTCGCGCACCTGGGGCTTAAAGTCTACTTCGTCACAATCCCGGCGCTGGAGATTTCGTCAAGCGATATTCGCGACCGTGTCCGGCGCGGTATGCCTATACGCTACCTGACGACAACCAGCGTCGCCATCTATATTGAAAAGCACGGGCTGTATAAAGAGCTGGAATAGTTCAGGGTATTGCCAGAGCGCCTGGCAAGTGGTAATATCATCGTTTGCGATTAGCCCTATGCCGACGATTAACCAACTTATTCGGAAACCGAGGAAGAAGTCGCGGCGCACCAGCGATGCGCCCGCGCTCAAGTCCTGCCCGCAGCGGCGCGGGGTATGCACGCGCGTATGGACGGTGACGCCCAGAAAGCCAAACTCCGCACTGCGCAAGGTTGCGCGGGTGAAACTCACAAGCGGCTTTGAGGTTACGGCGTATATTCCGGGTGTCGGTCACAATCTGGCCGAGCACAGCGTTGTCCTGGTGCGCGGCGGCCGCGTGAAAGACCTGGCGGGAGTCCGCTACCATGTCGTTCGCGGCACGCTTGACACGGCGGGCACCACCGACCGCAAGCAGGGTCGCAGTAAGTACGGTACAAGGCGGCAGAAGTAGAGAGGGCCTATGCCAAGAGATCCGCGCAAAGTGCAGAAACATCCGCCGGAACCCGACCCGGTGTACAACTCCGTTCTGGTGTCCAAGTTCATCAGCAACATAATGGGGCGCGGCAAGAAGAGCACCGCGCGGCGCATATTCTACGACTCGCTTGCCATTATCGAAAAGCGGAACAAGGGCGAGGAGCCGCCTGTCAAGATTTTTGAGCGCGCGATCCAGAACACGCTGCCCACGCTCGAGGTCAAGAGCCGGCGCGTGGGCGGGTCGACATATCAGGTGCCTATAGAGGTGCGGCCGGAGCGGAGGTACGCGCTTGCAATGCGCTGGCTTATCGGTTATGCGAAGCAGCGCAGCGGGAAGACCTTCTCGGAAAAGCTCGCGAACGAGCTGATGGATGCGGCAAAGGGCGCTGGCACGGCTATCAAGAAGCGTGACGACACGCATAAGATGGCCGAAGCGAACCGCGCATTTGCGCAGTATCGCTGGTAATAATTGGTTTCAGAGAGAATCCGGGATATACCCGGGTTTTTTTCGGAGCGAATATTGGGAGCATTTGCACCCAAAACTGTCGGAACAGCCCCCGGGGCAGTCCGAATTGAATATGGTGAGCGTAAACGATGTCAGCGCTGTCGCACATTCGGAACGTGGGAATTGCCGCCCACATTGACGCGGGTAAAACCACGCTCACCGAACGCATGCTCTTTTACACCGGTCGCCAGCACAAGATAGGAGAGGTCCATAACGGCGCGGCAACCATGGACTGGATGATCCAGGAGAAGGAGCGCGGAATCACCATTACCAGCGCATGTACCTATTGCTCCTGGCTCGGCCACACAATCAACATCATAGACACTCCCGGCCATGTGGATTTCACGATGGAAGTCGAGCGCAGCATGCGCGTGCTGGACGGCCTTATCATCCTGCTGGACGCGGTGGCCGCCGTGCAGCCTCAGACCGAGACTGTCTGGCGGCAGGCGAACCGCTACCGGGTGCCGCGCATCGCCTTCGTCAACAAGATGGACCGTTTGGGTGCCGACTTTAACAATGTCGTTGCCCGGATGCGGGAGAAGCTGATGGCGCCGGCTGTCGCGGTGCAGCTTCCAGTGGGTGAAGAGGAGAGTTTCCGGGGAGTAGTGGACCTCATCGAGGGAAAGGCGTATTACTGGGATGATGAGGACCTGGGTCAGACCTATGAGGTCGGTGAAATACCCGAGGAGATGCTCCCGGAAGTTGTGCGGCGGAGACGTGAGCTTGTCGAGAAGATTTGCGAGCGGAACGAAGACCTTATGGAGAAGTACTTCTCGGAGCAGGAAATAGCCTCGGAAGACCTGCGGAATGTTTTGCGGCAGGCGGTATGCGATGGCGCGCTGGTTCCGGTATTCTGCGGCTCGGCATTCCGCAACAAGGGGGTTCAGCTCCTGATTGACGGGATAGTGCATTACCTTCCCGCGCCGGACGAGGTGCCACCCGTAAAGGGGAAAAACCCGAATACGGGCAAGGAGGAGGAGCGGCAGGCAGACGAGAATGCCCCCTTTGCCGCGCTGGCGTTCAAAATAGCGACCGATCCCCACGTGGGCAAGCTGACTTTCGTGCGCGCGTATTCCGGTAGGATGAAGAAGAGCGGCACGGCGCTCAATGTGCGGGTGGGCAAGCGCGAGCGCTTCTCGCGAATCCTCCGTATGCACGCGAACCACCGTGAAGAGATGGATGAAATCACCGCGGGCGACACTATCGCCGTGGTCGGCTTGAAGAGTGCGAGCACTGGCGATACCCTGGCAGACCCCAAATATCCGATACTGCTTGAGATGATCCACATTCCCCAGCCGGTGCTGGAAGTTGCGCTTGAGCCAAAAACCCAGGGCGACCAGGAAAAAATGGCGGTATCACTGGCGAAGCTGTCGGAGGAAGACCCGACGTTCAAATACAAGACCGTCGAGGAAAGCGGCCAGGTTGTTATCTCCGGGATGGGGGAACTCCATCTGGAGATTATCGTGGACCGGCTGCTCCGCGAGTTCAAGCTCGCTGCCAAGGTTGGCCGCCCCGAGGTCGCGTACCGCGAGACTGTGACCAAGCGTGTGGAAGGAATTGAAGGAAGTTTCATCCGTCAGACCGGAGGTCACGGACAGTATGGCCGCGTGGTTATAAACCTGTTCCCGCAGGCCGACAAGGGGGAGTTCTCCTTTAAAAGCCTTGTCGGTGGCGATGTCATACCGAGGGAGTTCATCTCCGCGGTTGAACAGGGGGTGCGCGAGGCGCTGACGTCGGGCGTGCTGGCGGGATATCCGGTTGTAGGCGTTGGCGTCGAGCTCATTGACGGCTCGCACCATCCGGTAGACAGCAGTGACCTGGCGTTCCGCATCGCCGGCTCCATGGCGACCCGCGAAGCCTTGAAGCGGGCAGCGCCGGTGTTCCTGGAGCCGATGATGAGGGTTGAAGTAGTCGTTCCTGAACAGTACCTGGGGGATATCGCCACAGATCTCAACACGCGGCGCGGCCGCGTGGGGGCGTTTGAGAAGACCGAAGACAATCTGCGCACCATCAACGCTCAGGTGCCGCTGGCCGAGATGTTTGGATATGCAACCGATCTGCGCTCACGCACCCAGGGGCGTGGGACTTTTACCATGGAGTTTTCCCGTTACGAGCCGGTGCCCCCGGAGAAGGCGCCGGTTTCGGTAATGGCGGGACGGTAGGAAACCTAGAGGAAACGTATGGCTCAAAAGATTCGTATCAAACTTAAGAGTTACGATTACAAGATACTCGACGAGAGCGTGAGCCGCATCGTGTCAACGGTGGAGCGCAGCGGCGCGCGCGTGGTCGGGCCAATCCCGCTGCCGACGGAGAAGCGCGTGTTCTGCGTTCTGAGGAGTCCGCATGTGGATAAGAAGAGCCGGGAGCACTTCGAGATACGGACGCACAAGCGGCTCATAGACATTCTGCATCCGACCACACAAACCGTGGAGCACCTCTCGTCGCTTGATCTGCCTGCTGGCGTTGACATTGAACTCAAGGTTTAGTAGATTTAAATTTCGCGGAGCAATCCGATGATCCCTACCATAAAGGGTGAAAAACTGGGAATGACGTCTGTGTTCGACGGGGCCGGCACAACGCTGGCGGTTACGCTTGTGCGCCCGTATCCCGCTGTTGTCACCCAGATCAAGACGCCCGAGCGGGACGGCTACTCGGCGCTTCAGCTCGCCTATGGCGAGACCTCCCCGAAGCATGTGAACCGTCCGGCGCGCGGGATTTTCAGCCGGGCAGGGGTCGGCGAGTCGTACGCCCGGTTTTACGAGGTCCGGGTGCCCGAGGAAAAACTGAACGATTTCAAGCTTGGCCAGAAGATTGCGCCGGCTGAGTTCCTGCTTGGCTGGGCGGAGGTTAGCGTTGGCGGGATTTCCAAGGGGAAGGGTTTCGCCGGTGGCGTAAAGCGATGGGGTTTCCGCGGTCAGTGCCGCAGCCACGGCGACCCGGACAATCGCCGTCCGCAGAGCAGCGGCGGAACGGATCCTGCGCGAGTATTCAAAGGCGCCCGCAGGCCCGGGCAGATGGGAAATGCATTAGCGGCCGTCAAGTCCTGCACGGTATTCGAGTATTACCGTGCGCTTAACGTCCTGGTGATTCAGGGGTCAGTCCCCGGACCGACAGGGGCGGAACTGACGATTACCGTGACCAAGGAGTTCACTCCTGAAGAGCTTACCGAGCACGAGGCTCAGATTACGCTGGACGAAAAGCAGGCTGCGATGCTGAAAACCGACGAGCCCGAGGCGGAAGCCCCGGTGCCCGAGCCTGAAGGGCCCGCGGAAGCCGCCACGGAGGCTGAAGTGGCCGAAGAGCCTTCAGGCGAAAACGATACCAGCACTGGATCACGCACGGAGGAGGGTCAATAGCGATGGCTGTAACTTACGAGACCCTCACCGAGATACCCGAAGTCGCCGTGGACAAGGTGAACTACGGCCACATTTCGGAGGCCTACCGCCGGCAGCGCGTTCATGCGCATCCGCGCATGGCAAAAACAAAGAAGAAGGCTGAAGTCAAGACTTCCAAAGCCAAGTGGTTTCGCCAGAAAGGCACGGGCCGCGCTCGGCAGGGCGCGCGCAACAATCCCCACCTGCGCGGTGGCGGTGTCGTGTTTGGCCCCATTCCGGGCCAGCGCACCGTCGGGTTGAATAAGAGAGTGCGGCGCAGCGCTCTGCTGTCTGCGCTGAGATACCATCTGGAAAACGAGTCGGTCAAGGTTATCAAGGGCGATGAGTTCGACGGTTATGTAAAGACGCGGGACGCCTACGCTGCGCTGCTCGAGAGCGGATTCAGCGGTAGCGGGCTCGTTATCATCCCGCGCGGAGCGCCGGTTGCGCGGGCGCTGCGTAATATCGCTGGAATCAGCGTCCTGGCGCCGGACAGGCTCAACGTGGGCGACCTGGTGGATGCGCACTTTGTTATCTTCACAGAAAGCGCGCTGGCGGATGCCCGGAAGCACCTTGCAGGTGCCGCGATTCCGGCGGAGTCCGAGCTTTCGCCCGTGGTGGAGCCTGACGGCGGCGAAGCCGCTGAGACCGAGGATGGAGGTGCTGGCGATGAGCAGTGAGCGCCACCCCAGTGACATCATCCGCTACCCCATTATCTCCGAAAAGTCGATGGACTACACGGATATAGGCAAGTACATATTCGTCGTCGCGCCAAAAGCGACCAAGGCGGAAATACGCCGCGCGATATCGGAGCTTTATAGCGTGGATGTTGTCAAGGTCAATGTGGTAAACCTTCCCCGCAAGCCCAAAATGTGGGGCAGGCACAGGTTCAAGACCGGGAAAGTGCGGAAGGCTATCGTGACGCTGGCGGAAGGCCAGACAATCCCGCAGATTACGGAGGCTGTGTAAACCGATGCCGCTCAAGACTTACAAGCCGTACACCGCCTCACGCCGGACTATGCAGACAACGGATTACTCCTCGCTTACCGGCGGTAAGATACCAAAGATCCTGACAGAGCCGAAGCGCAAGAGTGGCGGGCGGAACAATCTGGGCCGGATCACGGTTCGGTTCCGCGGCGGCGGCAACCGCCAGCGCTATCGCAAGATAGATTTTCTTCGCCGGGAGCAGGGCGAGGCCGAAGTCGTTGCGCTGCAATACGACCCCAACCGCAGCGCGTTCATCGCCCTTGTGCGCTACCGTACCACGGGCAAGCTGTCGTATATCCTCGCGCCGGAGGGAATCAAGGTTGGCGATGTGGTTCAGTCCGGCAAGGAGGCTCCGATAAAGCCCGGCAACGCACTGCCTCTCAAGAGCATCCCGGACGGGACATTTGTTCACAGCATCGAGCTTCGCGCGGGAGCGCGGGGGAAACTCGTGCGGTCTGCCGGCACTTACGCTCAGGTGATGGCGAAAGAGGGCCGGCGGTGCATATTGCGCCTTCCGAGCGGTGAAATGCGCTATGTTCCGCTTGACTCCTATGCCACTATCGGCCGCGTGAGCAACGTGGAGCATGAAAATGTGAAACTGGGCAAGGCGGGACGCCGGCGGCACCTGGGGCGACGCCCCCATCCGCGCGGTGTGCATATGAATCCGGTGGATCATCCTCTCGGCGGCGGTGAGGGGAAGAGCAAGTCTGGAAGGCCGCCTTGCAGCCCCACCGGAGTCATCGCGAAGGGATTCAGAACCCGGCGCAAGGGTAAATCTAAGGTCTACCAGGTAAAGGATCGCCGGCAAAAGTGATGCGGGGTAATTACAAAGTATGAGTCGTTCAACAAAGAAGGGACCGTTCGTGGACGAGCACCTCTTAAAGAAGGTGCTGAAAATGAACGAAACCGGCGAGAAGCGCGTGATACGCACCTGGTCACGGCGCTCCACCATCGTGCCGGAGTTCATCGGCCACAATTTCGAGGTGCACAACGGTAAAAAGTTCGTGCCGCTTTACGTTTCCGAAGAGCTTGTGGGTCACAAGCTGGGGGAGTTCGCGCCTACGCGGACTTTCCGCAGCCATATCAGGGACGAAAAGAAGGCGCGGCTGAGAGGGTAATATTGTGAGTGTCACTGCCAGATTGAGGTTTTTGCGGGTCTCGCCTTTCAAGGTGCGCAAATACGCGCAGCTATTCAAGGGCAAGGGCATTGAGGAAGCGCGTGCCATACTGTCGTATCATCCAAGCCCGACCTGTTATGACCTCCTGAGGCTGCTCAATTCCGCAGTCGCCAACGCCGAGAACAACCACGAGTTGGACCCCGAGCTTATGGAGGTCAAGAATGTTCTGGTCGACGGCGGAATGACCCATAAGCGGTGGCGGCCGCGCGCCCGCGGACGGGTGAACCGGATTCGCAAGCGCACATCCCACGTGCTGATTGAGATCGACCTCAAGGATGAGTTCAAAGCCAAGCCTGCTGAGGATGCGGAAAAGCCGGTGGAGGAGAAGCGTCCCCGCCGCCGCGCAGTGAAGAAGGTGCCGAAGAAGGCTGGCAAGAAGCCGGAAGCCGTGGCAGCGGAAACCGGCGTTGCCGGAAAGGCCGGGACCGAGAAATCGGCGGAAGCTGCGGGGAGGCCTGCCGAGGCTGAGCCAGGCGAACGCGTGGTCGCGGAGGAAACAGGGGAGGAAACTGAGGAATAATGGGCCAAAAGACTCATCCAATTGGCTTCAGACTTAAGCAAACAACCACCTGGAGCGCGGTGTGGTTCGCCAACCGGCGCAATTACGGCAACCAGCTTGTCAGGGATATAAGGGTGCGGCGGTACCTTGAGCGGGAGCTGCGCAGCGCTCAGGTATCTCGCGTTGAGATAAAGCGCTACGTCGGCCGATTCATCGTAAATGTTTACTGCGTGCGCGTCGGCATTGCGGTCGGGCGGGGCGGCAGCCGGCGCGAGGAGCTTCGCCGCGGGATTGCGAGGATTGTGGGTGAAGGCGAGATTCACCTGGACTTCTACGAGGAGCCCAACCCGGACCTCTCTGCCGCCGTGGTCGTGAACAATATATGTGCCCAACTGGAGAAGCGCATTAACTTCCGCCGCGCACTGAAACAGCAGCTCAGGCGCTGCGAGCAGGCCGGCGCCAAGGGCGTGAAACTGATGGTGGCCGGGCGCCTGAACGGCGCGGAGATGTCGCGTACCGAATGGTATAAGCGCGGGCGCATCCCGCTGCATACGCTCCGCGCCAAGATTGACTACGCCGCTGACGTGGCGCGTACCACCTATGGTTCGATAGGCGTCAAGGCTTGGATTTACACGGGAGACGTGGTGCCGGAACGGTCGGAGCACGAAGACGGAGGCAAGGAGTAATGCTTGTTCCCAGCCGCGTCAAGCACCGCAAGACTCAGCGCCGGCGTATGAAGGGTAAGGCCTACCGCGGCAGCACTGTGCACTTCGGCCAGTTCGGGCTGAAGGCGCTGGAGCCCGCCTGGATCACTGCCAACCAGATAGAGTCCGCCCGCATCGCTATCAACCGGGCAATCAAGAAGTCGGGCAAGGTCTGGATACGGATATTCCCCGACAAGCCGTACACGAAGAAGCCTGCCGAGACCCGGATGGGCTCAGGCAAAGGCTCGCCGGAGGGCTTCGTCGCGGTTGTCCGCCCCGGGCGCGTCATGTTTGAGGTTGATGCACCTAACGAAGAGCTTGCCCGTGAAGCGCTCGTCCGCGCCGCTCACAAGCTGCCCATCAAAACCCGAATCGTGGAGCGGGATAACCTGTAGGAGAAACCGATGGCTCGCAAAACACAGATGGCGGAATTGAGGAAGCTAAGTTTGCCCGAGCTGCGGAAACGCATGCGCGACCTTAAAAGCGAGCACTTCGAGATGCGTTTCGAGAGGATTTCGGGCAAGCTGGAAAACTACCGCCGGTTGCGCGAGCTGCGGCGTGAAATCGCACGGGTAAAGACGCTGATTACCGAAATGGAGATGAGAATCTGATGCCGCGCAAGACCAAAGTCGGCAAGGTTGTTTCCGATAAAAACGCCAAGACCATTGTGGTGGAGGTGCACCGTCGCAAGAAGCACCCGCGCTACCACAAGTACATCAAGGTGCGCAAGCGCTTCATGGCGCACGACGAAGAGGAACGCGCAACAGTGGGTGACATTGTCCGCATAATAGAGAGCCGTCCGCTTTCCGCACGGAAGCGCTGGGAACTCGCGCAGATAGTCTCTCGCGGCGTCGGTCCCGAAGTCCAGGTGAAGGATGAAGAAGGGCTGGCCGAAGTGCTCGGCCACAAGGTCGATGAGCAGAAGGCTGACGAGAAGGTCGAGCAGGCTGAGGGCGAGACCGTGGAGGAAATCGTAGGGGCGGAGTCGGAACCTGCACCTGCGGCCGAACCTGCATCTGCGGCCGAACCTGCACCTGCAACAGCAACTGCACCTGCGGCCGAACCTGCACCTGCAACTGCAACTGCACCTGCGACAGAGCCAGCCCCTGCACCCGTACCTGAGGCTGGCGCCGGCCCCGCTGACGATGAGATAACGGATGAGAAAACAGCCGCTTCGGAGGAGCCTTCAGGGGTGTAACAAATGATACAGCAGGAAACACGGCTGTTGATTGCTGATAACACGGGCGGGAAGGAGCTCCTCTGCATCCGTGTCATCGGACGCTCCACGAGCAAGTACGCATCAGTGGGCGACCTTATCGTGGGGACGGTGAAGGTGGCCAGCCCGCGCGGGCAGGTGAAGAAGGGCCAGGTCGTCAAGGCGGTGGTGGTGCGCACCAGGTTCCCGCTGAACCGGCGGGATGGCTCGGTGGTGCGGTTCGACGACAACGCATGCGTCATCATAGATGCTGAGACGCGAAACCCGCAGGGCACCCGGGTGTTCGGGCCTGTTGCGCGGGAACTCCGTGAGCGCGGATTTATGAAGATCGTCTCGCTCGCGCCGGAGGTGCTCTGATGAAGCTGCATGTTAAGAAGGGCGATGAGGTGATGGTCATTGCGGGGAAGGACCGGGGGCGCAAGGGCAAGGTCCTGCGCGTCTTCGCCAAAAAGCGCAAGGTCGTTGTGGAAAACATAAACGTGTACAAGCGGCATCAGAAGCCAACGAAAGAGAACCAGGCCGGCGGGATAATCGATAAGCCTATGCCGATGGCCATCAGTAACGTGATGCTCATCGACAAAGGGTCTGGAAAGGCGACTCGCGTCGGCCGCAGGCGGATCGAGGGCAAGTGGCTTCGATATTCACGACGCAGCGGGGAGCTGATTGACTCCAAGTAGGTGCTTGCTATGGGTTTACCAAAATCAAGATTGCACGAGGCGTACGATAAGGAGGTCAAGCCGGCGCTGATGCGCGAGCGGGGGCTGAAAAACGTGATGGAAGTCCCCCGGCTCGTGAAGGTCAACGTGAATATCGGTGCGGGTGAAGCCAAGGACAACCAGAAGGTTCTGGACGGCGTCGTGCGCACGCTGATGGTCATCACCGGCCAGAAACCGGTTATAACCCGTGCAAAGAAATCCATCAGCAACTTTAAGCTGCGCGAGGGGCAACCCGTTGGGGCCACAGTGACTCTGCGGGGCGAGATGATGTGGTATTTCCTGGACCGGCTCGTGAGCATTACGCTTCCGCGAGTACGCGACTTCCAGGGCGTGAGTGTTCGGGGTTTCGACGGGCGCGGCAGCTACAGTCTGGGGCTGCGCGACCAGCTCATATTCCCCGAGGTAATCTTTGACGAAGTTGAAGTTATTAAGGGCATGCAGGTCACAATCGTAACGACTGCGAAGGACGACGCGCTGGCGGCCGACCTGCTTTACCGCCTGGGGATGCCCTTCCGCGACTACAAGGTAACCAAGGAGGTTGCATAACTGGATGGCGAAGGTCTCTAAAGTCATGCGTAACCGGAGAAAGTATAAGTTCGCAATCAGGCACCGGAATCGGTGCGCGATATGCGGACGGCCGCGTGGATACTATCGGATGTTCAACATCTGCCGCGTATGTTTCCGGGAGTTTGCGCTTAAAGGCTACCTGCCTGGCGTGACCAAAAGTAGCTGGTAGGAGAAGCAGTATGCAGACTGACCCGATAGCAGATTTCATAACTATCATCCGCAATGGTGTGGCGGCACGCGCAAAGGATATAGTCGCCCCGCACTCAAAGATGCGCGAGGCCATCGCAAGCATCCTTGCCCGAGAGGGCTTTGTCGACCGGATTGAGGTGTTTGAAGAGCGCCGCAAGCGCCGGAAGTTTAAGCGTTTGCGCGTGCATATGCGCTACTACGATGAATTACGCCACGTAGGGCCGCTAAACCATATCGCCCGCGTGAGCAAGCCAAGCCGCCGGGTGTATGCGGACGCATCGGAGAACAAGCCCGTGCGTGGCGGTGTGGGCGTTCGAATACTCTCCACTTCCAGTGGGGTGATGACGGATAACGAGGCTCGCCGCAGGAATGTCGGCGGCGAGGTTCTGGTGGAGGTCTGGTAACGATGTCTCGCGTTGGCAAGAAGCCTATCAACATACCGGCCGGCGTCGAAGTGAGCATTGATGGCCGCACCATCAAGGCGAAGGGCAATCTCGGTGAGCTTTCCTACGTAGTGCCCGAACAGATTACCTGGGAACTCAAGGGGAACACGCTCACCTTCTCGCGCGGGAGCAACCTGCCGTCTGTGCGTGCACTTCACGGTCTGGCGCGGGCGCTCGTGCAGAACATGATTACCGGCGTCTCAAAGGGCTTCGCCAAGCGGCTGGAAATTCGCGGGACTGGATACAGGGCCAGCGTCTCCGGTAACAAGCTGACGCTGAGCGTGGGGCTGTCGCATCCCGTAGTGGTCGAGTTCCCGAAGGACGTAACTATAAAGGTGGAAGGGACGACAACTCGGGAGCAGCTTCCCACCACCATCATTTCGGTGAGCGGTATCGACAGATCTGCGGTGGGCCACTGGGCCGACCAGGTGCGGCGCTCCCGGCCGCCTGAGCCTTACAAGGGCAAGGGTATCCGTTACGAAGGTGAATACGTCAGGCGCAAGGCTGGCAAGACCGGCTAATGAGGTTGCCGAATGGCGAAGATTACTGACAGACGAAAAATGAGGTTGGTGCGGCACCGGCGGCTGCGCAAGCTGGCATCGGGTGCTGCCGACCGCCCGCGCTTGTGCGTTTTTCGCAGCAATCGTCAGCTTTACGTCCAGGTGGTTGACGACACGAAGGGACGGACGCTTGTCTTTCTTTCAACGCTGTCGCCCGATATAAAGAAAAAGCTCACCGGCAAGCCGGTGGAGAAGGCGGGTCAACTGGGCGCCGAGCTGGCGAAGCGGGCACTCAAGGCGGGCATTAAGGAGGTTGTCTTTGATCGCGGTGGGCATAAGTTCCACGGTCAGGTAAAGGCGCTTGCTGATGCGGCACGCGAGGGAGGTCTGGAGTTCTAATGGGGAAGCCTATGCGCTATTACCGACGCGACAGACGTGATAGACGATCGGAGCAGGAGGACACCAGGTACAAGTCCGAAGTGCTCTACATCAACCGCGTGGCCAAGGTGCTCAAGGGAGGCCGGCGATTCCGCTTCACCGCCTTGATCGCTGTAGGTGACGGTGAGGGCAGGGTTGGACTGGGGCTGGGCAAAGCTCCGGAAGTCGTGGAAGCGATTCATAAGGGCGAAGAACTCGCCAAAAAGAATATAGTGGATATCTGCCGGGTGGGTACTACAATCCCGTTCGGGGTAAAAAAGACATACTGCTCGACTACAGTCTTGCTCCGGCCCGCGCGAGAGGGAGCCGGCATTACCGCCGGAGGCACGGCGCGCCCGATACTGGCTCTGGCGGGGATTTCGGACTGCACCGCCAAGTTCTTCGGCAGCAACAACCGCGTGAACTGTGCAAGGGCGACTTTTGAAGCTCTCAAGAGCATCGAAAGCCCGGCGGACACTCTGAAGCACCGCCGGGACCGCAAGTACCGCATCGAGTCCCATCGTCCCGTCCGCGTGCTCGCTGAAGCTGCTGCCAAAGCTCCCACCGGCGAAGCCGGTCCGCAGAAGGCCGCGCCTGCTGGCGGCCCCGCGGCGGTTCCCGCGCAGGCTAAAACGCAGCCACCTGAGGAAGCCCCGAAGCCCCTGGAGGAGCAGGCGCCTTCTCCAGCAGCGCCAGAGAGCGTTGAACCCGCCGAGTCGGATAAGCTTCAGCCTGAAGGCGGGGTGGTTGAGGAGCCCGATTCACCTGGCGCGGAGGTGAGTGAATAGATGCCTATCCCGCTGGTACAGAATCCCGGAAGCGGCAAGTCCCGAAAGCGCGCTGGGCGCGGGCACAGCGCAGGTCGCGGAAAGACCTGCGGTCGGGGGATGAAAGGGCAGAAATCACGCTCCGGCGGCACAAAGGCAGCGCATTTTGAAGGCGGCAGGACTCCTGCCTACCGCCACCTGCCAAAGCTGCCCGGCTTCAAGCGCACCAACCAGGTGCGCTTCTATCCGGTTAACCTCGGCTCGATTAAGAACATACCAGAAGGTGGCGTGGTGGACTTCGCTTTCCTTGCCACTCAGGGGTTGCTGCCAAAGAAGCCTCTGCCGGTAAAGATACTGGGTCAGGGAGAGGTTGCGGTGAAGGCGACCTTCAGGGCGCACGCATTTAGCAAGACCGCCCGGGAGAAAATAGAAGCTGCGGGCGGAGCCTGTGAGGAGGTAGGCGGTGGGCGCTGATATAAGTCCACTGAACATCGCCCAGGTCTGGAACGTTCCTGACATCAAGCGCAGGCTGAAGTTTCTCATATTCGCCCTGCTCATATTCGTCATCGGCACTCATATTCCCACGCCGGGCATAAGCACCGACCTAATCGCCAACTTCTTCGGTCAGGCCGGCGCGGGCGGTGGCGGGCTTTTCGGGCTGCTTGACCTGTTTACCGGCGGAGCGCTCCGCAAGTTCAGCGTGCTGGCGCTGGGCGTGATGCCCTACATTAACGCCAGCATTCTTATGCAGATTCTTGTGGCTATCGAGCCCCGGCTGAAGGAGATCCAGCAGGAGGGTGAGGAAGGCCGCAAGCTCATCAGCAAGTACACCCGCTACCTGGCGATATTCTTCGGGTTTCTGCAGGGCTTTGGCCTTATATTCTCCATACAGGGCGGCGTGCTTTCACCGGACTATATGGGTATGATGAGCTTCATTGCCCCGCTCACCGCGCTGCTCGTAGTCGTTGCCGGGACGTGCTTCCTGATGTGGTTGGGCGACGAGATAACGCAAAAGGGCATCGGCAACGGCATCTCGCTCATCATCTTCATCGGGATAGTCGCCCGTGTGCCTTGGCAACTTGCAACCGAGATAATGCAGGCGCAGTTCGACCAGACCCGCTGGTCGGCCATCCTGCTGTTTATGGTCTTCTTAGTAATAATCGTTGCGGGGATCGTCTGGATTCAGCTCTCTGTCCGCAAGATACCGATCCAGTACGCGCGGCGACAGGTAGGGCGCAAAATATACGGGGGACAGAGTACGTTCCTGCCGGTGAAGGTGGCAATGGCAGGAGTCATCCCTATCATCTTCGCGGTCTCGCTCCTCATGATTCCGCCAACGATACTCGGCTTTTTGCCTCAGTGGGCTGAGGGCAATGCGCTCTGGGCGCGCTTTAACAACTCGATCTGGTACCTTGTATTCGAGTGGGCGCTGGTCTTTATGTTCACGTTCATCTACACGGCCATCACCTTCAACACCAAAGAGATATCAGACAACCTGAAGAAGCATGGCGGGTTCATACCCGGAATCCGGCCCGGCAAGCATACGTTTGACTTCCTGGATAAGGTACTGCACCGGGTGACTTTCTTCGGCGGCGTGTTCCTGGCGACGGTCGCGGTGCTTCCGATCATCGTCAACTGGCTCGTGTTTGAGGTAACGCAGGTACAGATACAGACGTTCTACATAGGCGGGACCAGCCTGCTGATTGTCGTGGGTGTGGCGCTCGATACCGTGCAGCAGCTTCACGCTCATATGGTGATGCGGCACTATTCGGGGTTCACCAAGTGATGAAGACGGTGATCTTCCTGGGACCTCCAGCGAGCGGCAAAGGTACGCAAGCTGCAAGGTTCTCAAAAATGCACGGCTTCCTGCACTTTGACATGGGCAAGGCTTTGCGAGAGGAAGCTGCCGGCAGTTCGCCTCTGGCTGAAGAGATACGAAGCTACACCAATGCAGGCAGGCTCGTGCCGAACGAGGCGGTCCGGCGGCTTATACAGCTTATGTTCGCTGTCAATAAGGAGCGTGACATTATCCTGGACGGCTTCCCGCGCAGTATGGAGCAAGTTGGGCTTCTTGAGCGCTTGATGGCGGAGGCCGGACGGGACTTAACGGCAGCGGTGCTGGTGAGCCTGCCGGAAAGCGAGATTGCCCGGCGTATCCTGAACCGGCGAGTGTGTCCGGTATGCGGAAGGGTTTACAATCTGGTAACGATGCCGCCTGACTCGGATGAAAAGTGCGATGACGATGGCAGTCCGCTGGAGCATCGCGCCGACGATACGGAAGATGTTTTAAACGAGCGGCTTGCGGTCTATAAAGAGCAGACGCAGCCCATCATCGGCCACTACGATTCAGCGGGCCTGCTGGCGAGAGTGGACGGAACAGCAGGCGTTGATGATATCGGCAAACAAATCGAAGAGGTTGTTTTTAAAGCATGACACGGGGCAGCATCAGGATTAAGTCGCATCGGGATGTCCATCTGATCTACCAGGCCTGCCAGGTTGCCGGAAGGTTGCTCAGGGAACTCGGGCCGCGGATACGGCCGGGTGTGTCAACCGCCGAGCTGAACGAGTTTGCCGAGGATTTCATCGCCCGGGAGGGATGCACGCCCGCTTTCAAGGGATACCAGGGATTCCCGGCGGCGCTGTGCACGAGCATCAATGAGGAAATCGTGCATGGCATTCCGAGCCGCAAGAGGATCCTGAAAGAAGGTGACATCCTGAGCGTGGACACCGGCGCGATACTCGACGGCTTCTATTCGGATACCGCGTACACGTATTACGTGGGCGAGGGGGAGCCGAACGGGGACACGGCGCGGCTGTTGTCGATTACGCGCAAGGCGCTGGCAGACGGCATCTCCGCTGTCAAGGCCGGCGCGAAGCTCAATCGCATCAGCGAAGCCATCTCCAGGGGCGTTAACCGTGAAGGCTTCAAGGTGATACGTGACCTTACGGGGCACGGGGTTGGATACGATTTGCACGAGCCGCCCACGATTTACAACTATCCCGTGCCGGAAGGCGAGAATATCCGCCTGCGGAACGGAATGGTCTTTGCCCTGGAGCCAATGGTCAGCCGGGGAACGGAGGAGATACTCCTGGGAGAGGACGGCTGGACATACCTCACCGCCGACGGGTCGCTTTCGGCCCATTTCGAGCACACCGTCGTGGTGTGGGATGGCGAGGCGGTGGTGCTGACTGAAGAGGGAAACGAAAAGGCCCGGCGCCTGTTTGGGCCGGTCGAGGAGGCAAACGCAAAAGCTTGGTAAAAGACGATGTACTTGAGGTGGAAGGAACCGTCGTGCAGGCTCTGCCGAACGGCATGTTCAAGGTGGAATTGAAGCCTGACCATTGCATTCTGGCGCATGTAAGTGGTAAGATAAGAGTTCATTTCATTCGCATCCTTCCGGGTGATCGGGTGAAGGTCGAGATATCACCGTACGACCTGACGCGCGGAAGGATTACTTATCGGTATCGTCCGGACAATCGTCCGGCTTCGGGAAAATGAAAGTAAGGTCGTCCGTAAAAAAGATCTGCCCCAAGTGCCGCATCATACGGCGGCGCGGCAGGGTCTATGTCATTTGCGTCAACCCGCGGCATAAGCAGCGGCAGGGTTGAAGGAGTATCAGTGCGCATTATCGGCGTTGACATACCGGACAACAAGAGGGGCGAAATCGCCCTGACCTACATATTCGGCATCGGTCGGACCGGCGCTCGCAAGATCCTGGAGCACGCGGGCATTGACCCGGGGAAGAAAGCCGGCGAGTTCACGGGCGACGAGGTTATAGCGGTCCGCGACGCAATCAGCAAGCTGGGTATTATCACTGAAGGCGACCTGCGCAAGGACACAACGCTCAATATCAAGCGGTTGATTGAGATTAAATCGTACCGCGGCATCCGCCATCGCCGCAATCTGCCGGCGCGCGGGCAGCGGACACACACGAACGCCCGCACCCGAAAGGGCCCGCGCCGTCAGGCCATCGCCGGGAAGCGGCGGCCGGTAAAGAAGTAACGGGGTGACTGTAGCTTGGCTAAAGGCAAACCCAAAACACGAAAAAAGAGGGTGAAAAGGAATATTGTCGAGGGGCGCATTTACGTTCGCAGCTCCTTCAACAATACGATTGTGACCGTTACAGACCTTGAGGGAAACACTCTGGCGTGGGCAACGTCAGGAATTCGCGGCTTCAAGGGATCAAAAAAGGGAACTGCGTATGCCGCGCAGCTTGCTGCGGAAGACGCCTGCCGCCAGGCAAAGGACATGGGCATGCGCGAGGTCTCTATATACACCAAAGGGCCGGGCAGCGGGAAAGAAGCTGCCGTTCGTGTGATTAACGGGCAGGGGCTGAAAATCAGGCTCATCCGCGACGTTACGTCGGTGCCCCATAACGGTTGTCGTCCGCGCAAGCGTCGGCGCGTGTGATAGGCGCAGGAGTCTTTACAGGATATGGGACGAGATCTCAGTTCAAAATGTAAAAGATGCAGGGCTGTGGGCGTGAAGCTCTTCCTGAAGGGAGAGCGGTGCCTGGGCGACCGCTGCGCCCTGGAGTTGCGCAATTTCCCTCCCGGGCCGCGCCGCCGGCGGGGCAAGGTAACGGATTACGGGACGCACCTTCGGGAGAAGCAGTTGATGCGCCGTATGTTCGGCACCGGTGAGCGGCAGTTCCGCAACTACTTTAAGCAGGCCAAGCGCACGCCGGGCGTTACGGGCGAGGAGCTTGTTCGCTTGCTGGAACGGAGGCTCGATAACGTCATCTTCCGGGCCGGGCTGGCCGACTCGCGTGCACAGGCCAGGCAACTCGTTACGCACCGGCATTTCTGGGTGAACGGCCGGGTTGTGGACCGTCCGTCCTACCTTGTCCGCGTGTCTGATGTGGTGGAGGTCAAGCCGGAACGGCGTGGCCGCCCGTATTACCGAATGCTCAAGGAGCGCGGCCTTGACGAGCTGCCGCCGGACTTCTGGCTCAGCTTCGATCCTGAGAAGCTGCGGGCGGAGGTCAGGCGATTGCCGAAGGCGGATGAAATGGAGGAGAACTTCCAGCACCTCCTGGTTGTAGAGTACTACTCCAACAGGGTGTAATCTTGGGGGAGAGGCGCCACGATGGTTGAAAGTAAAGTAACCAGAGAGGCTAACCCGTATTTCGGGCTGCTCACGATGGATCGAGTCGAGGACATTCCTGGTGTCAAGGCACGGTTCGTCTTTGAGCCGCTGCCGCGCGGTTTTGGCTCCACACTGGGCAACAGCCTGCGGCGTGTGCTGCTGGCGGCGATTCCCGGCTCAGATATCCCCCATGTCGAAA
>JAGGTK010000082.1 GCA_021163765.1 bacterium
TTGGGACACCAATTCCTCGGTGGCTTGCGATCCGTCGTTCCGGTCTGAAAGCTGAAGGCTGACATCTGACGGCTGTTTCCCCCCACCACACGTAGTGAGCAGGATGCAGGCGCAGATGGCGCCACACGCCAGCATTTTGCTCTGCGCTCGTATAACGAACCTCCCCTGCCGGTTACTTCCGGCCTCATCTGGATTATACCCCCGGCTTGCGGTTTTGCCTGATGCGGCTTGCCTACTTCTCATCCGGCGGCTTGGCGAGCGGCTCAATCGGCGCATCTTCCACCGGCACGACGTCGATAACCTTCTTCTTTACCGGCACGATATCCATCGGCCCATCCTCCGGCTTAACTATGTCTCTGGGCTCCGGTTGTGGCGCCGGCTCCGGCTCCGCCGGCGCTTCATCCTTCTCTTCACCCGGCTTCACCCGCTCGATACTTATCTCCTCCAGGCCTGACGGCCGGTGCTCCAGCCAGTATTTAAACGGCCATTCGCCGAATACCAGGCAGTCGGAAGCAATCTCGTTGAGTTCGTCCCGGATGGGCCGGCCCAGCTTCTCCAGCGCCCTCTCGTCTGTTTTGGCAAAACCCGCCCTTTGGGCTTTCGCAACGCGATCGAAGAAGTGCCAGGGCTCGGCTTCCAGCAGCGCCTTAACCCTGTCTCCCGCCACATGCCTGATGTGGTCGTTGGCCGCCCACTCCAGGAATCTTGCCAGAAGCGCCTTCGGGTCTCCTTTCCCCATCCACAGGAGGTTAATGCCCATTGCCAGACGCTGCGTCTGCGTTCTCGCGTCGCCGCGCTCGCGGGCGAACTGCGCGTAAAGCGCGGCGTTGTACCACCAATCGCTGGAAACCCGCCAGACCCGGTACGCGACCCATGTCATCGCGCCCAAAACCAGCAGGACCACCACTCCGACCCAGTATCCCCAAGCCATAAGGCTTATTCTACACCTTTAGCGCCTGCAAATTCCACTCTGGCGCGTTACGAAGCGCCTGGCGCGGGTATAATTAAATGAAGGGGTGAGGTAAGGCCAAAGGAGGTCGAGAGAGTTGAACCGAGTGAGAACAAACGGTGCGAAGGGTTTAAAACTGGAGCTTACGATCCACGAGGGCAAGCCCTATCTCCGGTTCATCTGCGGCGCTTGCGGCCACGCGGAGTTCTGCGACTGGCACCGGCTCAGGCCCGGCGCGTCGCTTGCGTGCTACCGCTGCGGGCATCGCGTGGTGCTAACGCGCAAGATGTTCACGCGCATGCGCAACCTGCTGGAGAGCCGCCTGCGCGCGGTGCAATGGGAAACCGGCCATCCGCTGCACCCGCGCCTGTGGATCCCGTAGGCGGATGCGCTTCTGGACGCGACAAGCCGCGACCAGCGCGCGCAGGCACGTTGTCGCCGCTGCAACCCACGTAGGCCACGCCGGCGCGTACTCAACTTCCATTGGCACCCTGGTCGCCGTTGATTCCACTGTCATTCCCCTCCCGCGTGAGAGATTATAAACTCGCAAACAGCACTGTAAACCTTCGCCGCGTCCACATCCTCGGTAAGCACGTGCCACGAGCTGGCAGCGGTTTCTAAGTCCAGCGTCTTGTCCGCAGACCCCACGCGCGCAAGCACAAGCTCCGGGCTCTTCGGCGGCACGGTGTGGTCAAGCGGGCTGTGCAGCAAGAGCAGCGGCTGCGTCACCTGCGAAAGCTCCGCCCGCACGTGCGCCACGTATTTGAGAAGCTCCAGCACGCCGCTTGCGGGATTGAAGTAATAGTAGATGTGCTTTTTGCGCGCGTCCTCGTCGCGGATGTCGGCGTGCAAAAATTTCGGCACAGCATCGCTCGGCTCGCCCCGGTAGAGCTTCGCCAGATAAGGCATCCGCGAGAGCGCCCACAGCTTCAGATCGCTGCTCCTGCGCCAGAACCTTCGCTCGTCAAAGAACAACACCGCCGGGGGCGCCAGCGCGACCACTCCCGCAAGCTCCTGATGGTGCGCCGCGAGATGCAGCGCCTGCAACCCGCCCAGCGAAATCCCGACGGCAAACACCTGCGCGCATTCGCCCTGCAATTCGGTAAGCGCGCTCTCCACCGACGCGTGCCAGTCGCGCCAGCTCGTCTTGGCAAGCTCACGAAGCGTTGTGCCGTGCCCGGCGACGAGCGGCGCGAAAACTCTCAACCCGTTCTCCGCTAGATGCTCCGCCAGCCCGCGCATTTCTTCGGGAGTTGCCAGGTAGCCGTGGATGAGCAGCGCGCCAATGTCCCCCGAACCCATCCGGATGGGGCCAATCTCCCTCCCCCCGGCGTTCTTTAGATCCGATGCCCCGCTCATGCAATAATCCTACCGCACTGAGCGATATGGCACTAACGCCAACCGCTATCACACCCCCTTAATTAGCCGAAAACGCTGCCCGAGGGTATACTGTTCACGGTACGATGAAGCTAAAAGTCATCATTCACGAAGCCGAAGAAGGCGGGTACTGGGCCGAAGTTCCGTCGATACCCGGCTGCGCGACTCAGGGCGACACGTTTGAAGAACTGCTCGTAAACATCTACGAAGCTGTGGAAGGCTGCCTGTCTGTGGATATTGAAGAGCCCAAGTCAGCAGACGCCGCGCGGGTATTAGAGATTGTCGTATGAAAGTTGTTTCCGGCAAGGCGTTCAGGCGCGTTCTCGAGCGCAACGGCTGGAAGCTGCTTCGCATTCACGGAAGCCACCACATCTGCTGCAAAAAGGAAGCCCCATTCGCATTTCAGTACAGGTGCATGGCAATAAGCCGCTACGCATCGGTCTGCTGAAACACTTTCTGAATCAGGCCGGTCTCAGCGAAAGCGACTTGGTCTGGCGCACCCGATAATCCCACCATGCCCCGCGCCGTTTTCCGGCGCTTAATTTACCTTCGCCCCACCCCATTAGGGTATAATCAGCAAGCGAGGTGTGATGCCTGATGAAATTTAAAGTCGTGCTTGAAGAAAGCGACGAAGGCGGGTTCACCGTCTACGTGCCTTCGCTGCCCGGCTGCATTAGCGAAGGCGACACCGAGAAAGAAGCTCTCGCCAATATCAAAGAGGCGATCGAGCTGTACTTAGAGCCAACCGAAGACGACGCGACGCTTGATGAGGGAGCTCGCCTGGTGGAAATCGCTCTATGAGCAAGCTCCCCAGCCTTTCTTACACCATTAATCGCGGCGATCACAAATGACCGCCTTACCGTATCCCCATGAGTACGCCGGGCTCACCAGCCCGGCTCTTCATCTTCTGTTTCTGGAGTGGTGACCTCCAGATCGCAATATCTTCGATCATGCGGCTTATAGATTCATGCGCCTAAGCGTGCTCCTCGTCCGGCGATTTTGGCTATCCTCCTGACCACTGGCTATTTACGCGCCTGTGGCGGGCTCCCTTCCCCCCCCTCATCCTCCAGCTTCTTCACCACAATCCCATCACCCTCGCTTTCTTCCTCATCTTCAACCGCTTCAGCTTCGGCATCTTCCGCGCCTTCTCCCTCCGGCAATTCGCGGATGATCACCGCAGGCTTTTCGTAAAGCGGGCTGCCCTCCGGCGGAATCGGCGGATAAAACTCGTATTCCTCCTTGCCCGAAAGCTCCCGCGCAATCTTGCGGCACCGCGCAACCCGCTCCTGGGGCCTTGGATGCGTGCGCCAGAGGTCGAAGAGCTCCGTTTGCGTCAGCTTGTTTTCCAGCCTGGAGAACAGCCTCATCGAGCGCGCCATCCCGTAGGGGTCATACCCCGCGCCGTAGGCCAGCTCGATGCCCCAGCGGTCGGCGTGCTCCTCGTCGTCGCGCGAATATTTGAGGAACACCAAATTGCCGCCGAGGCTCAGCGCGTTCGCAACGTCCGCGCCCTCGCGCCCGCCGATGGCGATGCCCGCGACGATG
The DNA here is from genome assembly GCA_021163765.1 of bacterium. Taxonomy (GTDB): domain Bacteria; phylum 4484-113; class 4484-113; order 4484-113; family 4484-113; genus JAGGTK01. The sequence goes on from JAGGTK010000082.1 coordinate 3,872, forward strand.
ATGCCGAGCTGCGCCTTCATATAGTCCTCGTACATCTTCTTGTAATGCCGGTCCAGAACATGCCCCATCTCGTGCCCCAGGATGCAGGCGAGCATCCCGTCGTCGTAAGAAACGTAGTCGTAAAGCCCCCTATTGATGAAGACATACCCGCCGGGCACCGCGAACGCGTTGACCTCCTCGTCGTCCACCAGCGTGAACGTGAAATCGTAGTCCACAACCGCGTTTCGCTGCACCAGGCGCTGGCCGACGCGCTTCACGTGCGCGCCTTCAGGCGTCTCGTCGAGGTAGTCGTGCTTGCGGGCGTAGTCCTTGTAAAAGTCCCTGCCCAGCGAAATCTCATTGCTGCGGGATATCTTGAACAGCCCGGCCTGCGCGGGAACGGCGCACGCAAGTGCAACCGCAATAAGCGCTGCCAGAAAGCGGATTCCGCGTGTCGCGCTCATCACCTCAATCATAACACGTGTTGGACGCGCGCGCCGCCGGATGGGTTCACTATTCATTTGTAACCTTTACCATAGTGCACCATACGGTAGAATATAGGCAGGTGACAAGGGGCAAGGAATACGTGCTGTTCGTCGACGACGACCCGGAGATACTCCGGTTCTACGAGGATGCGGTCGCCGACGAGGGCTATAAGGCTGTAACAGCCCCGACAGCAGAAACAGCCGCCCGATTGGTGCACGACGACCCGCCGCAGGCGATTGTCCTCGACCTCGAAATGCCCGGTATGGGCGGTGTGGAGTTCTGCCGCCTGCTGAAAGCGGGGAAGGACACGCTCACCATACCCATTACGGTGGTCACCGGGCATGGCGAGCGGGATGCGCGGCTGGCGGCACTCGGAGCGGGCGCCGACGAGTTCATCACCAAGCCGATCACGGCGGGCGAACTCCGCCTGCGCGTTCGCAATATGCTCAAGCTAAAGGCTTACACTGACCACCTGGCAAAGGAGCAGGAAATCCTTGACGGGATGGTGCGCGAGCGCACAAAGGAGCTTCAGGAAACGGTGCGCCAGTTGGAACAGACGCGGCTGGAGACGATATTCCGCCTCTCGCGCGCCGCCGAATACAAGGACGAGGATACGGGCGCCCACATCCGGCGCATTAGCTTTTACTGCGAAATCCTGGGGCGGCACCTGGGCTTTGAAGAAGCCGAGTTGCGCGTGCTGACGCACTCCGCGCCCCTGCACGACCTCGGCAAGATCGGCATACCCGACGCCATTCTGCTCAAGCCGGGCAAACTCACGGAAGACGAGTTCGAGATTATGAAGACCCACACGACGCTCGGCGCGGAGATACTCGCCGGCTCCGATGACCCCTACCTGAAGGCCGGCTCGGTAATCGCGCTGAACCATCACGAGCGCTGGGACGGCAAAGGCTACCCGAATGGCATTTCAGGGGAAGACATCCCTTTGCACGGCCGCATCGTCGCCGTGGCCGACGTATTTGACGCCCTCGTGTCCAAACGTCCTTACAAGGACGCGCTGCCGTTTGCCAGAGCTGTCGCTATCGTCCACGACGGCTCCGGCTCGCAGTTCGACGCCCATGTCGTGAAAGCCTTCAGCGAAGAGCTTGCGGAATTCGAGCGGATACACCAGACGGTGCAGGACGAAGATTAGCGGCTTCCCGCGATGCTCTGAGAAAGCGACGTCTTCTGCAGGGGCTTGCCCGCCATCACGCCCTACTCGTGACCGGTGGACTCACCTGCCCGGCTCTTAGCCTGGATGTCTCGCCGGCAGGCCTTCAACAGCCCGTCCGGTCGATAACTTCAATAAAGTCCTGTGACACCACGCCGAACGTAGGCATTCGGACGATAACCTGCCCCTTCTCCTCGTCAATGTAGAACTGAAGCGCGTCCCCGGCTGGCTCCGGCCCTTCCTTAACTCTCAGCCGTTCGCCCGTTAGCGGGTTTATCCATCCCGGCTCGTTTATCCCGCCGGCAAAGGCAGCGAGTTCAGCAAAGGATGCAGGCTGGCGGAGATTGATATGCTCGAAACTCGACCGCAGCATCGAGACTTCCTTGGCCAGGAAGTAAGCCCAGCGCAGGAAGAACCTCTCCTCTTCAGTTTTAGCCTCCATCTGCATCGTTTCCAGCTCGCCCAGCACGCCCGCGTCCGCAAGCTTGGGCCAGATCTGCTCTCTCTGACCCCGGTCTGAGCCCTCGTACGCAGAAGTTCCGGGAATGGGGAATCGGGACGTTTTCTTAACCAGTTTTTCCGTGCCCGGGACGGGCCGGCTGATGTACTGCTTTCCCCGCTCTTTGATGAATTGCGGGTCGTCTATCAGTTGCGCCTCCGTCTCATATGTAACGAGTTCATAGCTGTAAACCACATAGTCACCTTCCCGGGATATCCCCTCAAGCTGGAACGGCACGCTGAAGAACAGGCATGACGGCGCCGCAGCGAGTTCTGCCGCGTCTTTCGGAGCATCCTTATAAAGGTGGCTGTACCTGCCAACCGCCCAGGCGTAGCACAGAAAGGCATCTACTTCCTGGGAAGGCAACAGCGCGAGTTCTTCAGCAGCCACCGCCGAGTTTGAGCTTGCGCTCTCTGCAGAAGAAGCTGTGTCTCCGGATTTGACTGATTGGCAGGCTGGCGCCGCAAGTACAAAGATTCCCACCAGGCAAATCAGGATTGCCGCCTGAATCAGTTTCTTCATGTTCTCCTCCAAGCCGTATTTTTCTATTCCGAGTTTCGGGAGATGCCACTGCCCTCTGGAGCCTTATCATCTACGGGCAGTAGCACTTGCCCGTAATCCAGCAACCTTGAGCATGCGACTCTGTTCTTATCTCCAGCGGAACGGCACAGGGGCCCTTCGGCGCATCGATTATGAGGTCATCACAGGTGCAGGGTTCTGAGACAAATGCGTAAGGCATCCATTCGCCTTCCTCGTAATAATTGCCCGAAGGGCAGTTCCCCGGGTCGCGACACTCGTAGTGGAAAGTCATAATGTTGCAAGCGTCTGTTGCTGCAACTGCTATTCTACAGTAACCGCCTTCACCAGCAGGAATGTCCCATTCCACGTAATTCTCAGCATTTGTGGGCTTATGGTCCCTAACTTCTATTAGACAGCATCCCATCAGAAACCCCCTCAAAGTATACCTAAAACCCGATAAGAAGCTTGTTAATATTATAACGCCAAATCATCACCTCTGCCGTCGTCCAACGCGACGGCTGTTATCTGTTTCCGAAGTTCTCGCGCCGTCTCTAACAGCGCCAGTGTTATTGATGCCTTCAGCGGCGAGCTTGAGCAGTTCGAGCGGATCCACCAGACAGTACAGGACGAAGACTAGCGGCTACCTGCAATACTCAAAGAAAACGGCGCCTTCGGTAGGGGCATCACGCTTTAGCATGACCATGCCCTCCCCAAGGTAGCGCCGGCTTTCCAGCCGGTGATTATTAGGGTAATCCCCTTATTCCTCATCGCGCAGGCCGGGCACGCTCTCAGATGGCGGCTCGCCGGGCAGCATCCAGACCCAGCCGGAATCATAGAAAGATATCGTCCAGGGGAGCTTCGGGTCGTCCAGGCCCGGCCTGGGGCCGCCGTAAACGTACTCCACCACAAACTGTTCCTCTTCCCAGTTGAAGTCAAGAAGCCTTCGCAGAACCGCACTTGCCTCCCTTTCTTTAGCCACACCGAAAGACCACATGCGTGCGACCCGGGAGAGTTTCTCCCGGTGGCTGATAATGGCCAGCGCAGCTTCCCAGGGATGGGGTTCGAAGATAATCGAAGACTTCACCACGGGTATTGTGCGCCCGGAGCGCAGTATCAGAATGATGTACATGCCCCCGTCCTTCCTGCTGACGAAATAGCTGCCGTCTTCTCCCTCAACGAGCCCAAATCCAAACAGCACGTAATGCTCATAAGGCAAAGGTGCTTGCACAGTTACCCGGCTCATAAACGGTCCCTCGCGCCACTGGTAGCTCGCCAACTGTATGTCACGTGCGCTGACGGGTGATGGTACGAGAACTATCGCTAAGGTAATTACCGCAGTTGCGACTGCTGCCAGAAGGAGGTTGCCTGTGAATGTTCTCTTTCTAGAATACATCGCCTTATACTCCTCCGACCGTGCACCTGTTGCATACCAGTAGACCACCGTATGCCTCTCCCATCGCCTCTGTTAGGCTAGCGCTGTAGCAGCTTTCCAGCTCCTCCATATCAACAGGCTCTACAACAGGGCAATCCAAGAGGCATTTTGAAAGGATGTTGTTCAGCATTCCCTGTGGGTCATTAAATACGGCACGCGAAATGCAAGTGCTAGGATCTATCTTCCAGCTCCAAAAGGCACCTTCCGGATTCATTACTGCGGTGCTCTCCCCTCCGTATTGGCAAGGATAGCGTTTGCCTGCATAATCCCAACCCGGTCCGGGAGGAGGCGGAGGGTCCCCGCAGTCCGCTTCCGTAGTGACCGTTGTGTACTTCGTAACAATGACCTCACACTCCATATGAACGGTTGCCGTCCCCACCGGCTCTGGATTACCGGCATTCTTGTCCACGCACTTGGCATCGTATCCCTGGGCAATCAAGCAGGCTGCAAGGTCCGCGCAGTAAACATCAACGACGGCGGGCACTAAAATCGTATGAATCTCTTCTAGTTTATATACATAGCAGCATCCCATCAGGATTCTCCTCAAAATATACCTAAACCATGATGAAGAGCGTGCTTAATAAGTATAACATTAAATAGTCACCTCTGCCGTCGTCCAACGCGACGGCTGTTATCTGTTTCCGAAGTTCTCGCGCCGTCTCTAACAGCGCTAGTGTTATTGATGCCTTCAGCGACGAGCTTGGGCAGTTCGAGCGGATCCACCAGACGGTGCAGGACAAAAACTAGCGGCTAAAACGTCGTGTTCTCTCCCACGACTTCCACCGGGTCGGCTTCCGGCTCCGACATGCGCGCCAGATTCAGCGCAATGTCCAGCCCTTCGGCTTTGAACCGAAGGTCAAAATAAAGCAGCGCCGCCACTAGGTACTCGAACGAGATAACGAGCACGTTCCCCAGCGTCTGCAGCATCATCTGGCAGGAAAGCACCCACAGCGGCGGCTGCCACATCCCGATCGACCAGAAGCTCACTTCCCCGTGGTCCAGCCACATGCCGAAAAGCATGAGGAGGAATATAACCGGCTGGATGAGCACTTCGCGGGCGAGGTACATCAGTATCCACGTAATCAGCATCACGCCGGCCACGTACCAGAAGTTGCGCCGGCTCAAGCGGAATGCGTGCACGAGGCGGCTCCTGGCGCGGTTGTACATATTCCCCGCCGGGCGGTCGAACGCCACCGCCCCGGCGAGCGGCACCACGCGAAACAGCAAATAGACAAACGCCAGCGAGACCAGCAGCAGCATCACCATCGCCGCGGTGGCTCCGCCGATTTCCATCCCCGGAACCAGCATCAGCATCGAAACCATCAGCGGCAGCAGGTAGAGCGCGATGACGATGCCGCCGAAAAGCGCGTAGGCGCTCTGCGTGTCCCACCAGTGGCGGCGCGTGTAGTCTATGCATTCCTTTATCGTGACTTCCTGCGCCATCAGCGTCTTTCCCGCCAGCCGCGCGGGCACAATCAGGATAAACGGGTAGATGAGCACGTAGTACACCATCAGCCCGAATCCCACCAGCGCAAGCTCGGTCCACCCCACACCGGGCGGCAGCGTTGCGCCCGTCACCCACCATTGCGGGTTCTGCAGCCGCTCCACAACGAACGCGTAGTAAAGCATCACCAGGAGCGGCGGTAGGTTTAGCAGCGCGAAGAACGCAATCAGCGGCCCGAAGTGCTTTTTATAGACGCCAAACGAGCCGGTGAGCAGCGTGCCGAAGTCGAGCGTCCTGTATCTGCCGGTCTCGGCTTTCGTTTCCGACTGCGGGACGCGCTCCATGGTGAAAGCCACGCTGAAATGCGTGGCCGTAATACTCTATCACACTGCATCGTGTAGAATCACCACGGTTGCCGCGCTATGGGCGTGGCTGGTGAAAGGCAATGCGCGCAAAGCAGCTCGATCCGGCGGTATGGGTAATCGTCGCTTTGGTCGGCGTGGCCGTTTTCAGCGCGCTGATGGCGCTCGCCACGCGCTCCTGCGTCCAGGCGATGAAAGAGGGCTTTGAGTCCGCAAGCACGGGGGTATCGAGCTACGAAGAAACGCGGTGGGCAACAGACGCGGCGGAGCTGGAGCCTGACGAATTCGCCGCCTTCATGGAAAAGGCTCAAGCCATTGATCTTGGCATCGGCGTCCACCTGGGCACGGATATGGAGCAGGTAAAAGCGGTGCTTGGCGCGGCCGACACGACCGGGCGCGCCAAAGGCGGCTACGAGTACACCTACCTGTTCTTTGCCAGCGCCGGGGGGCCGTCCCCGAAGCAGCGCCACAGGGGTGGGTTCTTCGCTGTGGTTAATTCGGCAACCCTCACAGTTACCGCAACAGATGAGAAGGTCGCGGGCATCACCTTCTTCGCTTCACCACTGAGCAGCGGCGACGCCGCACGCTGGGCGTTCCTCACGCTGGACGGCAAGCCGCTGATGCAATGCACAAAAGACGACCTCACCGCGCTTCTGGGCGAGCCGACCGATGCTACGAAATACAATGTCACCTGGCGCTTCATCCCTGCAAGCCCGGCGGATGCAAAGCCTCCATTGGTTAAGACAGGCGCAACAGGCCCCGTCGACGATATGCCCGATAGCACTACTCCCGCAATTGGGAGCCCGGCTCAAGCCAGCAAAGGAATCCTGGTGGAAATGTTGATAGACCCCGACACGGGCCTGCTCTACTCACTCGAAATCCTCCAGCGCTGAAGCCCCGCCGCATCCTGCTATCTCCCAATCCCCAGGTGAAACAGCAGCGCGCGCGTGACCGGCTCAAGCTCCGCAGGCTTCAGGTTTCCCACGTGCCTGGTCAGCCGGCTCACCGCCACCGTGCGCACCTGCTGGCATTTCACCCACGAGTCCTTCTTCAGCCCGCCCGCGCCTTTTCTTAGCTGCGCCATAAACGGATACGGCTGCGGCGGCGCGGTCATTGTAAGCGGCAGCACGGTCACCGTCCCCTGCGGATGCACGACCCGCTGGTGCACGATGCACGGGCGCTCCTTGCCGATCTCGCGCCCCTTCACCGGGTCAAGCCGCACCCACACCACCGAGCCCAAGCGCAGCTTGCGCGCGTCAACTGCCATCGTCAAGCTCCATAAGCTCGCTCCATTCCGCCATCCCCTCCTCGGCCTCGGCGGCGTCAACAGCAGCGTAGTGCGCGTAGCCTTCACGCGCCAGCTTCAGCCTTTCCGCCGCAAGCTCCTTTTCCAGCGATTCTGCAACCAGCCGGTTCAGCGAGACCCTGCGCTTTGCCGCCAGCCGCTTCGCCTCGTTCGCCAGCCTGGCGGAAAGCCTGGTGGTAAAAACAGTGGTGTCACTACATGATTTCATAAGCTAATACCGCTTCATTATACCATAATCTGCCTTCAGTTAAGCCTGCGCTCGGTGCAACACAGCCTGCTACACCTGTTCACACACCGAACGCGCCAGCGACAAGGCTGCCGATTGCCATAGCGGCAAGGCTGGCGACGACAATGAACCCATAAAGGAGAATCACGGAAAGGACGTTTACCAGCGCAGCTTTCCACAGGATCTTGCGGGTTGCAGCTTGCTTCTTCAGCATGAACGCGAAAATCGGAAGCTCAATGAGTATCGTCAGGGCAAGCCCTATTACGAATGCTAAGGGCAACAACAACCCAAACCATTCTATCTGCGGAGGTGCCCCGGCTACAATCTCACCTCTGGGGACATGCGACTCAAAAGCGCCCTCGATCTGCCATTCAGCAACACGTCCCACTGCAAAGCTCACCAGGTTTGCAGCAACGGAAGCAAAGAGCACCTTGTTCCATTTCAGCTTGAGCAGAGCGCCGAGGACGACGGCTTCAAAGAAAACAACGCCAATCTCGCCCAGTAAAAACACGCCGCCGACCACAACAAACAATGGCCCGATGTCAGCGTACGCAGGCAACGGAACAAGGAGAATGAGCATCCCGCTGGCCGCTGCTACTAACCATCCGCGCACTGCTCTGTGCGTCTTTGCCACGGCTCCATTCTAGCTTATTACGTCCGCCCGCCCACAATGTATAATCCGCGCACGGCACTCTACCTCACAAACGCGCGTATCTAGACTGAAAACAGCTTCCTCGACAAAGCAACGATTTCCATAGCACGCGGGCGCATCCAGTCGGTGGGCACAAGCGTTACTGTGCCCAGGGGCGCACGGCGCATCAGCTTCACTAAACTCCACAACCAGTGGAAGCAGTGGTGCAACGCCGCCCCGTTCTGGACGCCCGACCTGCATCCGCCTAAACGCGGGCGCCTGGCCCGTGATTCCACACAAGCCACCGGCGAGACGCTGGTGCCGCCAAAACGATCCTGCTATAGGGATTCATGCGCCTTAGGCGCGCAAGTTCACGAATCGCCCTTGCGACCAACCTCTAACCTGAGTATGCCGGGCGCCGTCGCCATAGCGCTATGGCGCGTCGGCGGCTCACCAGCCCCGCCAAACCTGGTCATCCCCCACAAATCCAAAAAAGCCGCAAAAATGGTGTCCTCTTTTTGCCAAATGTCGCTATAATAGTAAGTGAGGGTTGTATAGCGGCGGGGACGCTTGCCCGCCTCTGGAGGGCATTCCAGCTTTTGGCTGGACTACGCTCCCGACGGAGGTTATACCTCCCCCTGGTTGGCTCCGCATTTCTGCTGCGCCCCGCGTCCCCGCCAGGCCCTCAGAACTTATGAGTACGGTTGAAAAAACTAAAACAGACAGGCCCAACGGCCACAATTCTGGCGAAGCTGGGCCTGTCCGCCATAGCTTTAGCGACGGCGGATTCGATCCCGCCGGGCTTTTCGCGCAGCTATCGCGCCTGCTTGAGCTGTATCTTGCGCGTGCGGAAGATCCTGACGCACTGGCGAATATGGCGCCCAAGGACGCGCTTGCCTGCGCCAAGACGGTTATGGCGCTGATGGCGGACCTGCAGGGCGGCAAGCCTGCTGCGGTTGGCGAGCACACCGAATGGCCAATGTTATCCTCCCCTCGCTGGGTGCAGCCGCCTATCCAGGCGGCTGACCATCGTTCGCGTCGGCCGGATAGCCGACGCCACCCATTTGAGAGCCCCATCTTCTCCCTTGAGGACGCCGTCTCAGCCGTCTGCAATTACGACGAGGAGACGCAGGCGCTGGAGCCCTGGGCGCGGCTCATCGCCCGCATAGACGAGATGTGCATCCACATCCAGAAACAACTGGACGAGGCGCCCCAAAGGGCAGGCGGTGCTCACCAGCGCCGCTCTGAAAACGGGGATTGCGAAAAGGGCACGAATAGCCGGGCTGGTGAATCGCCGACGCGCCATAGCCGCTGTGGCGACGGCGCGCCCGGCCTCCCCTGTGTGAGTGCAGATGGTGCAGACGCCCAACAGGGGCTGGAAAATCCCGACTTCAGTTTCGGGGATTCTTCCCGCCCCCCGCTGCCCGCTGCTCGCTACTGCGAGAGCGAAGCAGGCGGCTGGGACCCCGGGGACAACGGAGAGCCGCCAGAGGAACCTGTCCTGGGGCCGCCCGTGGGCGATGATCCCGGCGCCCCCGCCTTATTCCAGCTAATCGAATCGGCGAGCGCCGATGAAGTGAGCGAAAACGACAATGGCAACAACACAGACTTCCCGGCGCGACGCAATCCGCGCGGCCCGTAAGTCCCGCAGCGAGGGGTGGGACCCCGATTTCCTGCGCCGGCTTTCACAGCGCGATTTCTTCAAGGTTCTCGGCTACACGCCTCATCGCGGCCAGCGGCGCATCCACCAGTGCACGCGGCGCTTCACCGTGGCGATCTGCGGGCGGCGCTGGGGCAAGACGCTCGCGGCGGCGCGCGAAGCCGGCCACGCGGCGCTGCAGCCCGGCGCGCGCATCTATGTCGTCGCGCCCTACCAGCACCTGTGCGCGCGCGTATTCGACCGCTTGTGGCGCGACCTCGTTACGCGGATGAAGCTGCCCACCACCGCGCGCAGCCGCAGCGAGATGTACCTGGAGTTCCCGTGGAACGCGCGCATCGAGGGGCGCACCGCCGAGCGCCCGGACAATCTCGTGGGCGAGGGACTGAGCTACGTCGTGTTCGACGAGGCGGCGAAGGCGCGGTCCGGCGTGTGGGAGCGCTACATTGCGCCGTCGCTGATGGACAGGCGCGGGCGCGCGCTGTTCATCAGCACGCCGGAAGGGATGAACTGGCTCTACGACCTCTACCTGCGCGGGCGCAGAAAGACCGACCGCGACTGGCACTCGTTCATCTCGCCGTCGAGCAACAACCCCTACCTGCCCGCAGAAGAACTGAAGCTTGCGCGGCGCACGCTTTCGCGCTTCGCCTACGCGCAGGAGATAAACGCCGAATTCACCCGCGCGGCGAACTTAGTCTACGCCGCGTTCTCGCACGAAAAGCACGTGAAGCGGTTGAGCTACGACCCGCAGCTTCCGCTTTACCGCGCGATGGACTTTGGCTACACAAACCCGTTCGTGTGCCTGACGATTCAGGTCGCGCCGGGCGACGAGGTGCGCGTGCTCGACGAGATGTACCTGCGCGCCAAAACCATCGGCGAGCTTGCCGAGCTGATGAAGCAGACGCTTTCGCCATACTACGGGCAGTTCCGCAAGTTCTGGTGCAGCCAGGCGGTGCGCCGCCCGCGCGGGCACCATGAAGCTCCGCTCACCCACCCGCTCACCGGCGCGCCGCGATTCCCGCGCAACGTTGACGAGTTCAACGAATGCACGGTGCATTTCTGCGACCCGTCCGGCGCGGGCGAGCGGGCGCACCTGCGCACAATGGGCGTGTTCACCCAGGCGCGCTCGTCGCCGCTCGCCTTGGGCATCGAGCTAATCCGCAGCGCGCTGGAGGGTGACGGCGAAAACCCCAGGCTCTTCATCGATCCGCGCTGCACGAATTTGCTGCGCGAGTTTTCAAGCTACCGCTATCCCGACGAGGACGCGATGCGCGCGGGCGCGGCGCAGTCGCGCGAAACCCCGCTCAAGGAATCCGACCACGCCCTCGACGCCCTGCGCTACTTCATGGTGAACCAGTTTTGATGCTAACGGCGCGACTAGGGTATACTCATAAGCGGATGGCAAACGCTATGAACATCGAGTTTGACAGCATCGTGTTTGAAGAAAACGGCGCGTTCGTCGCCCACTGCCCGCAGCTTGACATATCCTCGTGCGGCAAGTCGGTTGACGAGGCGCGCGCCAACATCCTTACCGCCGTGCGCCTGTTTTTAGAAGAAGCTGCGCGAATGGGCACACTGCGCGAGATCCTTAACGAAGCCGGCTACATGCCGGACAACGGCCGCGAGCGCCCGCCCAAACTCGTTTCAACCGAATCGATGGCGGTCTCAATCGAGGCGTAGCCGTGCCGCGCATTACTCCGCTCCCTGCTCGTAAACTGCGTAGAATCTTCGAGCTGGCTGGATTCGCCCTTGCGCGAACGGAGGGTGGCCATTTTGTATACACCAAGCCGGGAGTGAAGCGTCCCGTTGTCATCCCCAATTATGACGAAGTTCCTGTCTTTGTGATTAAATGTAATCTGCGTAGCGCGGGCATTTCCCGTGAGGAGTACTTCGAGCTGCTAAGGCGCGTTTAAACCACTACCACGCCCTCGACGCCCTGCGCTACTTCATGGTGAACCAGTTCTGAGAGCTGAGGTCTAGCTCACTGCTATAATCACTGCGAGGAGAGCAGGAATGGAAGTGACGAGGAAACAAAACGTCTGGCTGGTCAGAGCGCCGCTTGTGACTGCGCTTGCCTTCGCCTCAAATGCACATAATACAAAGCGAAACATATACAGGAATACCACAGTAAAGAGCCGGAAAAGGATCGTTGTTTCTTGTGAGCGTGTAACTCGCGAGCAGATGGCTTGCATATGCTTGATGCGCAACAAGGACGTTACCCCGCCCTGTAGGCAGTTGCCCTCTACAGCCGTTGTGAGCGGTTCGCTCCCTACGCCATAAGGGCTTACGGGTATACGAGCATCATCTCGTCTGTGTACATGAAATATCTGCCAGCGTAGTAACCGTTGTGTGGTCCCCACTGTGGCCCCCGCGGCTCTCCTCGTTGCTCAAGTCCAGCTCCGAAAAGAGGTACGATCAATTCGAAATGCTTTAGGTCAGGCGAAGGTTTGTAGCAAACATTTTTGCCGTCGTATTCGTCGACAAAGGACGCGGTTTCCCCGGTGGCAGGAGCTATCCAGGCCTCTCCGTTTACCGGCCCTAGGAATGCAATCAGTTCCTGATGTGTGCTGGGAAATCTGCCATTGGCTCCTTCGAAGCGTTCGGCGCCTATAGCCAGTATCCCTGCAAGATCATGGGACCACATTAACTGTTCGCAGTCTGCGGCATCCCTGCTATGAGCGCGCACGTTATCCCAGATATAGTTGGACCATCGCCCTTCACGAATGTCCTCTGCGGTATAGTTGACATCAAGCCCTTTCTCCTTCCGTTCACGAAGAGAGGATAGCATCAGCTTCTTGCCGCCTTCCATGAACTTGTCCCAGGCGTCGGTGCCACGCTGGCAAATCGTCGATTCTGGGTATCTTGTAGTTCCATCGATTCCGCGAATTGTGGCACAAAAGGTTAGGCTACCGTCTTCTACGGTCCATTTCTCGATCTTCAGCCGCGGCTGCACGAACAGGAAACGCTGGAGGTCGAGTTGCGATTCGGGAAGGCGCCCATTGACTTCTCTATACCTCGATGCAGCGGTGTAGTACATGGTATGATAAAAAGAATCAAGGATCACAGCGCCATCGCCAGAACCGCCTGATATTCCCGTCGGCTGCTTCTCCCCCAGAGCGACAAGCGCATCCAGGCTCGCTTGCTTTTCGCCTACCGCGCAGCTCCATGCGAAGAGCCAACCAAGGGCCACGACACACATCACCAACAACAACCCCACATACTTCAGTACGCTTCTATTAATCATTTCCACTTCCCCTTGTCACTGTATTCAGGTATATGCTTTTCGCTCCATATCATCAGAAATGAGGCTGGAACTCAAAGCAATGAGTTCTGCCCATTAAGAACCTGCCTAGCAATTGCACTTAGCCTGAATTGCCTTGTACTCTAGGCCCTCGAGTTCTCTTATATAGTTCGTCCATGTGCATGGAGTAAGCTCCGCAGGACGCCACTCGAGGTGGCAGTCAGCAGCAACTCTCGCAACGGTCATCCACGTACCATTATAAGCGCAATCTGCGCCAGGATACTGCCGGTAGCAAATAGTGCAGTTAGGCAGGCACGAGTACTGCCTCCACTCCATATCGCAGTCATCGCTCCAGACCTCTATCTTGTCGCAGCCATCTGGGTTGTTCGGAAGCGTTATCGTTACCGTGAAACCAGCCTCGACCCAACCGGAGTCGGTCTCGCAGCAAACATCAGCGGATGCTGACTGCGGCGTAAAGGCAATCACCCCTAGCCACACCAAGCAAACCACAATACCAATATAACTGAATTTGCTGATCATCATCCCTCCTCAGTAGGTTGACATCAGCCTAGCACACCCCCCCCGAGTATGTCAAGAGCAAGCCAAGAGTAAGCACGGAAATGCTGAAGATGTATGAGGAAACAGGTGTTAAAACGTTCCCTCTGTTTCGTAGCAGTGGAACGGGCTATGAGGTAACGTTGAAGATAAGCGACTGGTATGAGTCCGTATCAGGAAGCAAGCAATTCGGGGATGCAGCCCTTACCGTCACCATCTACGCGCTCGAGCGCATCGGGGCGCTGACGGAGGAAAACGTAAAAAACGTCGAGATGCTTGCGATGCTGCGCAAGCTCGCCGCGCTGCCAGGCAACGGGTAGCGGCACAGATGGCGTATGTGTGCCAAACACCCGCCGCTTTGCAGATTCGAGCAACGCGCCTATAATGGTAGGCTGGATAGAATCAACAGCACGGAGATGAAACGATGAACCATCGTGTCTGCATAATACTTGGGCTTCTCGCTTTGATGATACTGCTCGCGGCCGGCTGCGGGCGCGGCTCGCGCGGCGGAAACGTCCTGCCCCAGCCCGCAACCGGAACGGGCACGCAAGCGCCCGATGGCGACGCTATCGACGCCGAGCTTGCGGCGCTCACGACCCCCGAAGGGGTTGACCCGGTGCTGTTTTCGCACCTTAAAAAAGCGCTGGCGAACGCGCTTGCGTCGGTGGGCAAGGTGGTCTCAACGCCGCCCACGGGCGAGGACAACATCCCGGCGAACCTGACGCTCACCGAGGGCGAAGGCGACGAGTGGACGCTTTCGTGGGAGTACCGCAACATCGGCGATTACGACCAGAACGGGACGGTCGGCATCTCCGACATCACGCCGCTGGCGATGCTCTATGGCGCGCACGTCGGCGAAGACCCGCTGGCGGTTGTCGTTGACGGCGACGGCAGTAACGTCGTGGAGATCGGCGACATCACGCCAATCGCCATGAACTACGGCGTGAACTGCGCCGGCTGCCAGATCCAGGCCTGGGACCCCTCAGGCATCGACTACGAGAACCTCGACACGGTGGACCTGACGGCGGCAACCGGCAAGGACGCGGGCTGGATGGTGTTTGAGTACGCTTTTGTCCCGACGGAGGGGAACTGGTACCGCGTCGCGCCCTTCGACTCGGAAGGCACGCTGGGGGAATTCAGCGACGGCCTGGAATTCACCCCCCCGGCGATTGCGCCGGAAATCACCGGCGTCACGCCACTGAGCGGCGCGACCGGCGCGGTTGATGTCGGGTTCAGCGCAACGGTCAACGGCACACTGCCGCTCACCTACGCCTGGAACTTCGGCGGCGGGGCTGACCCAAATACATCCAGTGCAGGCGCCCCGCACGTCACGCTCGGCGCGCCCGGCGTCTACGACACGTGCAGCGTTACCGTGACCAATGAAGCCGGCGAAGACACGTTCCCCTTTACGCTCACCATCGGCATCCCGCCGGACATTACCGACGTGACTCCGATAACGGGCGAAGCCGGCAGCCTTGTTGTCTTCACGCCAACCGTCACCGGTGACGAGCCGCTGACGTATTCCTGGGACTTCGGCGGCGGCGCCACGCCCGACACCAGCTCCGACGCAGAGCCGGAAGTGACGGTCGGCCCCGCGGGGTTTTACGAAGCCTCGGTGGCAGTCTCCAACAGCTTCGGCGAGGATTTCTTCGGCTTCACACTGGAAATTACGCCTCCCCCGATCCCGCCCACAATCCTGAGCGTCGGGCCAACCCAGGGACACGTTGGCGACGAGGTCACGTTCGTCGCCGTTGTCGAAGGAGACGAGCCAATGAGCTACGACTGGAGCTTCGGCGGCGGCGCAACGCCGGATACGAGCACCGATGAAAGGCCGGATGTGACGCTTAGCTCCACGGCGGACACTTACAGCGCCAGCCTGACGGTAACGAACGCGGCCGGCTTTGCCACGTTCCCCTTTGACCTGCTGTTGAAGGCGGGCAGCGAATACGACGAGACCGAGCCCAACAACACCAGAGGGGAAGCGAATGCGCTGCCTACGATGCCCATCTACGGCTGGTATTGCCGCCTGGCCGAGACCACCGACGACGACGACTTCTTTGAATTCAGCGCTTCAATGGGAGATATCCTTCACGTCACAATGACGCTTGACGTGCCGGCATTCGATTGCGACATCGAGCTGCAAAGCTCAGCCGGCGATGTGCTAACCGGTAGCGCCGGCACGACCGGAACAGAGCAGTTCGACTACGCCTTCGACGCGGACGGCACGTATTACATCCACTGTTACTCCAGCGGCGGCGGCCCCGGCGAGGGTGATTACTGGCTTGACATAGATATGGAGCTTTACGAGCCGTGGACGTCCGTGCAAGCTGCGGACACAGGCTCATCCGACTTCGGCAGTTATTGCAGTCTGCTCGTGGGCAGCCCGCCGGGCATAGCATTCTATGACGCGGATAATTGCGAGCCGTACTTCGCTTCATGCGACACCGAAGACGGCCTGGGAACCTGGACCACCTATCTGGTACTTGACAATCCTGACCCGGAAAACAGGGAAATAGGATCCAACCTTAACGCTGGGATCGTAGACGGCAAGCCGGTTGTGGCATGCCCCGTGGTAGACCTCAATACTATGGATAACCTGCCCATCCAGCTTGCCGTCTGCAGTAATCCCGACGGCTCCGGCCTCTGGTCGGCGCACCAGTTCGACATTAACAGCACCTGGGACCCGTCGGTGTGCGAAGTCGCCGGGCGTCTCGCGGTAGCGTATGAAAGCTACGACAGTGGACTCGACGCATACACGGCATCGTACGCCATCAACTCAGCGGCCGACGGCTCTGGCACCTGGATCACCGTCGTGGTTGACCCTGCGTATTTGGGAGCGTATTACAACTCTCTGATAGTGGCCGGAGGCTACCCCGCAATCGCGTACTACGCCTGGGACGCCGGACCGGGCGAATTATGTTTTGCCCGTTCGATGGCACCCGATGGAACCGCCGGTATCTGGATGGTGACAACGGTCGACTCGGGCCTTAACGATGTCGGCGTATATTGCTCGATGCGCATCGTTGACGGCCGCCCGGCCATCTCCTACTATGACGACGGCGCAGGTGAGGTCAAGTATGCGATTAACGCCGAAGCCGACGGCAGCGGGGCCTGGACAGTCGTCAGCGTCGGTTCGAACAACCCGGCAACCACCAGCCTGTGGGTTGTGAACGGTTATCCGGCAATTGCTGTCCCCAACGAGGGCTACATGCGCTTCTGGCAGGCGGACACCACCGACGGCACCGGCGGCTCCTGGGACTACGAGGCCGCAGCCTACCCCGGCCTTCTGGGCTCCAACACCTGCCTGAACATCTGCGACGGGCAGCCGAGCATCTCGTACTACGACCCCGACGCGAACGTGCTGCGCTTCGCCCGCCGCCCGGAGTAGGAGCAGTCGTTGCGCGCGATGCGGCTTGTGGTAACGCCGGTGACGCCGGACATGGGCAGGTCGTCTTTGAGGTGGCGGATTACGCCGGGCATTGTGAGCACCAGGCACTCCGGCTCGCCATCGAGGTCGGCGACGAGAGCCCTGCCCGCGCTGAGGAAGAGGTCCATCCTCTCCGCCTGGGCCTTGCTGTCCTTTTCCAGCCAGCCGGTCTCGAGCCAGATGCGGTGGACGGCATCCTTGTCCGAATCCGCGTTGTATTCCCGAAATTCCACGGGGCAATTATACCCAGAAGTTGCGGATGAATGCGCACGCCATACTGCTTCCCGGTGGCGCGGGTGAGGTCGGTGACGCTGCCTATGGTGAAGAAGCCATCGAGCGCCCGCGTCGTTGATGAGAAACGGCGCTACAGCTCTCTCAGCGCCCGCCTGAAGTTAGCCAGCAATTCGGCGGCGGGCTCGATGCCCACTGCGACGCGCACGAGGTCGCGGGGGATGCCGAGGCTTTCCTGCACGCCTTTCGGCACGATGCGGTGCGTTATCAGCGCGGGTATCTGGATGAGCGTTTCGGTGGAGCCGAGGCTGACCGCTATGCGCGCGCCCTGGAGCCGGTTGACGAACCGCTTGGCCTTGCGCAACCCGCCCCTGAGTTCAAACGACACGATGCCGCCGAATCCGCGCATCTGCTTTTTCGCAACCCGGCGATGCGGCGACGTCGCAAGCCCCGGATAATGCACGCGGGCGACCTTCGGGTGCTTCTCCAGCAGCTTTGCCAGCGCCAGCGCGTTTTCGTTTTGCCGCTGCACGCGAAGCTGAAGCGTCTTAAGGCTGCGCAGCACGAGCCATGCGGCGAACGGGTCGAGGATGCCGCCGGTGATGAACTGCGTCAGGCGGATGCGCGTTATGAGATCCCTGCCGCCCACGACCGCGCCGCCCACTAAATCGCTGTGCCCGCCGATGAACTTCGTGAGGCTGTGCACCACCAGGTCTGCGCCCAGCGCGACGGGATTCTGGTTCACCGGCGTGGCGAACGTGTTGTCCACCACCAGCAGGCAGTCGCAGCGCTTGCACGCACGCGCAACGGCTTTGAGGTCGGTTACCGCAAGCGACGGATTGGCGGGAGTTTCGCAAAACAGCATCCGGGGCGAGCGCTTCATCGCCCGGCGAACTTGCGCGATGTCGCTCGTGTCAATAAAGCTCGCTGTGACGCCGAAACGCGGCAGCAAATCGGCGAACACGGCGTACGTGTCGCCGTAAACGGGATAGCCGACCGCGACTTCGCAGCCGGATTCGGCGAACGTGAGCGCGGCCGCGGTAATCGCCGCCATTCCGGAAGCGAATACCAGCCCGTCGTCGGTTAGCTCCAGCGCGGCAAGGTCAAGCTCCAGCTTGCGCTGCGTGGGATTGCCGCCGCGCGCGTAGATGTACGTAAGGTCGTCAACGCTGGGCGGGAACGCCGGGCCGCTCTTTATCTGCGCCGCTAAATCCTCAACCCGCGCAAAATCAAACACCGCCGACTGGTATATCGGCGGCACGGTCGCCCTGTGTTGATAGCTTTTCGGTTTTCCCTTCGCCATGATGCCTTCATCTGCATTGTAGCAGACCCGCCGCCGTCCTTCGATACACTCAGGGCTATGGCGGGCGAGCTTCCCGTTGCCCCTTTGTCCCATCGATGAACATCTCCTGATGCCCCTTCGATGCTACAACCGTCCCAGAATAGTATCCCCGCATCATCCTCCCAACTTGCTATACTATCCCTGCGGGCGGGTGGCGGAATGGCAGACGCGCCAGCCTTAGGAGCTGGTGGGGTAACCC
>JAGGTK010000078.1 GCA_021163765.1 bacterium
GCCTGCCCATTGAGGACTCCCCCGCTCCATCCCCCAATCCCTCATCCCTAACCCCTGTAAGCGCCCGCGAATCTTCTCTTTCCGACACCCGGAAACTAGCCACCAACAACCGCCCCGCGCCCAGGCCGCGCAAAAAGCGCCGCCGCACCCTATACGCCCGCGGCGCTGGTCATCGTAGATCTGCCCCGCGCACACCCACATGAGCTTGAGCCACACGCCAAGCGTGGATACTGCCAATTCGGGGCACAAACGTCCACAATGGCACCCTAACAGTCACGACGAGAATCGGGCAGAAGTGCGGTAATCCTTGTTCTGAGGACCTCATTGGCCAGCATTGCCTCCAGGCGACACGGCGATTTCGCTAGACAGTTCGTCCGCAAGAATGTAGACTAGAACCGCCCGCCAGACTGCTGGCCGTTTTTTTCTCAAGCAAACAAATGCATGTAGTTCTTGCAATCTCGCCGGTAATCGTCATATTTTTGCTGATGACGTGGGGGCGACGCTCAGCCGATGTGGCTGGGGCCATCGGCTGGGTCTATACAGCGCTGCTCGCCGTTTTCTACTTCCGCACCTCATGGGAGGTCGTCGCGGTTGCGTCCATCGCTGGCATCATCGCGAGCTTCCCCATCAGCCTTATGGTCGTCACTTCCATTTTCCAGATCAACGTGATGGAGGAGGCCGGGGCCATTCGACGGCTGGTAGTGTTTATGAAAACACTGGCCAGCGAGAATCGAGCGGTACAGATTATGCTCATCAACGTGGGAGTGGGCACGTTGCTGGCAGCGCTTGGCGCGACGCCTGTATCCATACTGCCGCCGATAATGCTCAGCCTCGGCTACTCGGCGTTTGTCGCCATCGCGCTGCCGGCCATTGGCTACGATGCGCTGTGCACATATGCGCTGTTGGGCGTACCTGTAGTCGTATTCGCCGATGTCGTCAGCTCTATCACCGGACACTCTTACAGCCCCGCTCAGGTTGGCCTCTACTTCGCCCAGTATATGCCGGTTATAACGACTCTCATCGCCCTGTCGATGCTCTGGCTCGTTGGCGGATGGGCAGAAATCCGGCGCGGCTGGGTGGTAGCGCTAATAACCGGCCTGACCGCGGGTTTCATTGCTATCGGGATGAACCTTGCGGGGCTCCCCACCCTCACCGGAGTTGTCGCAGGCATCGGCGTCGTAGCGGTTATGCTGTTTTATCTGCGAATTCGCGGACGCAGGCTGCTTGACCGGTCACAGGTGACGGAAGAAGACCGGAAGACCGAGCAGCAGATGCCTATCTTGCTTGCGGTTCTGCCATGGATACTCCTGGTTTTCTTCAGCATTCTCACGAATTTCAAAGCTATCGGCCTTTATGATGTCCTGTTCAAGCAATGGTCATTACCGCTCCACATAATCCCGGGAGCGAAGCCGGTTGCGACGCGTGCTGCGTGGCAGGCTTACACCTGGGTGCTGGCAGCCACGCTGATCGCGATACCTTTCTACCGAATGAACCGCCGGCAACTGGATGCATCGCTTAAGAAATCGCTGCGCCGAATCCCGCGTCCCGCTTTCGCCGCCGCGATATTTTTCGCTATCGCTTATGTGCTGAACCATTCTGGTGAAGCGCCGGTAATTGTGGGCGGTATGACCCGGTGGGCATCCACGGGTGGCGGCAATAATATGGTAAGGGTTGTAGCGGATGCGTCCGCGAACACCTTTCACAGCATGTACGCGGGAATGGCGTCGTTCCTGGGGCTTCTCGGCGGCTTTATCAGCGGCAGCGAGACCTCCAGCATTGTTATGCTCACGAAGCTGCACTTCGACACAGTGCAACAGGTATTCGCGGCGGCCGGAGAGGAGAAAGCTCTGGCAATAGCACTGCTGGTTGCAGCAGTGTCGGGCATCGGCGGCGGGCTGGCCTCTGTAATCAGCCCGGCGAAGCTTCAGAATGCCGCCGCCGTTATCGACCGCATCGGGATGGAGGGAAAGGTTATACGCGCAACAATGGTTATCTCTCTGATAATGACGCTGGTGGCGGCGCTGATGACATTCGTATTTCTTGCGTGGATGTGAGCGCCTAACGTGCTGTCGCCAGTGCAGCTTTTAGCTCTTCCCGGGTCAGAAAACTTCTGTATTCTTCGCAGGTCGCCAGCAGCTCCGAATGCGTTCCCTTTCCAACAATATGGCCTTCAGACAGCACATATACCGTATCAGCCTGCCGCGCCGTCGCCAGCCGATGCGTGACAATCAGGCACGCCGCATCGGGCAGGCGCTTCCGCAGCATTTCCCAGAAGGCGCGTTCGTTCTCGGCGTCCAGGCTTGATGTGCAATCGTCCATCAGCAGAAGGTCGGGCGAACCGGCAAGTGCGCGCGCAATGGCTAGACGCTGCTTCTGCCCGCCGGAAACGGTGAGTCCCCGTTGCCCCAGCACCTGCTGAAGCCCATCCGGAAGCGCCTCCATCTCCTCCTTCACCTGCGCCTGCACGAGCGCTTCCTCAAGCGCATTTTCATCAATATTGCGCCCGAAGCGCACATTTTCCAGCACCGTCTCCGAGAACAGATTCGCCTCCTGCGGAATGTAGCCCACTCTCGCACGATACTGTCTGATGTCGAAGTCAGTGAGCTTCCGGCCGTTCACGGTGAGCTGCCCATCGGTGAGCGGCAGGATTCCCGCTACCACTTTCAGCAGCGTGGACTTTCCGCTTCCAACCGGTCCCACAACCGCGGCCCGCTCGCCCTTGCGGATGGTGAGCCTAACATCGTCAATCGCCGCTGGCAAGCCATCCTCGTAGCGGAACTGCACACCGGCAAGCTCCACCAAGTCAAGCTGAGCCAGCGGCTTTTCGCCCACATAGACGCCCTCGGTGCCACCCTTCGTTTGGTCAATCTCGATTTCCCGGTCGATGCTGGCAAACGCCTGCCGCGAGGTAACGAACAGATTCGGAATATCCATCAGCGGCTGGAGAAGCAGCGAGAGATAAATATAGAAGGCGTAGAACTCGCCGAGAGTCAGCGTGCCGTGAATAACCATCATCCCGCCGGCAACGATAACTATAATCTGACCGGCAAACTGAATCGCCCAGTAGATGTTGTGTACGCCCATCCACAGCCGCATCACGCTCAGCTCCACCCCGATGCGCTTGTCGAGAATGTCCCGGAACTGGCGGGCTTGATTGGCTTCGCCGTTGAACGCCTTGAGAATGCGCACGCCGCTGAAAGCCGATTGAAGGGCATCGTTGGTCGTGGAGATAATCCGCTGCCGCTCCAGGGCGCGTTTCCCCAGTGCCGTGCGGATGCGGTAGAAGATGTATAGCATTATCGGCAGCGGCGCGATGGAAAGCAGCGTGAGCTGCCAGCTCATCATCACCATAAAGGCGATGCAGAAGATGAACTTGCTGGAGGATTCAATCGCGCGGAAGATGCCGGAGCAGCTAAACCACGCAATCTTGGGGAAGCCGCCGATGTCGTCGGTAAGGCGTGTCACCAGGTCGCCGGTGCGGAACCGCTGGAAGAAGCGAAATCCTTTCTCGATAATCTTCGAGAAGTAGTTCTGCCGGATGTCCATCTCCAGCTTGGCGTTGAGCATCGCCCGGGTGCCGGGATAGAGCTGGCTGAGCGAACGGGCGATGCCGATAGCCGCGATAATGCCCATAATATTCCAGATGGTGTTTCCGGCTATCTGCGGGTTGGCCTTAGTAAGCGACTCATTGATGGCGTCGATGAGATACCTGAACACCAGCGGATAGACGATAGCCACGCTGCTTGAAAGCAGCGTGAGGAAGGCGAGCAGAATCATCCAGCGGCGGTGCGGGCGCCAGAATTGCCAGATCCAGCGGACGTATTTCACCGGACGTCACCCCCTGGCTTCGCCACGCCGCCAAGGTTGGCGAACTGCAGGCGGAACAGCTTGGCGTAGAGACCGTTGGCTGCCAGCAGCTTATCGTGCCGCCCGCTTTCCGCCACCTCGCCGTTATGAATCAGCAGGATAAGGTCGGCATTGAGTATCGTGCTCAGGCGGTGCGCGACGATTACAGCGGTGCGACCGGCAAGCAGGCGGTCGAGGGCTTCCTGCACCATGCGTTCGGTGTGCGGGTCAACCGAGCTGGTCGCCTCGTCGAGCACCAGAAGCGGGGGGTTTTTCGCCAGCGCACGGGCGAAGCTGAGAAGCTGTCGTTCGCCGACAGAGAGGTTCGCGCCGCGCTCCGTGAGCTCGCCATCGTATGCGCCCGGAAGGTGTTCCACGATAGTGTCGGCACGAGCCACCTTGGATACTTCGCGCACCCGCTCCATGGGAATGCTCTGGTCAAAGACGCGCAGGTTATCCGCCACGCTTCCGGGAAAGAGGAACACATCCTGCAATACCAGCCCGATGAGCTTGCGCCATGCCTGAACCGGGAAGTCGCGGATGTCACGCCCATCGACTGTGATGCGCCCGCGCTGCGGGTCGTAGAACCTGAGCAGCATATTGACGATGGTGCTCTTGCCGCCACCCGACAGGCCCACCAGCGCAAGCTTCTTGCCCTTCTCAATGCGGAAGCTCACGTCGCGCAAAATCCATTCTTCCCTGTCGTAGGCGAACCAGACGTGCTCAAACGCAATCTCGCGGTCGAAAGTAAGCTCCTGGGGCGCTGCCGCACCGTCATCGATGGAGGGCTTGGTCTCCAGAATCCCGAACACGCGTTCCACCGACACCAGCGAGCGCTGGATGAAGTTAAGCTGCTCGGAGAGCTGCATAATCGGTCGGAACATCTGGCGGATGTACTCAATGAAGAGCACGAGCACGCCGACGGTAACCGTGCCGGCGAAGACCCCGCGCACGCCGATGATAATCACGATTATGGTGGCGATTATCTCGACGAAGAGAAAAGCACCCCAGAAGGAGTATTCAAAGAACATCGCGGGGACTTCCACGCGGTACTTCCCCACATTGACCTCGCGCATCCGCTCTCGCGCCGTGTCCTGGTAGTTGAACTGCTGGATGATGTCCACGCCCTGCACGTACTCGGTCACATAGCCGGTAACTATCGCCCACTGCGCGCGCCACTCCCGCCACCACTTCTTCATATAGGTAAGGAAGAAAAAGGTGGCGGCGAAAAGCAACGGCACCAGCAGCAGCACGTAAACGGCAATCTCGAAGTTCTTGACGCAGAGCACAACGATAATGCCCAGAAAGAGCATCAGGTTGCGCAGCAGGTTCACCGCGACATCGCCGAAGAGCTCCTTTAGCGTTTCGGTATCGCTTTCCACGCGGCTGATTAGTTTGCCAGGCGGGAGATGCTCGTGGAAATCCAGTCCCAGCCTCAGCACATGGCGGAACAGCCGCTCCTTCAGGTCGGTAACCACATTGATACCCAGCTTGAAGAGCGTAATCGCCTGGATATATCCGACGCCTGCGCCGCCGCCGGCAATACCGAGATAGACTGCCGCCGCAATGAGCACCCCGGCAATGTCGGAAGCCGGGATATTGACGTCAATTATGTGCTGAAGCACCAGCGGGCCGGCGAGCTGGCTGGCTGTGATGAGGATGAGCAATCCGAAGGCTGCAAAGAGATACCTGGCGTGAGGGAGGAATAGCGGGATGACTTTGCGGGTCAGCTCCCACACGGACTGGCGGCGCACCGCCTCCTCAGTTTCGTCAAAATGCCACCACATGATTGAACACGCCCTGGCCCGATGGTGTGTGTTTGAAGAACGGATTCACTCTACCCGTTTGGGGTATTAAGTCAATCAGGTTGCTGAGCACAGCCCTTTCGGGTCAAGCCCTTACTGAGACACCTTAAGCATATAGTCCGCTACCGCCTTACTTGCCCAGGGTCTCCTTGCACAGGCGAACGATATCCGGCACCGTGTCCGCAACGGGCGTATTCGCGGCCTCGAACGCCTTTATCTTGCTTTCCGCAGTGCCTTTTCCGCCGCTTACTATTGCGCCGGCGTGGCCCATCCGCTTGCCGGGCGGAGCTGTCCTTCCGCTGATAAAGGCAACGACCGGCTTGGACATCTCAGGGATGAACTCGGCTGCGTCTTCCTCGTCGCTGCCGCCGATCTCGCCCACTATTACCACGCATTCGGTAGCAGGATCCTGCTCAAACTCCATCAGGAGCTCCAGGAAGCTGGTGCCGATTACAGGGTCTCCGCCCACTCCAATGCACGTAGTCTGTCCCAGGCCGCCTTCTGAAAGCTGATAGACCACTTCGTATGTCAGCGTACCGCTGCGCGAGATTACTCCCAGCGGCCCCGGCTTGAATATGTGGTTGGGCATTATGCCCAGCTTGCATTCGCCAACGCTGACAAGCCCCGGGCAATTCGGCCCGATGAGTGTAGTCATCGTCTGCTCCATAAAGGAGTACACCTTCACCATATCGTTGATTGGAATCCCGTCACTGATGGCAACAATGACTTCGACCCCGCTATCGGCAGCCTCCATTATCGCGTCAGGCGCAAACCGCTTGGGAACGAATATAACGCTCGCATCTGCTCCCGTCTCGTCAACCGCGCCTTGCACAGTATCAAAAACGGGCACGCCTTCAGCTACCCCTTCGGGCTTCCAGGTGGTTCCGCCCTTTCCCGGCGTAACGCCGGCCACCACGTTGGTGCCGAATTCGATCATCCGGGGCGTGTGGAAAGTTCCTTCGCCGCCGGTAATTCCCTGAACGAGCACGCGCGAGTTTTTGTCTGCAAGAATAGCCATCAGGACTGCCCTCCCAGCATTTCAACGATTTTTGCAGCGCCGGTCTCGGTTGAGGACTCGTAGACCAGCGGCGTATCCTCGAGCATCTTGCGCGCTATCTCCTCGTTCGTGCCCGTCATCCGCAGCACAACGGGCACTTTGCGCGGCAGCTTCTCGTATGCCTTTATCATCCCTTCAGCCACAACATCACAGCGGACGATGCCTCCGAATACGTTGAGGAATATGCCGTTCACATTAGGATCCATGAGTATTAGATGGAAAGCCTCTTCAACAACTTCGGATGTTGCGGCGCCGCCAATATCCAGGAAGTTGTTGGGCTTCCCGCCGGCACGGGAGACAACGTCCATTGTCGTCATCACAAGGCCTGCCCCATTGCCCATCACGCCGACATTGCCGTCGGAAAGGTGGACGTAGGCTATACCCTTGTGACGGGCTTCAGCCTCTATCGCGTCCATATCAGCGCCAACTTCCATAAGCTTCTCCAGCTCCGGCTGGCGGAAAAGCGCGTTGTCATCGATGTTTATCTTCGCATCCAGCGCAACGACTTCGCCATCCGTGGTCACGACCAGCGGGTTGATCTCCGCCAGGCTGCCGTCAATCGCCATATAGCAGTTGTATAGCTTGCGGACGATTGAGCGGATTTCCCTGGCTTTGGTAGTGTCTACGCCGCTGCCGAAGATCGCCTGTGTAATCTGGTAATCCTGGATGCCTATAAGAGGATCGATATTCACCTTGGCGATTTTCTCCGGAGTCTCTCGTGCGACTTCTTCAATGTCAATGCCGCCTGCCGCCGATAGAATGAGCACGAGCATACGTGCATCGCGGTCGAGCGTAATTCCCAGATAGTATTCGTCACGAATATCTATCGCCTTGGTGACAAGCACTTTCTCCACCGTCAGGCCCTTGATATCCATTCCGAGAATCTGCTCAGCCTTCGCGCGCGCGTCTTTGCCGCCGTCAGCCAGTTTGATGCCGCCGGCCTTGCCCCGGCCACCCACGTGAACCTGCGCCTTGACGACAACCTTGCCCCCGATTTCGCTCGCGATATCCTCAACTTCATCGGGAGTGAACGCGATTTTGCCCGGCGGCACAGGAATCCCGTACTTGGCGAAGATGTCCTTAGCCTGGTATTCGTGTATCTTCACGGTTGGCTCCTTCCCCTGGAGAATTTACCGAACGCATATTCTAGCACCTGGGATTGCATCCGTGAACCGCTTGCTGGGCAGTCCGCTGCTCAGGCAGGGCAGCCTCGAAAAGCGTGTTAGAATAGATAAGGAGAGTGTTATGAGAAGAACCACTATCCTCTTTATGTTCCTGACGCTGATTTCGCTTGGAGCTTCTTTCGCAAGCTGTTCGCCTAATCCGGACGCTCAGGCTCTGGCGGCAGTCAAGGAGGCGCTGTCCGGAAAGCCCGGCTGGCACGTCGATGACCTCACAATCACGGTAGAGAACTTGGAGGCCAAAGTGGCCGGCGAGGTCGGCAGTTTTGTCATCCTGGAGAATCTCTCCAGGGAGCTGCAAAAACTCGTTGACGCCGGCGTGATTACGAGCTTCCAGAACAACTGCACGGTGCTCGACGTGACCAACCCGCTGATGCAGGATTACACGCCCCCGACGCTGGCGTTCTGAAGCCCCGGCCTCACTGCTTCCACCGATTTCCCCTGCTATACTTGGGCGCGATATGGAACGCCGCGATAACGACAGCGCGAAACTCGCAGAGCTGACGGCCCAGCTTCATCCTGACCGCATGCCGGCGCACGTTGCAATCATTATGGACGGCAATGGCCGGTGGGCGCAGATGCGCGGGCTTTCGCGGACTGAAGGCCACCGCTATGCCATCGCCGCTATCCGCTCTACGGTGGACACCGCCAAAGACACAGGCCTTAAGCACCTGAGCCTGTTTGCGTTCTCCACCGAGAACATCGAGCGCCCCGACGAGGAGGTCAGCGAGCTTTTCCGCCTGTTTGACCTGACGCTGGACGAGGAAGTGCCGAAGCTGCACGATGAAGGCGTGCGCTTTATCATAAGCGGTGAGCTGGACATGCTGCCTGACGAGCTAGCAGACAAGTTCAGGCGGGCAGTGGCGCTGACGGCGGATAACGATGCGCTGGTGCTCAATATGTGCGTTATGTACAGCGGGCAATACGAAATTACCCGCGCTGCGCGGAAGCTGGTGGAGGATTCCCTGGCCGGGAGCGTGAATCCCGAGGGAATTTCGATGTCCCACCTTACCGAGCGCATGTATCATCCTGATATCCCGCACCCCGACCTGCTGATACGCACCAGCGGCGAAATGCGGCTTTCTAACTTTATGCTGTGGCAGTTCGCTTACACGGAGCTGTATTTCACGCCGACGCTCTGGCCGGATTTCACCGGCGTGAACCTGCTGGAAGCCATCCTGAATTACCAGCGCCGCGAGCGAAGATTCGGGAGATTGTAGGCTATCAATGTAATAGCCTATCAGCTATGGCTGCTCGACATTTCAAGACTTATGAGCGCCTGATGTCTGACTATTCTTATGCTTTCGTCTCCAGACACGGAGATCATATGTAGCCGGCGCAAGCTCTCTGAGCGTTGTCAATTGACGTAAGCTGAATGGAATAAGCATGAGGAACAGCAATGGGTAGATAATGACCGAAACGATATACCAGAAACCCATGCTGAAAAGACCACCGCAAGATATAGGCACCGGTAACATTCTAAATATATCAGCTACACCTGTTGCCTACTTTGCTGAGTCTCTATCCCTGCTACAATACAACTCGATGAACGAAGTTACTCCTGAGCGTGCTGGGGATAATGCTGACACGGGCGTGCGTGTGCGGTTCGCGCCGTCGCCGACGGGATACCTGCACACAGGCGGGGCGCGGACGGCGCTTTTCAACTGGCTGCTGGCGCGCTCGCGCGGCGGGAGCTTCATCCTGCGCATCGAGGATACCGACGAGGAGCGCTCCACCGACGAGAGCACTCGCGCCATCCTGGACGGGCTGCGCTGGCTGGGACTGGACTGGGATGAAGGCCCGGAAGTCGGTGGCGAGTTCGGACCCTATTTCCAGAGCGAGCGCAAGGAGCTGCACCTGAAGTTCGCCGATCGGCTGCTGAAAGACGGGCACGCCTTCGTCTGTAATTGCCCGAAGGACGATGGCCCGGATGAAAAACCCAAGTTCGACGAGAATTGCCGTGAGCGCCCGCTCTCGGAGCAATTAAAGCTCCTGGCAAAGAATCCCGCCCTGCCCCTCCGGCTGAAAGTTGACCGCGGCAGGGATATCGCCTTTACAGATATGATACGGGGACAGATTAGCGTATCCACGGACGAGATCGGTGATATCGTGATTGTGAAGTCCACCGGCGGGCCGGTATACAACTTCTCCTGTGTCATTGACGACGCCACGATGAATATCACGCACGTGCTGAGGGGCGAGGATCACTTATCCAACACGCCCAAGCAACTTCTTATATACGAGAAGCTTGGCTGGGAGCCGCCGCAGTTTGCGCACCTGCCGCTAATCGTCGGGATGGACCGGGCGCGGCTGTCGAAGCGGCACGGCGCGACGAGCGTCACCGCCTACCGCGAACTGGGCATACTGCCTGAAGCGCTGGTGAACTTCCTGCTGCTAATCGGCTGGGCTCCCAAGGACGACAGGGAGGAATTTACGCGCGATGAGATGATTGGCGCCTTCTCGATGGACGGTATCGGGAAGTCAGCAGGGGCGTTCAACACGGAGAAGCTGTTCTGGTTCAACGGGAAGCAAATCCGCTCGCTGTCGGACGAGGAGTATTTGCGGCACATCTTTGAGTTCGTTCCGAACGAGTGGAAGAAAGCGAAGCGCGATGACCACATCGCGAAGGTTATGCTCCTTTTCAAGGACAGGGTTACTTATTTCGCGGAAATAGAGGAACTTGCGTGGTATTTCTTCCGCCCAACGGAAGAGTATAACGAAGACGCATGGCAGCGCATTATTGCCGGAAGCGATAGCGCGGAGATGGTGCTAAAGGAGATTCCTGCGGCGCTCAAAGCCCTGCCCGAATTCGACTGTGAGCATATCGAAGAAGTAATGCGCGGCTATGCAAAGGACAAGGGGTTGAAGCTGAAGGACGTTATCCAGCCGCTGCGCGTGGCGATTACCGGCGACCGGTTCAGCCCGGGGTTCTTCGAGATGGCGGAACTGCTGGGTGCAAGTGAAATCGCCAGACGCAGCAGCGCCCTGCTGGCGAAGCTAAGCGCGGGTGACTGAATTCGCCCCTGTGAGACCTGACCCTATTCCGCGCCCGAACCCAGAACATCAGCGGTCAGCCAGTCGGTATACATCCCGGTTCGAGACGGACGGATGAACATCTTCGGGCCGATTAACTCACGCTGACGCCAGATCTCGTTGATTATCGGCGGGACACCGCTGAGCACTGATTCGTGGCGTGCCAGATAGGTGGTCAAATCGCGGAGGCGCACCAGGGCGCTCGCAGAACGGTTGAAGCGGCGTGTCGCACGTCCGAGAGGCAGGTCCACCGGGTAGCTGATTACAAGCTGCGCCTTATCGCCCGTCGGCACAACGAAGAACCGGTAGATTTCCGGCGCCAGGGCTTCTTCGAAGCTGAACGAGAAGCTCACATAGTTCCTTTTGGGCGGCATCGTCAACTGGTAAATATAGCTCGCATCCCGGTACTTGAGGACGCTAACGTTTGCAAGCCCCTGAACCTCACTGTAACTGAGGGATATGAGAGGCGTGACTGTCTCCTCGGTGCGAAACTGACCGGACATCGCGTTGAACTTGCGAAGGCACCGTATCATATCGCCGGGGATGGAATCGCGGAAGGCCTGGTCATCAAGCGCTCTATCAAACAGGCCAGCAGTCTCGCGGTAGTAGAAGAGGTCGCGGTCAGTCAGGTCCATCTCGCCGCCGCAGAGCCTGCAATAATCGGACCAGTGCGGTTCATTGACCAGGCGGGGATACGTTGTTTCCCAGATGAAGTCGGGCATCGGGAGCTTGTCCGTGTCGGCGGGATTCGGGTCGAAAAGCTCCCGCGTCGCTGTGATAACCGTGTGCGTATAGTTGGGATAGGAGTCTTCTGTAATGAACCCGTTTACTTTTATCGTTCGGAAATAGTAGATGCGGCGCGTTACTTTTTCCTCGCGCAAATATGCCGTATAACCCGGTGCCGGCTCCAAAACCGAAGTGTAGTTGGACTCGGGCTCGTAAAGCCTGTGCTCAGGCATATCGGAAGTCCCCCGCTGAACGAAACTGATAGCCCTGACAAGAGCACCGCAATAGGCGAAGTCGTCGTGGATGGCGGCTACTTTCTCGTTATTGTAGCTTGCCACTGTCAGCACGGGAAGGAGCTGATTTATATAGGTCGCGAGTCCGCTGAGAAGGCTCTCTGCATCCATATCTGAAGGAAGGCCCGGTGATTCCACATAGGCAACCACGCCCATCGGTTGATCGACAACACGGGCTCGTGCAGCTCTTCCGGGAAGAACGTCCCACGTAATCTCGAACTCCTCAGGCTTAAGAGGGTTCTGTTTTAGAGAGAGATTGCGCTCACCCAGATCTACATCTGTAATTTGACAGGCGTGCTCACGCTCATCCTCTTCATACCGGGAGATTGTCAGCAGGTTGCGGTCGCGCCTGGCGGTTACGGGGCTTCGGTGTTCCGCTATCGCACGGAACAGGTCGCTAAATGGCGCGAAGTCCGGGGCGTCCGCCATGAGATTCGCCAGAACACCCGCACCGTGCGCGATATCCATATAAGCGTCTCGCGCCGGCTGGTCGAGGGAGCCCAAGTCAAAAGTCCGGGTGCCAGTCGCGGCGGGAGAGTATCGCAGTTCGAAGTTGTACCCCGTGTTGCCGGTAATCTTAACGTTCACAACCTGTAGCGATGGCAAAGGAGTCACAATACCGCTGGCACCGGGAACCGCGAAGCCTATCTCCCGCTCAAGAGAAGATACATCCTTGACCAGCTCAATCCTGTCAACGTTGCCACCGAAAAGCACTTGCGCCTGAGCGCCAGCAGCCCCAAAAACCAGTAAAAAGACTACTACACCGATAACTGCAAAGTCGCGCCGCATAACGGGTCACCCCATATCTGGAATGCGAGTATCTTAGCAGCAAAAGCAGGTTACTTCCAGCTTGCGCAGGTGTCGAGGCCTAGCCCGTACCGGTGACGTTCATCTCTATCAGGACCTCAATTGCGCCGTTAAGCACACCCAGCGTGCCTTCCGGCAGGCGTGCAACGACCGTGTACACATCTTCGATTGCTCCGAAATGGCCCTGAAGATGGCCTGGCGCCTCAAATAGGTCGTGAATGAACAGTTCCTCAGCGCTATGCCCGGGACACGTTATTTCCCAGTCTAGCTGAGTGCTGAGATAGGACAGTGTTCCTTCGTAGGCATCTGCCTGCCCCGGCGGTGGATCCTGGTCGTAGCCGTAAACTGCATCCTCGTATAAATACAGCAGGGCTTCCAGGTATCCGTGCGCACTGCGTCCTGCTTGGGTTTCTCCCTGGCACATAACGTCTCCCAGCGGTGCTGCAAACTTTTCATTATCGTAGTAGGGATCTCCATCCAGCGTATTCTTGGCGCCCTCCAGCTTGATGCGCATCGCAAGGACTACCATGCTCATGCCGTCAACTACCTGTAATTCAAACTGATAAATGCTGTCGCCGAACGCGTTCTCAACTATGAGAGTTACTTGATACTCCCCGGATTCACTAAACGTCACGGTCGGCTGAACATCAGAGCTCGTGGAAGGCGTTGCGCAGTCCCCGAAATCCCACGCGTATGTGAGCGGCTCGGCTCCACCGACTGTTGCCGTAAACGCCGTTTCCATACCCGCCAGCGCCGACTGAGGTTCGATGCATGTGATGAATGGTTCGGCACCGGCAGCTACCACAGTAACGGTGAAATCAAAGGTGTCAGTGCCGAATGGTGTTGTGACAGCCAGGCTGCATTCATTATCACCAATCTCAGTTATTATGACCGTCGGATGCTCTTTGTCGCTTGTGATAGGCAGCGCGTTCTCGCCGAATTGCCAGAAGTACTCGCGCTGCCCCTCGCCGCTGATGTCCGCCCCGTACGTGACTGCTCTGCTCACTTCGCAGGCAAGCGGGCGCACCGCCAGCACGGCCGGCGGCTCCAATTCAACGGTGAACTCCTCTGAAATAATGCCGGTCTCCTCTTTGGAGTCGAATGGCACCACCCTCACAGCCGGCAGATTCAGGCTGGACAAAAGGTATTCCGCTTTAAGTCGGCCTTCATCTGACAGCATATCCTCTAGATATACGCGGCCTAGCTCATCAAACGTGCCGCCGGGGGCTTCCGCCGTCTCAATCACATATCCCACAACTTCAGCGCCGTAGTTCATCGCTATCGGCGTGATGTCGCCGATATCTACAGTGTTGCTATCATCGCCGTCAACTACAGACGCAAGCGTGTTTTTATCTGCACCTACAGTTTCACCGAAGTGTACCGCAAGCTGGGTCACATCCGCGATATCGACTATGCCGTTCTGGTCGTAGTCGCCTGCGTTGCGGTAGTGCCACGTGATTACATAGCGGTCGTCGTCGTCCCGGGAAAGAGAGATGTCTTTTACGCGGTTGGTTTCGCCTGAAACCGGCAAACTCACGCACCGATCAGGGTCTATTCCCCGGTTGCTCAGTTGGACCCGCAGCGATTCCACCAGACTCTGCTCCAGTGCGTCACTGGAATGCTGCGCCGACGGAGACACCCCGATGCGGTTTGTCTGCCCGCAGGCAGCGCCGGTCGTCAATAAAACGAGCAGTCCTAGTATCGCGCACAGCAAGTGCGTACGCATAGTCCATTCCCCCTGGGGCCAGGCTGCCGCATATTTTGCCACACATATGCCTGAATTCAAAGCGCGGTAAGCCAGCAGCAATGATAGAATAATCACATGCCAAAGCTTACACTGGGATTGGTGGGGCTGGGAAACATCGGGACTTTCTTGGCGCAGGGCATTATTGACTATAACCTGCCCTATAAGCTGACGTTCGCCAACGACATTGACGAGCAGCGCGCCGCCGCCTTCTGCGAACGTTTCCCCGCCCTGGACGTGCAACTCGTAGACCTGGATACCCTTGCAGCCCGCAGCAAAGTAATTGTCGAAGCTGCACAAATGAGCGTGGTGCCGGTGATTGCCCGCAAGGCTCTTCTTGCAGCCCAGCAGGTGGAAGCAACCAAGTACCTATTTGTGATGAGCGTCGGTGGGCTTTTGCGGTTGGACGAGGAGTTTCACCGCGAGCTTGCCGATAGCTACCTCAAGATCATCGCGCCTTCAGGCGCCATCGGAGGACTGGACGCGCTGTCCGCAATGACCCTGGCTAAGATGGACCACGTCCGCCTTACCACGCGAAAGCCGCCAAAGGCGCTGGGCCGGAACGATAAGGAGCTTACAGAAATCTACCGAGGCCCGCCCGCGCCTGCCTTTGAACAGTTCCCGAAAAACGTAAACGTATCCATCACGCTTGGGCTTTCAACCGTGGGCCTGGACAAGCTGGAGTTTGTTTTGGTTAGCGACCCGGGGCTGGCACAAAACGTGCATGAGATAGAAGCTTCGGGTTCTGCGGGAGAGGTTCACATTGTGCTGCGCAACGTCCCGTCTCCAGGCAATCCACGCACAAGTTACCTCGCCGCGCTTTCCGTCATCTCCGCGCTGCGCCGGTTCAGCCAGAACCTTCTGGTGGGTTACTAAGCCCCGTTTGCTAGAATCGTATTGTGCGCCTGGGGATATCAGCACTTGCAATCCATACTCCCGGTGGTATCGGTCGCTACGCGCGCATTCTGGCAGCAGTCCTGCTCACGCGCTTCGACGGTGAGCTGCACGTATTTCTCCAGCGAAGGCGCGACATGCAGGCTATCCTCAGTGAGCTGCCGCGGGTGGAGGCGGAGCGATTCGTTTTGCGTGACAATGTGCAGCTTCACTTCAGTGGCTTCCCTGCATTTCCGCGCTACATATTGCACCAGCTTGAACTTCCAGGAGTATTCCGGCCGCTAAACCTGGACGTATACCTGAATCCGGACTACGTTCTTCCCAGCCTGCCGGGCGTAAGTTGCCACTGCACCGTACATGACACCACGCCATACGAAGCCCCGCATCTTCTGGGAGCTAAGGCACAGCTAATTTACCGTGTTAGCGGAAGGGAGTCACTCAGCCGCGCCAAGACGCTAATCTGCGCTTCCGAGCAAACTCGAGCCCGGATGATAAGTCTCTTCCCGTCTCTGGAACCCAAATTGCGCACGGTAGTTCCCTGCCTCGCACCTAAATTAAGGCAATCCGGTGCGGATGCCTATCGCCGCTTAGATACGATATATGTCGAGACGGCCCAGGGCGCAGTTTCTATTCCGTTACCTTTTGTGCTTCACGTCGGGGTTGCCGGGCCACGAAAGAACCTGCCAGCGCTTCTAGCTGCCTTTAATGAAGTCAAATTGAGGATGTTTCATCACAGGCTTGTTGTTATTGGCGGTCGCGCAAAGCCGCTGCCAAGGCAGGAAGCTCCAGTTCGCCAGGTGGCATTGCCGGATGGCTCGTGCCTGAGTCTTGAAAGCCAATTGCCTGACGTGCTGCACCTTGGGCGTGTGAGCGACGATGACCTTGTATCGCTTTACCGCCATGCAGACCTGCTGGTTCTCCCATCACTGGAAGAGGGTTTTGGATATCCCGTTCTTGAGGCTCTAGCGTTTCGTACTCCTGCCCTTACGGCAAGTAACTCACCGTTAGCCCATCTGCCAGGCGTCGCTACAATCGCCAATGTGAGAGACCCGGTATCCATCGCATCGGCGCTTGAGGATGCGTTGCGCCGGCTGCCAGACCTTGCATCGGAACTGTCCGCAGGCTTTTCCAGCGACTACTATTCGTGCGACCGATACTTACGCGACCTTCTTGCTGCAATCCTCTAACACGCGATTGCTATAATTGGTGGTATGGCGCCACTATCCTTTCGTGTCTTTTCTGGCTCAATAGGAGCGGTTGGAGCAATTCTAATTGGCGCGAGCCTGCTGTCCGCTGCGGGCAGCCTCGCTTCCTGCACCAAGAGCGAGCCTGAAACCGCTGCAATTACCGGGAAACAAGCAGGAGGCACTCTGCGGCTGCCGCTGGACACAGACGCGCTCACTCTGGATCCAATCCATATTACTGACGTTCGCAGTAAAGCTGTAGCGCGGCAGATTTACTCGACGCTCGTCCGGTTCGATAAAGACCTGCGGCTTGTTCCCGATCTTGCAGAAAGCTGGGATGTCTCGCCTGACGGCCTCCGGTTCGTCTTTCATCTCAGGAAGGGCGCGAAATTCCACAACGGCCGTGAGGTGACAGCCGAGGACTTCGTGAACTCGTTTACGCGACTTGCAGATCCCGCTGAAGCATCCCAACGCGCGAACCTGCTGCGGGATGTTGCGGGATATCAGGAATTCCGCGAGGGCAAGGCGGATAACCTGACCGGCATTTCAGCTCCCGAACGGTATAAGCTGCAAATAGACCTGTTGAAGCCTTACAGCCCCTTTCTGAGCACTTTGGCGATGATCAACTTTGCAGTGGTGCCAACCGAAGCGGTGGGAGCTGCTGAAGAGAAGTCCCAGGACCGGTCACGCCACCCGATTGGCTCCGGCCCGTTCAGGCTTGCTGACTGGCAGATCGGCTCAAGCATCAGGCTCGAAGCCAACGCGGATTACTATAAGGGCGCTCCATATCTTGAAGCGGTGCTATACAAAGTAATGCCTGATGTCAAGGCGCAATTCAAGGCCTACGCTGATGGCGAACTGGACGCAACTAATATCCCCGTTGGACAGCTTAGAGAAGTCGTCAATGACGAAGCCTACCGGCGACAGTTTCACCACAAGGATCTCGTGGCAATCCAGTTCTACGTCTTCAACATGGACAAAGAGCCCTGGCATGACCGGCTTTTTTCCAGCAAGAAGACGCTTCGCCAGGCGATGAACTATGCGATTAATCGTGAATACATCGCCGAAGAAATCCTGGAAGGACGCTGCGAGCCCCTTATCGGCATCATACCTCCGGCTCTAACTGAATGGTACAATCCGGCCATCAATGATGAGCCCAGGTATAGATACAATGTCGATGAGGCCCGGAAGCTGCTTGAGGTCTCCGGGCATCCGCAAGGAATGTTCTTTCCTCAAAAAATGCGTCTCCTTTACGACGATTTCTCAGTTCATCCGGATGTCACAGTGCAGATCGAGGATTTCTTCCGAGATGTGTCCGTGAAGGGAAAGCCCCTCGCCATGGATTCTTTCACCTTCCTGAAAAAGATGCAGGAAGGTGATTTCATAGTCGCCCGCGGAGGGTGCGCCGCCGATTATCCTGACCCTGACGCCCTGTTATGGCGGATGCTGGCGAGCGAAAACGCCGGCGCTTACGGCAACTGGGCGCGATGGCGTAACGACGAGTTCGACACGCTGGTGGAGCAGGCGCGCGCTGAGCTTAACCCGGGTAAACGTCGCCTGCTTTACTGGCAGGCGGAACGGATAGCACTGGAAGAAGCTCCATGGCTGTTTCTTTTCACCCAGACGGCTAATATCCTCCTGAAACCAGAGGTAAGAGGCATTGAGATTTCCGGAATGGACATTGATGCCAGCTTTCCCAACAATGACCTTTCTCGTGTGTATATCGCGGGAACTGACGCAAACTGATTACCGGCATGGAGGTGCGGGGATGAGTAGAATTGCTTTATTCGTCGCCTTGATAGTATCTGCGTTTCTCGCTGCGTGTAATCCGGCTCCCCCACCCGAATCCGACGGCAAGAACGCCCTACCCACCCAGCCGCTGACCGAGGCCGTCTACCGGTTTCCGCTACCCGCCGACCCGCCAACGCTCGATCCTATGCACATCACCGATACCGTTTCCGACACGGTTGTACGCAGAATATTCAACGGCCTGGTCAGATTCTCTCCTGACCTTCAAATCGTGCCTGACCTTGCAGAAAACTGGGTAATCTCAGAGGACGGGCTGAAGTACAAGTTCTTCATCAGGGAAGGGGCGAAATTCCATAACGGAAGGGAAGTAACCGCGGACGACGTGCTCTACAGCTTCACACGAATACTGGACTCGGCTGCTGCAAGGGAAGCCGGCGATATGCCCAGCGAAAGGGCACAGATGCTTTTCCCGGTAAAGGGAGCGCAAGCGTTCTTTGAGGGAACTGCGGAGTCTTTCGCGGGCTTTGAGATACCCGAGGAGAACACCTTCGTTATTCATCTTGAGCAGCAATACGCGCCGTTTCTCGCTGTTCTCTGCATGAGCAATTTCGCAATCGTGCCGCGAGAAGTGGTTGAAGAAGACTGGAAGGGCTTTGCACAGAAGCCTGTCGGCAGCGGGCCGTTTGTCTTCGATAACTGGGACCACGACAACCAGATAATCCTGAAGGCCAACCGTGGATACTGGGACACAGAGGTGAAGCTGGACGTAATCGTATTCAAAGTGATTCCTGACGAGAACACACGCTATCAGGCGTTTCTAGGTGGAGACCTGGAACACACGGACATCCCGTTTGGCAAGATGACCGAGATTAACGCCGATGCGAAGCTGAGCTCCCTGGTGCACGGTGTAACAGCGATGGATATGTACTGCTATGGGTTTAACTGCGAGAAGCCGCCTTTTGACGATAAGCGTGTTCGCCTTGCATTCAACCACGCGGTGGACAAGGAGAGCATTATCCGCAACATTCTCGAAGGACGCGGCGCACTGCAAAAGACTTACTTCCCACCGGGCAGCTTCTACTTCAACGAGGGGAGTGAGGGCTATCCTTACGACCCGGACAAAGCCAGAGCCTACCTTGAAAGTGCAGGCTATCCGGGCGGCGATGGCTTCCCCGAAGTCACACTAAACATTGACCAGCAGCAGCTTTCCGCCCAGATGGCGGCGCAGGTGCAGGAGGAGCTGCGGCAGGTTGGCGTTAAGGTTCGCATCGAGCAGAACGACTGGGCGACCTTCCTCGACCGGGTTTATGCGGGTGAGCTTCTGTTCCACCAGAACACATGGTTAGCAGACTATCCTGACCCGGACAACTGGCTCTATGTGCTGCTGGAATCAACGCAGGCCGGCGATCCCGGCAACATCACGCGCTTCTCGCATCCCCAGTTCGACGAACTGGTACGTAAGGGACGCGCGACAGTGGACGAAGAGGAGCGCATCAGGCTCTATAACAAGGCCGAAGATATCGCGCTAGCCGCAGCACCGTGGCTTCTGCTTTACTGGCGCAAGAACCTGACTCTCGTGCAGCCGTACGTGCACGGATTGAGCATTACGGCGATGGACCGCACCCCGCATCTCAACAATACTCCACTGGAAAAGGTCTACTTTAAGCGCTAGCTCAAACACGATATGGCGTTTTACCTGTTGAAGCGTTTCCTTTCGATAATTCCGGTTCTACTCGGTATCACAATTATCACCTTCACGGCGATTCACCTTGCGCCCGGCGACCCTATCCGGGTTCGTATGGGCCAGCGCTACGATCCTGTCATTGCTGAACAGCTTAGAGCGGAGCTTGGGCTGGATAAGCCGCTTGTTGTGCAATACCTGGTCTTCCTGAATGACCTGGTGCACGGCGACCTGGGGTTTTCCTATATCAAGGGACAGCCGGTGACGCAGCTACTCGGCGACAAGTTCGGCAACACGCTCTATCTTTCCCTAAGCGCGATGGCCATCGCTATTGTTCTCGGTATGCTGGCGGGCATCCTCGCCGCCATGCGCCCGCAGTCAATCCTTGATTATCTTGTCATGATTCTCGCAGTAGCGGGAGTTTCAATCCCGGTTTTCTGGCTCGGCCTGATGCTACAGCTCGTTTTTGGCTCCTACTTCCACATGCTGCCGGTTTCCGGCATGACCGAATACGGGGCAACAGCGTGGGAGAACTTCAAGCACCTTATTCTCCCGGCTGTAACCCTCGCCACGGTGCCAATGGCCATCATCGCGCGCATTACTCGAAGCTCGATGCTGGAAGTGATGGGGCAGGATTACATTCGCACAGCGCGCGCCAAAGGCTTAGGGACTCGCGCCATCATATTCAGGCATGCCCTGAAGAATGCGCTGATACCCATCATCACGGTTATCGGCAATATGTTTGCGCTGCTGCTTACGGGCGCAGTGCTGACCGAGACGGTTTTTTCCTGGCCCGGGCTTGGGCGCGCCATGGTTGACGCCATCGGCCAGCGCGATTTCCCCATCATCCTGGGCTCGGTCACGCTTTTCGCCGTGACGTTCGTTATGGTCAACCTGGTTGTGGACATCATCTACGCGTGGGTTGACCCCCGCATCAGATATACGTAATGCGCTGGTTCTTCGAAAAGCTGTTTCGCCACCGCACCGCTTTTGCGGGGATGGTGATCGTCGCAGTATTCGTTCTCGCGGCCATGGCAGCGCCTTTGCTGGCGCCGCATAGCCCTATCGTACAGTTCAAGTGGTTTACCAGGCTCGCACCCTCGGTTCTGGAGCACGCCGCTCCAGTTGATGAGACTGGCCAGACGTCCATCGATCCTGCGACCGGCCAGCCCGTCCAGCCCCAGCGTTTCCTGCTCGGAACCGATTTTCACGGGCGAGACATCCTGTCGCGCATCATCCACGGCGCTCAGGTGTCGCTGCTGGTTGGAGTTGTCGCGACTCTCATCGCGCTCTTCATCGGCATAATTATCGGTTCACTGGCGGGTTACTTCGGTGGCTGGATGGACAACGCTCTGATGCGGCTCACCGACACGTTCTTTGCGTTCCCGAGCATACTGCTGGCTATCGTCATCCTTGCCACGTTCAGGAGGCCCGGTATCTGGGCGCTGTTCATTGCGCTGGGATTTACCGGATGGACGGGCATAGCACGCGTTATCCGCGGCCAGATACTATCGCTAAAGGAACAGGAATTTGTCGAAGCCGCGCGCAGCATCGGCGCTAGCAACCTACGCATTATCACGCGCCATCTGCTTCCCAACTGCCTGGCGCCGATAATCGTGCTGGGCACGCTCGCGGTCGCGGAGAACGTGCTGAGCGAGGCCGGGCTTTCATTCCTGGGCATCGGCATTCAGCCGCCCACGCCGTCGTGGGGAAATATGCTCGCCGAAGCGCGGGGGAATCTCGTGGATATGCCCTGGTGGGGGGTGTTTCCGGGACTTGCACTGGCGCTCACGGTTCTCGGCTTCAACCTCTTCGGCGACGGCCTGCGGGATATCCTCGATCCTCGCCTGAGAATCAGGCGGTAGGGGTGGCTAACCTCCTTGCCAGGCAAAGCAGCACGCTCCTGCTAGAATGAAGCTGTGTCCAGGTTCTACGAGACGGACGACACGATATGCGCGCTGGCGACGCCTGCCGGCAGCGGGGCGCTCGCGCTGGTGAGAGTGTCGGGCGTAAGAGCGTACGATGT
>JAGGTK010000096.1 GCA_021163765.1 bacterium
ACTGGGCAAACGCTGTGGAGTTATGCGGCGGAC
This sequence comes from bacterium, assembly GCA_021163765.1. Taxonomy (GTDB): domain Bacteria; phylum 4484-113; class 4484-113; order 4484-113; family 4484-113; genus JAGGTK01. The sequence goes on from JAGGTK010000096.1 coordinate 34, forward strand.
GCTCATTCTGATGGCGGTCCCAAGCAAGACTATACGTTCTATTACCTGTTGCCAATGAGCTTCGAAGAGGACTGCCGATTGATCGACGGTGAATATATTTGCGACGATGCCCAAGTCTACGGTTTTACAGTGTACGACTGGTGGACGCGGGAGATCTGTCACAACTGGGTAAGACCGACCATTGACCTGGACCCTGACGCACCAGAGTGGCCAGTGCCATTGGTAAAATCATTCCAGCCATTCAGCGGCAGGCTGCATAATCCTGTCTGGTCAGGTAGCCAAGGCGTTCAAGGGTACGGTCCTACAGCGCAAGACGACGGTCCGGCGCCGTTCGCTGTGGCCAAGTTCGAGACCTGCAGCCCTCCCGATATGATTACGTTGCGAATCGTCAGTCGACAGAACATCGAAGAGATTGGTCAGGGGATTGGCAACGCTTACGAAGAGGAGGATGTTGGAGACTGGGATGTCGCTAGCATTAGGTATTACGCGAATCCTCCGGTGGTTTTCCTTGAAGGAGACATCGACCCGAGAATATTCATGCATACTGACGTATCTCAAGAGGGGTTCCTGTTCAGGCTTAATCAATATCCCTATAAAGATTCAGGTGGCGAGAGCCTTTTCTTCACACTGGCCTGGGATGGTAGACAGTGGAAGTGGAATCTAGGACCTGAGGTTGATGAGCCGTATGGTGAGAAGAATGGTTTGCCGTACTACCCTCCTGGTAGATACTTTCTTGAGCTGGAGCTTGAGGTTGAAGGGGTCACAAAAGTGCTGGATGCTGGAGCGGTTGACCTAGTATATGGGGGCAGCCTGCTAGATGGAATCATAGGCTTGCCTGACCGCTTAAGGCAGATAAAACAGCAGTATGAGGACAAGCACTTGCAGTCGGCCTTATACTCAGTCTGGCACAAGGAGGACCTTGGCAGAACTCTTTCTCCAAAGAGCTTGGTGGCAGCGAATCTCTACTCGCCAGTCTATCACTATGATGGGCACTCTGACATATGGTTCTTTCCTGGTCCTGAACAGTATCCGCCGATCGTCAAGGACCTAGTGTTTATTGATGGATGTGACAGCTTCAATGGAATCCTACACGACTACTTCATGGACAATAGCTTGGCTCGCGTGTACTTAGGATGGGAAAGTAGCATATCTAATATTCGCGCTAACTTCTGGTCGGGGTACTTCTACGAGGGTCTGTTTAACCTGGTGAATGAGCAGGGCCAGCACTATAGCATTAGGGAGGCGTATGACTATGCCAGTGTCGCAAACGACCTCTGGATCCAAGTAGGCTACGTGTGGCACAGGATCCCGCTTTCTGATCCAGGCTTGGACTACCGGGTTACAGAAGATGCTGACAGGAATATCAACGACTTTGAGAAGACGCAGTATTGACGATGGGTGAAATGACGAAAGGACGAACCATGAGTTTGGCCATAACATCGGCGATTATCCTGCTGCTCTTTCTGGCTGAGAGTACTTGCGGAACGAAACCGTCCTATCTCATCGGCTATTTCGTTGAGTCCGCGAAGAATGCTGTGAATAGGCGCCCATCAGCTCTAGCTCGACAGGCAACGGTTCTGGTAGCAGCGCTGAATGACTACTACCGGGTGCACAGCGAATATCCACCTTATCTTCTGGGAGGGAATCCGACAAAAGAATGGGAGGAGACCGGTTTTCATGACCCGCTTCTAGATTGTGGTTTCTTGAAGAGCTATCCTGAATCTTCTGCTTATGAATGGAGTCCACTAACGATGAGCAAAGTGGAGCCAAGAGGCATACGCTATGTCAGGAATGTGGTCTCTATGCCAAATGACCCAGTTGTAGAATTCATGCGTGAGCACTTCAAGCCTATGATAAGATACGAGTATAAGCAATTGTTGAGTGGACAGCCGGGTAGTAGTCTGGCAGGCCACGAAACAGGTACCCAAATCCTGCTTCGCAGAGGGATTCTGGAGGAGACGCTCGAAAGCACAAGGTACTTCTGCGCTGGCGGAGTTGACAGGTTAGAATGGTACAGGAATGGCGAGGCTTCGCTTCAAATACACGCCTTGAAATATACGGTCTTTATGCTGATATCTAAATTTTCCGGTGAACTCTACTTTCTGGCAGACAATCCTGATGGTCAGTTCGGCTATCAGCGGGGCGACTTCATTGAGTCTATTGAAGGCACCGCAAAAGAGGCGTGGCTGTGGTTCTACGGGTTTGTGAGCGACGGAGACTCACCAGAGGAGATGCCCGGCCTGGACCTGGTGGATAATGACGACGGGCTAATACAGCCTGATGGAATCCCGGACGGGATTGTTGTGCTGTATAAACTCAAAGAAGGAGAAGTAATCGAGGTGGTGAAGAAATATGATTAAGAGAACTGCTTTCTTGGGCGTATTGCTGGCTGCATTAGGTCTCTCAGGCGGACTTGCCCTGGCTGCGTCGGAGCTACCGAGCATAAACTTAGCTGAGGACGTCTTTCCGACGGTCGTCAGCTCGAATGAAGGGGCTACGAGGCTTTACGTAGGCAATGATGGCAGCGGCGACAGCGTGCTCTGTGTTGATGCTCAGACTGGGCAAACGCTGTGGAGTTATGCGGCGGACGCTCATTCTGATGGCGGTCCCATTTTCCCTCGAGGCATTCTGCCCGCTCTAATAGGCTCACACCTCTTCGTAATGAACTGGTACCATCCCTCGCTCGTCGTGCTCGACTCTACTGACGGCACGCTGGCTGACTCCTACGAGTTCTCTGAAGAGGCGATGCATATGACGCACGGCTTCGTAGACGGTGAAGCGATTCTGATGGTCACTACTTTGTCGTCCGTACACTACTTCCGCGAAGAGCCTTTTATATTCCTTAGAGAAGATGCTTTGCCGGGAACAAGTCCGCAGAAAACCGCTTTCGACCCGGGGAGTTCAACCTTGTTCATTCCACTATTGGAAGTTGACCTTGTAGTGGCGCATGCGCTTAACTGGAACGGTGGCAGTCTAAGCGTCAGCCCACTACAAGCCGGCACGGGTGACATGCCAACAGCCTGTGTTCCTGACGCTAATGGCTCGACTGTCGGTGTTGTGAGTATAGCGGATGGAATGATCTTTCTGTATGACAAGCAAACGCTTACATTTCAAGGTGCATACGGCGGCCTATTCAGTGTGGCGGACGCGGCTTATAAAGACGGCAAGCTTATTGTCCTGAGTTACCATGACCCTGATGCCGGAGACGTTTATAAAGGAGACATCCTGAGCTTCGACTTCCTGACATGTCAGAGTACTTCAAGCGGATTGCCCGACAGGTACCCACTTACTATTGAGCCAACAGACATACCGGGTTGTGTTTGGGCCGTGGATCGTGGTATTTATATCGGCGGTGGCGAGATAGGAGACGGCGCGCTGCTGCAAGTCGATACGACATCTGCCCAAGTTACTGAAATCCACATGTTAAGTGGACAGAACCTTTTCACTCATTACGACGCCGTCACGCAGAAGCTATTCGTCTCCGATCCCCCGACACATTCTATTAGAGTATTCCAACTACCTTAAGAGTGATAGCTGCGTGGGCAGACGACCTGTGAAGAAGCTCTGCTGCTAGTAGATGCGCCTATAGCGCCTCCCCGGTGGTATAATTCCTGCCCTGATATCTACTGGAGGTTATCGTATGCGATTTGGCATAGGAATTTTGCTGCTAGCGCTGCTGTGTCTCGTCGGGCAGCCCGTAGTAGCCGCGACTTACTTGGATACGATTTACCTGCCGGAAGGCGTTTCAGCAGCCGATATGATATCCGTTGACGGTGGGAACGATTTAATCGCAGGACTGGATTGCGATGACTACAGCATAGGGCGTATAGACGGACAGACGGATCAAATCGAGTGGGGAGCAGTTCTGGGAACCACCATTGGCCTTGAGTCGCCTAAACCTCCGCGTCAGATTTGCCTGTCCTCTGATGGCTCTGCCGTATACGCCATTGATTACGAACGATTCCTGCTTAAGGCGTTCAGCGTCGCGAACGGAACAGAGTTGTTCGACTACGAGTTTGACGACCACCCGTCCTTCATCATTGCTGGTAACGTAAGCGGACATGGAGTATTTGGAGTGATATGCGAGAGTTCAGCATACTACTTCGATTCGTCAAGCTACAGTCTACTCCAAACAGTCCAACTCCCGGGAACGGGGACTGAAATGTGCGCTTTCGACCAGGGAACTGATACCGTTTTCATACCGCTTTTTGAGCACGACGTTCTCGTCAGCCATCAGCTATCCTGGGACAGCTCGCTTTCTGTTACTTCCAGCAGCATCTCAACGGGTTCCAAGCCGGTAGCCTGTATACCTCTCCAAGCTTCGTCTAATTGCGCGGTCGTTTGCACCGGCGACGGCACTGTGAGGATGCACGACAAGACAACGCTCGCTGTTCAGGCGATATATGCCGGACTGCAAAATGTTTCTGATGCATACCTTCATGATGGTAAGCTGGTAATCATCAGCTACCATACTCCTGGTGTCGAGGGTTATCAAGGTGACATTATGGTCCTTGACCCAGTGACAGGCAATTCTGTAGGAAGCGTTCAATCTGGACGGTACCTATTCTCGCTCTCCTACAGCGGGATCCCCGGATTCACCCACGGCATTGATCGGGGGATATGTGACGGTGAGCAGATTCTTCCGGGTGCGCTGCTGACAATTAACATAAGCACTGGCAATGTGGTAGACGCCTATAACTTATCAGGACCTTGCTTATTCAGTTGTTACAGTGCCGTATCTGGTAAGCTGTTTGTCTCTGATCCTTCTGTGTACCAGATATTAGTATTTCAGGCGCCTTAGCTAGGGTTATGAATGCAGAAACGCAGTGATATGAGCTGGCGCGGAAAGCCCACTGCCCAGGCGATGCTCCGATATGGGTTGCCCATCGTCGTATTGGTGGTAGCCATTTGGGGCTTGTACCTGTTCGTTGCCGATATAGCCTATACGGGACCCGAACCTAATACCTACAACAGCAGGATAGCCCCTAGATATGGGAATATGCTATGTAGTGCCCTAAACAATTACTTCGAAAAGCACGGAGAATACGCTCCATACTTAATGGGCGGAGAAAATGGAAAGCAAGTCAATACTGTGAATGAAAGTACTGTTAGCCCAGATCCTCTGCTCGCGGAGGGAATAATCAAGTCATATCCACGTCATGCGGCCTATTTAGCCCCACCTTTGTTTGCGCAAGACCCAAGATCGCGCAGAGTGCTCAGGAATGCATTCACCATAAGTGATAATCCGCTAGTCCGTTCCACAATGGACAGTCTCAAAGACGCAGTGCAGTCGTGGGAAGAAGCCAGTATTACCCCTCCAGCATACATTACATCATATGCGGCAGCGCTGGCGTACTTAGAGGATGGCGGGAGATTACTGGCGGCGGGAGGAGTTACTAGGAGAGCAGGGCGGGACGGACAGGCGTTGATATATACAGTAATGCCTGAGAAGTTGGACAAACTCCTGAGTGTAGATGGCAGTCAGTTTGAGCCTTATCACAACTTCTTCCAGGGGAATTTCGGCTACGTCAGGGGCGAGCACATGGGAGGAGACGAGAAGAGCGCGTTCCTGTGGATGTACGGGATGCGGGATCCCCTGGCTCCCGGTCGGCATCGCGGGCTGGATGTTCTGAACGCAGAGACCGGCGAGTTGGTGCCGGACGGTATACCCGACGGCATTTGCATCCTCTACGAGTTGCGCGATGGTGAAGTGGTCAATGTCACCCGTGCTGAGGATATGTGAAGAAGTTCTGCTGCTCGTAGATGCGCCTGTAGCGCCCCCTCGCAGTTTCGCTCATGGTCGTTGACGGATAATAATGCGCGGCTGTGGTATTCTCTGGAATGAATGCAGGCCAATGATATGAGCCGGCGCGGAAAGCTCGTTGCCTGGACGATGTTCCGGTATGGGCCACCGATAGCGGTGCTGGCTATAGCGGCTTTTCTCATCTCGTTATGTCTCATGGGGATGCCGCAGGACATTATCACGGAGTCGGCCATCTACGAGCGGTTCATCGCTAAAAACAACGCTAGGATCATCAGCAATGCTCTCAACCGCTATTTCGCTGACAAGGGAGAGTACCCGGAGTTCCTCGTCGGAGGGACAAACAAGCTTGCGTTAAGTGTGGGTGCAGACCCGCTTCTTGAAGGAGGCTATCTCAAGCACTATCCCAGGAAGCAGGGCTGCGATGCCTCGCGTACCGGCATTTACCATGACCCCAGGCGCGGTGGAATAGTGAACTTGGTATCTGCACCGCACGACCCTTTCGTTGAGTGGGTTTTCTCTAACTCGGAACTTATGGCTGAGGAGAGCGGAAAGCTGCAAGCATTGAAGGAACTGAAAGCGACGCTTCCTGTAATACTGGTAGCTGGTGGAGTAGAGCGGGAGGTAAATGGCTCCTTGTACAGTGTAATTCCCAGCACGGTCGAAAAGCAGGCAAAGAACGTCCTTTTTGTGTCGTTTCCCGATACCGTGAACGAAGTTGTGTGGGACGTCCTTACGCTTGCCTTGGCCGGTGAAGACCCGGAAGGCTTCCAGGGGAATTTCGGCTATGTCAGGGGCGAACGTATGGGAGGAGATGAGAGGAGCGCGTTCTTATGGATGTACGGTATGCTTCCCGAAAAAACCTACCACCCGGATCCTGATGATCCTGGCCCAACAGGGCATGTCGGGCTGGATGTGCTGAACGCAGAGACCGGCGAGTTGGTGCCGGACGGCATCCCCGACGGCATCTGCATCCTCTACGAGCTGCGCGACGGCGAAGTGACCAAAATCACCCGCGCAGAGGATATGTGAAAAGGCTCTGATGCTCGCAGATGCGCCTATGGCGCCCCCCAATGGTATAATCCCTGCCCGGATATCTACTGGAGGTTATCGTATGCGATTTGGCATAGGAATTTTGCTGCTAGCGCTGCTGTGTCTCGTCGGGCAGCCCGTCATGGCCGCAACTTACCTTGATACGATTAACCTACCAGAAGGAATTGCTGCGACCGATATGATAGCCGTTGACGGCGGGAACGATTTAATCGCAGGACTGGATTGCGATGACTACGGCGTAGGGCGTATAGACGGACAGACGGGTCAAATCGAGTGGGGAGCGGTTGTTGGCACTACGATTGGCCTTGAGTCGCCCAAGCCTCCTCGTCAGATCTGTCTATCTTCTAACAGCTCCGTTGTGTATGCGATCGATTACGAACGCTATTTGCTTAAAGCTCTCAGCGTCGCGGACGGAACAGAGCTGTTCGACTACGAGTTCGATGACCACCCGTCCTTTATTGTCGTCGGAAGCGTAAGCGGACATGGAGTATTTGGAGTGATATGCGAGAGTTCAGCATACTACTTCGATTCGTCAAGCTACAGTCTACTCCAAACAGTCCAACTCCCGGGAGCAGTAACCCAAATGTGTGCTTTCGACCAGCAAACTAATACGGTATTCGTACCGCTCTTTGAGGATGACCTTCTCGTAAGCCATCAGCTATCCTGGGATACTTCTTTATCTATCGCAGCTCACAGCATCTCAACGGGTTCTATGCCAATAGCTTGTGTGCCTCTTTATGCTGCACCGAATTGCGCGGTCGTTTGCACAGGAGACGGGACTGTGTGGATGCACGACAAGACAACGCTTGCCCTCCAGGCGACTTATAATGGGCTTCAAAATGTCTCTGACGTGTACCTTCACGACGGTAAGCTGGTGATAATCAGCTACCATACTCCCGGCACTGCAGGCTATCAAGGCGACATTATGGCTCTTGATCCGTTAACAGGTAGCTCTGTTGGAAGCGTCCACTCTGGGCGGTATCTATTCTCGCTCTCCTATAGCACGCTTCCCGGATATGCTCATGCTTTAGACCGTGGCGTTTATCTAGGCAATGGTGAGGTTGGTCCAGGTACGCTTCTTACAATTGATATGAATACCGGTGCTGTCACGGATACTTACAACCTATCGGGACCTTGCCTGTTCAGTTGCTACGACGATGCGTCTGGGAGGTTGTTTGTTTCTGATCCTTTGGCGAATGAAATACTGGTACTTCAAGCCCCCTAGTACCGGACCTAGCTGAGAATGCGCATGCAGATACGCCAAAAGCCTGGATATGGGGCAAACCCAAGAGTACTCATCCTCATTGTTTTAGCGGTCCTGGCGGCAATAGGCTGCGGAAACCTCCTATATCATGAGATATTCAGTGTTCCTTATATGTCGGCTAAGGAGTACAACAACCGGATAGCGCCTCGTCATGGCAAGATGCTTTGCGCAGCTTTGAATAAGTACTACGAGAAGTATCGAGCATATCCTGCATATCTGCTAGGTGGGTCGAATAAATGGAGGAAGTTCCACGAGGTTCACGCTGATTCCCCTAGCCCTGACCCGCTCCTCCGGGAAGGCATAATAAGAAGATATCCGAAAAACGACCTTCTCGGACGTATTGTCCCTAGCGGATTCGACCCAAGATTCGACCGCTACTCCAAGTACACGATACACAACTTAGTCTCAACGCCCAATGACATCGTAGTTCGCCATTACATTACGGTTATGTCAGAGTGGATTAAGTACTATGAGGAACGTAGTACTGAGGACCGGTATCGGGAGAACCTCGAGAAAGCAGTAGGGCTATTGGAGAGCGGTGGAAGGATGCAGACAGCGGGGGGAATTCGTAATAGGGAAAATGTAAGCGAGGAGAAGGTCGGATACAGCATAACGCCGGAGGAACTCGGCAATCTCCTAGTACATGACGCACGATTCTGTCCAGCACCGCACATTCTGCAAGGGAATTTTGGATATGCTAGAGGTGAACATATAAAAGGAGATCAGACAAGCGCATTCTTGTGGATGTATGGGAAGCTTCGCGACCAAGAACACCATTTCGGGCTGGATGTTCTGAACGCAGAGACCGGCGAGCTGGTGCCGGACGGCATCCCCGACGGCATCTGCATCCTCTACGAGCTCCGCGACGGCGAAGTGGTCAATGTCACGTTGGCGGAGGATATGTGACTGTAGCAAAGCCCGCAATCAGCGCCCCCCAATGGTATAATCCCTGCCCTGATATCTACTGGAGGTTATCGTATGCGATTTGGCATAGGAATTTTGCTGCTAGCGCTGCTTATTCTGGCGGCCGGATGCCAGCAGGCGGCGCAGAAGGCCGCCGAAGGCATGGCCGAGCGGGCGATCGAAGCGTCTTCCGACGGCAAGGTCTCAGCCGATATAAGCGGCGACACCATGAAGATCACCGACACCGAAACCGGCGAGGAGACCATCGTCAAGACCGGCCAGGGCATGCCCGAGGGCTGGCCCGCCAGCCTGCCGCAGTATCCTGGCAGCACGGTGGAGAGTTCGTTGAGTTCGGAGACGCCGGAGGGCCGGTCCAGCAGCGTTTATCTCCAGACGTCCGACCCGCCCCGCAAGGTCGCGGATTTCTACGTCGGGAAGGCCGAGGCTGCGGGTTATAAGAAGCAGACTGAGATGGAGACGCCTGAGGGCATCACGCTGATGTTTGAGGGTGCCGACAAAGCCTTTATTGTGTCTGCCATCACCTCCGACAGCGGCTGCGACGTGTCCTTGCAGCTAACGCCCAAGTAGGCGGGCGAGCGGGCAGCGATTCGGCTGACAGAACTGCCGGTGCTACTTCAGCGCCTGGCGTATCGCGTCAACTTTATCCAGCCGCTCCCACGGCAAGTCAAGGTCCCAGCGCCCGAAGTGCCCGTAGGCAGAAACCTGCCGGTATATGGGCGCGATGAGGTTCAGGTTTTTGATTATCGCCGCGGGGCGGAAGTCAAACACGTCCCGCGACCGCAGCAGCCCTTCAATGCGCTCCACCGGCACGGTCTCGGTGCCGAACGCGCACGCGTTTATGCTCACCGGATGCGCGCAGCCTATGGCGTACGCCACCTGGATTTCTAATTTCTCCGCTACTCCCGCCGCGACTAAGTTCTTCGCCGCATACCGCGCGTAGTAGCTTCCGCTGCGGTCCACCTTGCTGGGGTCCTTGCCGCTAAACGACCCGCCGCCGTGCCGCGAATACCCCCCGTATGTGTCCACGATTATCTTGCGCCCCGTAAGACCGGAATCGGCGAGCGGCCCGCCCTTGACGAACTTGCCGCTGGGATTCACCAGCACGCGCTCCGGTGCCACCTTGCCTTCAGGGAACCACTTCTCCGGCACGATGGGAGCGACCACCGCGTCCAGCATCTCGCGCTTCATTTTTTCCGCGTCAATATCCGGCTTGTGCTCGGCGGCAACGATTAGCTGCTCCACCGCCACCGGCGCTCCGTTTTCGTAGCGCAGCGTCACCTGCGTCTTGCCGTCCGGCCCGATGTAGTCAATTGCGCCGCTCTTGCGCACCTCCGCGAGCTGCTTGGCCAGCCGGTGCGCGAAGAATATCGGCAGCGGCATAAACGTGCCTTCGCTGAGCGCCTCGCTTTCGCGGCAGGCGAACCCGAACATCATCCCCTGGTCGCCCGCGCCCTGGCGGTCGAACTCGTCAACCGCCGTGCCCTCGCGCGCCTCCTCCGAAACCCCGACGCCGCCCGCGATGTCGCTTGACTGCTCGTCGATGGACACCAGCACGCCGCACGTCGCGCCGTCAAAGCCGAACGCCGGCGAATGGTAGCCAATCTCCTGTAATGTGCGCCGCGCGATGCCGTTCATGTCCGAGTAGCAGTCGCAGCTCACCTCGCCGACGACCATCACCAGCCCGGTGGTGCACATCACTTCCACCGCGACGTGCGCGCGCGTGTCCTTAGCCAAAATATCGTCGAGGATGGCGTCCGCGATAGAGTCGCAGACCTTGTCCGGATGCCCTTCGGTCACCGATTCAGAAGTAAATACCGTCGCGTTCAATTTATCTCCCCGCATTCCGTGCTGGGAATCATTCTAGCACGACGCTTGTAGGCTTGCCCGCCTGTGGCGGGGCACGGTCTCGTGCCGCACCTTCTTGTCTATTCCCTGAACGGAAGATAGTCGTCGAGAAGTGGATAGCGTTTATCTGCGACCAACCATAGCTCGTTGTGGGGCCGTGTCTCACGGCCATGATACAACCAGACCTCAACGCCCTCATATTTCGCGGTCTCAACAGCAGGGACATAATCGGCGTCACCGGCAACCAGCGCTGCGTGGGTAATCGCGCGCTTCATCGACAGCTTTGCGAGGTCAAGGCTCAACAGAACGTCCACCATCTTCTGCTGGTAATCGTCGCCTCGTTTCACGCATTTTCCCTGTCTGACTTCGAAGTTGGAGAAGCGGCTGATGCGACTGAAGAACTTGTCCATACTGGAGAAACGCCGCATCTCGTCAGGTGTCGGGGGATTAGACTGGTAAGGCGGGCAGTTGTAGTAGTAAGTGCGCAGAATGGGAATCCCCTGCGCCAGGCGTTCGGGCAACAGGTGAAGATCCGCTCTGCCTCCGGTCTCGGACTGGGTGATCTTATCGAGGTACGCTCCATCTATGAAAACGGCGATGCGGCTCATAAAAAAAGCCTACCATCCCCGCAGGAACGGTAGGGAGTATACTACAAACATTATACCACGAAAGTTCGCCTATGTTCGTATAAATCCGGGCGAATCCAGCAGAAAGCCCATGGAATCCATCATAAAACGGTTCGTCTGGGTTCGTTTATGTTCGCGTGAATTCAAACGTAGCCGGCTATTTAACGGGACGGCATCACCGATTCACTGGTAAATACCGTCGTCGCGTTCAAATTATCTCCCGTGTGTGCTGGGAATCATTCTAGCACTTGTCGGTCGGGGGGATGGAAGCGCTGCTACAAGTTGCGCATCGACGAACAACAGCCCTGAACGACAAACTAAGCGTTTTGGACTACAATTACCGTGAAAGGGGAGGGACAACTGGCAAACGAGAGTACTAAAGGCGCAACTAACCGCATTATCGAAAAGGAGCTCGAGCAGGCAAGAGAACGGCTCTTGGATCTAACCATGCGGAATCGCCTTCTGAACTTCCGCCCCACAAAGCGGAGCACAATCCTAGTTGTTGATGAGGTGCCAAGAGAAGTTTATGGAAGGATAGTAATTGACGATAACAAGAAGATGGAGTTCCGTCCCAAACGCGAAGCAGTTGGACCTTTATCCAACGTGAGGCGACCTGCAACTGAAACTAATCCGGACGAGGAAGTCGACCCATACGCCGATCTCTGGGACATTGATGAATCAGAGTTGAAGGGAGTTCACACAGACCGCTATTTGCAGACGGACTTGCCTCTTTTGGAACTGCAGCGTCGCCTTTTCCATATTCGGCACAAAGCAGAAACGATAATGGAGGAACAAGGCTACACCGTTTTGTTCTTGGCTCTGGGTTTCTTAGAATGGACGGAGAGCGCAAAGGCTGACGTGATGCGCAAGGGCCCTCTAATCCTTGTTCCTGTGGAGATGGAGCGCACTGCCGTTGGTAAGGCTTACAAGGTGAGCTGGACCGGAGAAGACATTTATACGAACGTATCGCTCCAAGCCAAGTTGCATGAGCAGGGAGTGAAATTACCCGATTTCGAGATGCCACAAGACAAGTCCGGCATTGATCTGTATGCCGATGAAGTACGAAAAGCGATTGCGGTGATAAAGGGCTGGCGGGTAACTAGCGATATCTACCTTGGCTTCTTTAACTTCACAAAGTTTGTGATGTACCGCGACCTCGATCCTCGTAGCTGGCCCGAGCAGCGAAGTCCCGCAAAGCATCCGCTCATCAGGGCGGTCTTCGCGCCGGAGACCGAAAAGGAGTCGGAGTGTGATGGCGAACCAGCAGACGTCGACGAGCAGGAGGTCGCTCAGCTCGAGATCCGAAACCTATACCACGTTAAAGACGCTGATTCGTCACAGGTGGCAGTTATTGAAATGGCTAAAACCGGACACAACCTAGTTGTTGAGGGGCCACCGGGCACTGGGAAGTCGCAGACAATCGTGAATCTGATCGCGGAGTTGCTAGCGATGGGCAAGACCGTGTTGTTCGTGAGTCAGAAAATGGCCGCGCTGGAGGTAGTCAAGGAGCGCCTTGATAAGTGTGGTCTTACTGATGCCTCCCTGCAACTGCATAGCCGCTATGTTAACAAGCGTATGTTTCTTAGAGAGTTGGAGCGGACGGTCAATGCACCTCAGCCGACGGAGGTTCCGCTAAGAATTGAATTTAGGCAGCACGAACATCTTACAGCATACCTCAACGGTTACGTTCTGGCGCTTAAAGAACCATTGAATCAACTTGGGCTCGCACCCTATGACCTCTACGAGTTGCGTGAGAAAGCCAGAAAGCACTTCAGCGACCGTGGCGGAGATTGGGCGAGGGTCAACCTTTCAGATCCTGAGAAGTGGACCGAGGAAGAGTATCAAGAAGCAAAGAGGACACTGGATGGGCTATCGGTTGTCTGGCCACATACACCGGTTGCTAAGCATCCATGGCGGGCCTGCGAGCCGCAGAGGATTTTGCCCAACGATGTTCGTGAGATCCGCGAGCTAATCAACAAGCTACGCGACGAGCTAGAGGAATTGCAGCGCTTGCTGGGAAAGCTGGATGAAGTTAGTGCCGTTGGGAAACCGCAGCACTTACGTAATGCACGGCTAGCAATTGCGGCAGCCCGTGTGATGTCAGCTGCTCGCCCTGCGGAACGCAGCGTACTTCTGAATGACGAATGGAACCAGCCTAGTGTAACCGCGCAACAACTCTTGGATGAAGTTGCTACTCTCCAGAATCAGCTAAGAACGCTGCAAGTGCTGTTCCTTCCTGAAGCGTTCTCACTCGACATTGCTGGATTGAAAGAAAGGCTAGCTGACGCAGAGAGACGGTGGTATAAGTTCGTTTTGCTGCGCTATTGGCGCTTTCGCAAGGAAGCAGCGACGCTATATCAGGTGCGTGCTAGAAAAAGCACCAAACAAGTTCTTACTGACCTCGACCGCTTAGCCGAGTTTCTAGAACTACGCAGACAGCTAGCAATCAACGAGGAAAAAGGACGAGGGCTTTTCGGTCACTCCTGGAAGGGCGAAGGCAGTGATGTTGTCTTGTTGCGGAAGTTCGCTCATTGGATTACTGACTTCCGCCGCCAGGTAATCGAGGGCTACTTAACCGAACGCGCAATTGATCTGGCAGAAACAGGTGTTGACAGACAGCAGGTGATTGAGGTCACGCAGCAACTTGAGCAGCATTTGAACCTTGTCATCGAAGTTCGAGACAGCCTAGCCCGGCGGTTGTCGCTTGACTATGATCTCGCGTTCGCAACGCCGCCGGATGAAGCGCCTTTCGCTCAGTGGCTGGCAATACTGGAAACGTGGGCGGACGCGACAGAAGAACTCCAGCGTTGGTCGGATTGGGTGAGGCTGAAGCGAGAACTGGCTGCTACCGTTGCTAAACCTCTCGTTTCGCTGGCTGAGCAGGGCCTTGTCGCTCCACGGGATCTAGTGCCGACCTTTGAGGGAAACTTGGCGGAAGCCTTGCTTGCAGTTGCTTTCGAACAACGGCCTGCCTTGGAAGATTTTATTACAGAGCTCCACGAAAAGAAGATATCGAGCTTCATTGAGTTGGACGAGCATATAATCAGGCTCAACCGACAGCGAATTGCCCATGATCTTTGGAAAGCGCGCCCAGAGATTGTGGGTGGAGCTCCACGCCACTCAGAGGCTGGGATCCTCCTTGGTGAGCTCAATCGTAAGCGCGGACATATGCCGATTCGAAAACTCATGAAGAATATAGGCCACCTGATTCAGAGGATCAAGCCCTGTTTCATGATGAGCCCCCTCTCCATCGCGCAATTCCTTGCTCCTAGCGTGAGTAGTTTCGACGTGATCATCTTTGATGAGGCTAGCCAGGTGCGTCCAGAGGACGCCATCGGGGCGTTGCTCAGGGGCAACCAGCTGATTGTAATGGGTGACACCCACCAGTTGCCCCCTACCAGCTTCTTTGACAGAATGGCCACAGAGGACGATTATGAAAAGGAATACGAGCATGCTACCAGTGCTACTGAAATGGAAAGTATACTGCATCAGTGTAGACGGAGTTTTCCAAACAAGACCCTTCGCTGGCATTACCGGAGTCGCCATGAGTCGTTAATCGCGGTATCCAACCAGGAGTTCTACAAGAATAGCCTATTGGTCTACCCTTCATCTGCTGACCGCGCGCCTAACCTCGGGCTAGAATTCGTACATTTGCCCGATGCTGTCTATGACCGCGGACAGTCTTCCACGAATCGTGAGGAGGCGCGTGCCGTGGTACAAGCTGCCTTTGACCACTACCGCCAGTTTCCAGAAAAGAGCCTCGGGGTTGGCGCATTCGGCATTAAGCAGCAGCAAGCTATACACGAAGAGCTAGAGGCGCAGTTTAGGCAGCACCCGGATATGCAGAATTACTTCTCTAGGAAACGTGATGAACACTTCTTCGTGAAGAACCTTGAGACTATCCAAGGCGACGAGAGGGACGTGATCTTCATCAGCATGGGCTATGGCGTTGACTCCAATGGCAAGCTGAGCCATAATTTTGGCCCCTTGAACAAGGAAGGTGGAGAGAGACGGCTGAACGTCCTGATCACTCGTGCTCGCGAGCGTTGCGTAGTGTTCAGCAACTTCCGTGCCCAGGACCTAGCCGTTGACGAAAAAAGCGCGTTCGGTTTGCGTGCACTTAAAACGTTTCTTGATTATGCAGAGAACCGGAACCTGCACAGCATTGTAGAAACCGGTGCGGACACCGATTCGCCGTTTGAGGACGCGGTCTACGACTTCTTGCGTGACCATGGCTACGAGGTTCGTAAACAGGTGGGCTGTGCTGGGTTCCGCATTGACCTTGCCGTTGTCGATCCAGACACACCTGGAAGATACTTGCTTGCCGTGGAGTGCGACGGGGCGCCGTATCACTCGTCTCTAGTGGCCCGTGACCGTGACCGCTTGCGCCAGAGAGTGCTCGAGAATCTCGGGTGGCGCATTCACCGCGTCTGGTCCACCGGATGGTACCGAAATCGTGCTGAAGCTGAGAAGCGGCTGCTCGAGGCAGTTGAAGCGGCGAAGCACAATCGGCATGATCTAGTAATGCCCCCCACTGGAGACCTAGACAGAGCAAGAGATGATTCGCCTGATGGTATTCAACGCGAATACGATTCTGGTCAGTACGCGAGAATACCTTCACTTGAGGCGCAGGTTCCCGAATACACGAAATGCGAGGATTTAGGTATTCAGATGTACGGGGAATTGCATCAATACCCTCCGAGATTAATGGCCAAAGCCATTAAAAGGATCGCCGAGACTGAGGGGCCGGTGCATATTGACGAAGCTGTCAATCGCATTCGCGTCGCGTGGGGGCTAAGACGCGCTGGTAGCCGCATAAGAGACGCCGTTCGTTGGGGTATCGAGCATGCTGAGCGCGTAAAGTTTATCGAAGTGAAAGGTGCTTTCATCTGGTTTGCAGAACAGACCTTAACTCCGTTAAGGCACCGTACCGGTGACCCACCCGCGAAAATCGATTACATCTGTGACGAGGAGATCGCTGAAGCAATCCGCATGGTGCTGAAGACTCACTTTGCGACAGACCGAACCGAACTCGCAACTCAGGCTGCACGGCTTCTCGGCTTCCAAGCTGTGCATAGTTCTACATCTGAGCGTGTGCAATTTGTCATAGAACATCTTATGGAATCCGGTGAATTAAGGTTACTCGCTAACGGCATGGTTGACTTGGTAACGTAGATTTAGAACCCACCACCTCTTGCAGCAGGCGCGCTAGCGCCTCCTCCTCGTAAGCAATGTGCCGGACAATCTCTTGCGCCCGTGGGGAAAGCCGCCTGTAGCCCCAGAGAGAGCGCCGCTTCGCTTCCTCCCGACCCTCCCGCCGGTAATAGAGCGGCAAATTGACATCGAAGTAGGAGATGCCGTCCGCGTCCTTGAGCAGGTCGGAGCGGGGCTCGCCGCCGACCTCATGAACCTCCACCAGGCGGCAAGCCTCGTCCACGATATGCCGCTCCACGCCACAGGCGGTTAGAATCGGGCGCAGTATTTCCGCCCCGTTGCTGGCGTGGGCGGCCTTGAAGGCGTCGTAATCGTCGAAGTCTGCACGTTTTACCTTGACCTCCTTGACGGCTCGGTCGATATCATGGGCCAGCGCCGCCAGTTGCAGGGCATCGTCCGCATCCGGTGCCAGGCGCAACAGCCACCCCAGGGTGTTGTCCGCATGACGTGAATCCTCCGGCACCCGTGATCCCGAAATGACCAGCCGGATTCTCTGTTTGGCGCAATCGATGCTATCCATCGCGCGCAACCTTAACCCGGCGCAGGACCTCCAGATTCATCGCCACGGCAATTACGACCAGCACCGGCAGTACCAGATTGGCCGCCGCACCCAGGAAGATGAGAAACACCCGCACATCCCGCCCCATCCGTAACCCGGCCCTGCCGCCGGCCCTGATCCGTTCGCGCATCAGGTTGTCGTACTTGTCCGCGGTGTAACTCAGCATGAACGAGCCGATTATGGCCATGAAACCGATGAAGATTACTAAGCCGCTTACCTCCGCCGCCAGCAGGTGCCAGGTCAAGCCGAACAGCAGAAAGGCGTCGGCATAGCGGTCCAGCACTGCATCGAACCAGCCGCCGAAGTCGCTGCTTTGGTACTTGAGTCTGGCTACTTCGCCGTCGCAACCGTCAATGATGGACGCGAACTGTGCCAGAACACCGCCAGCGAGCAGGGCGGGATACCCGCCCAGCGCAAACAGTCCGGCGCCCAGCAGGGAACACAGAAACGAGAATAGAGAAATCTGATTGGGCGTAATGCTGAGGTTCACCAGATGGCGGGAAAACAGCAAGGAGATGGGGCGGTTTAGGTAGCGTGATACCGGCCCGTCGCTAGACTTGTCGCGGAGACGACTCAGCAGGGCCTTCTCCGCCTTTCTGAAGGCTACAGGATCGTCCACATCGATCCAGAAACCGCTGGCAGGGACGGCTTTGGCGCGTCCCTCGTTGGCCAGGACCCGCACAGCCCCGGACAGCGTAGTATCCCCGTCTTTATCTCTGCATTGCTCCAGGGCCCCGAATATGGCGGATGAGCACAGGAAAACGCCGGTGTCGAAGCCGTTGAAGTCGGCCAGCCCTTTGCCGATATCGCGGACCTTTCCGTCTTTCACCTTGACGCGGGTGACATCCTCCAGGTCGACGAGGGGATTGCGGGTGTCGTCGTCTACCGCAAGCGCGATCTCCCCATCGGGCAGGGCATAAACTGTCAATGCGCGGGCCAGGTGAGGATCGAAGAGGTGATCCGCCATGAGCAATAAAAAGGGCTCGTGCAAGACTTCCCGCGCCTTGAGTACCGAAAGACCGTTCCCTTTCTCCCAATCGTCATTAACGAGTGGAGTGATCCGAATCGCAAGGCGCTCTGCCAGTCGCTCCAGGAAACCGCGCATCCTGTCGCCCTGGTAGCCGGTAACGACATAGAATTCCTCCGCGCCGGCTTCCATTGCGGTGCGGATGACGCGTTCAAGCAGGGGAACGCCCAGGATGGGGATGAGGGGCTTGCTGTCACCCCTCTGCTGCAATCGGCTTCCCTTGCCAGCCGCGATAATCAGGCACTTCATTCCCATCGCCTTAGCTGTTGATGAACTGTTCTGTCATCTGGAAGGCTTCATCGTCCGTGTACTGGTGCGGCGGATGTTTATAAAAATAGGCCGACGGCGCTTCCAGTATACCGCCCTGTCCCCGGTCCAACGCCAGTTTGGCGCATCGGATGCAGTCGATCACCACCCCACCAGAGTTGGGTGAATCCTCTACCGACAGACGCATTTCGAGGTTCATGGGTACATCACCGAACAGCTTGCCTTCCATACGGATGAAGCAGACCTTGTTGTCGTTCTGCCAGGGCACATAATCGCTGGGACCGACGTGGATGTCGTCATCTGGTATGCGGTGGGCGGTCACAGACTGCACAGCCTCGGTCTTGGACTCCTTCTTGGACATCAGACGGCTGCGGTTTAGCATATTGAGGAAATCCGTGTTGCCGCCCGTATTGAGCTGGTAGGTGCGTTCCAATTTTACACCGCGTTTAGCAAAGAGATTGGTCAGCGTACGATGGATAATGGTCGCACCCAACTGGGACTTGATGTCGTCGCCCATAAGGGGAATACCGGCTTTCTCAAAGAGCTTTGCCCACTTCCCGTCAGGATTGCTGGCAATAAACACCGGGATGTTGTTGACAAATGCCAGCCCTGCCTTCAATGCGCAACCGGCATAAAACCGGGTCGCTTCCTCGGAGCCAACCGGCAGGTAATTCAGGAGAATTTCCGCACCGGATTCTTTGAGTGCCGCTATGGTCTCGTCCTCGGTGGGCTCAGGTTCATCAGCCAGCACAAAGGTGCGCGTTTCATCGTAATCCTTCATATGGCCCGAAAACCCGTCCAGGATCCTGCCCATCCGTACGCGGACGCCGGATTTTGGAAGGTCGGGACGGAAAACCGTCGTGCAGTTGGGGGCGCAAAAAATGGCCTCGTGCACATCGACGCCGACTTTACGCTTGTCGGTATCGAAAGCCAGGACAACCTCGATGTCGCCGGGCTTGTACCCGCCGATTTCCCAGTGCATCAGGCCGATGGCACTTTGCGGGGTTTTCCCCCGGTAATAATGGATACCCTGTATCAGAGAACTGGCGCAGTTTCCAACGCCGACAATGGCAATTTTGATCTTACTCATATCTTTCATTGTTTCCTTCTTGTTCCTACGTTGAACGTGTTCTTCTCGGAAAAGCCGCTTCGTTTCGTTCGTTGCCATTCGGGATGAGGATGGCAGCTATCGCCCGGCTGGCCACACCACCCTGTGGGCGGAACACGGCGGCGCGGGCATGTGCCGATTGGCAGGCGTATTCCGTAGCGCCACTTGCGAGCGGATAATCGCTGAAAGGCCCGAAGCCGAAGTCCCACTCGTGCTTGACGATGGTGCCGTCCCGGTCGCAGGGGCCATCGTCGAAGGGATGGGCGTACATCCAAACTCCTCCGGCAGCGGGAAGCGCTCCGGGCACCGAGGCCTGCCTGCCTGCCCTGACACCTGCTGCATAACGGCTGCCCGGAGGTGATTCCTCGCTATTCCCGCCGTTTGACGGAAGGGAAGCCGTGAGGGGCGACGGTGCTATTGTCGCCGCATTTCACCCGCCGCAGATGGAGAAGAGGAGCGCGGTAAGGACACGAAGTGAAGGCGCGCTCGCTATTGCTCTCATTGTAAAGCCCCCTTGAATCGATCTTCCCCGCAGACATCGTCCGCGGTACTACTCATAATACAGCATATCCCGGCTCATGTGAAGTGCAGTCAGGAACCATAGACTTTATCCGGATGCCCCTCGGTCACCGATTCACTAGTAAATACCGTCGCTCCCGCCGGCTGGATAGCCGGCGCTACCCATTGTAGATACTCTATTGGGATGTCAAGGGTTCGGGAGTTAGTTGGGGGAACAGGAGAGAGCCGTTGAAGGTGGTTTTGGTTTTGAACATTCCCCAGA
>JAGGTK010000002.1 GCA_021163765.1 bacterium
CGTTCTGGTCGTAGTCACCGAGGTTTTGGTAATGCCAGGTGAGCGTGAACGTCCCGTCGCCGTTGTCGAGGATGGTAAGGTCGTCTATTCTGTTGGCTTCGCCGGTGGGCACTTCACTGGTGGCGCGGGCGTCCCGCCCGTGATTCCACGCGCGTTTTGTTAATGCCTCTCCCAGCGCATCCTTCATCTCCACCCACAATTCCTCGTCAACGCCCTCCGGGCACTCCATCTCCTCAAGCTCCGTAAGCGTCTGGTCAATGGATTGGGACACCAATTCCTCGGTGGCTTGCGATCCGTCGTTCCGGTCTGAAAGCTGAGGACTGGCGGCTGACGACTGCTTGCCCCCGCAAGCGGTGAGCCCGAGCGCAAGCGTGATGCACGCCGCAACGGCTGCAATCCCCGGCACGAATTTGCCTGCCCTTATCCCCAGCATCTCGCCCCGCGCGACGTCATCTCACCCAGATTATACCCGCACTTGCGCTAAACGCCTGCCGGCGACCACCACGCCGGCGATGTTAGGTGCAGCCACGTGTCAGGTGGCTGACATTCGTTCCCTGCTACTCCCCCTTTCCCTCCTGCATCCCACCCGTTTCTCCCCCTTGTTTGCCGTGCAAACACCACCAAGCTCCCTCGCACACCTATGATGCGACTGACGCGCTAACAACTTGCACCCGGCGCCTGTCTATGCTATCCTGTTTGTGGAGCAAACATAGTTGTGATGGAATATGGCAAAATACTCGCTCGATAAACGGATTCACGAGCCGGTGCGGCTCGCCATTATGGTGCAGCTCGTCGCCGAAGGGCCGCAGCTTCGCTTCACCCACCTGCGGGACATCTTACGGCTCACCCAGGGCAATCTGGCGTCGCACCTGCGCGTACTGGAGGCTGCCGGCTTCGTCTCTGTGGAAAAGCGCCAGGCTTTAGCGGATGCTGCAACCTACGTCCGCATCACGGGCACAGGCCACGCAGCCTTCGCCACCTATCTGGAAGCGCTCAACGAAGCTTTACTTCCGTTGAGCACTTAGGCGGCTGCGCTTCGCAATTTCCGCGCCCAATCTGCGACCTGGCTGACGGCAAACCCATCAGGCCATAGACACTGCCCGCGATTTTTGGTATAAAGCGGCCGCGACTTAGGCCAAAAGGCCGGGAGGAGCCTATGGGACGGATTGAGACCGCGGTAATCAGCGTCTACAACAAGAGCTGGGCCAGCACCCTGGGGAGATTCCTGGCGGAAGAGGGCGCCACAATTTACTCCTCCGGCGGGACGCTTGCCGAGCTGAAGGGCAAGAAAGTTCCCGCCAGGCCCATCGAGAAACTCACCGGCGGCAAGGAAATACTGGACGGCCGCGTCAAAACGCTGCACTATTCGCTCTACGCCGGGCTGCTTGCCGACCGCGACGATAGAAGGCATATGCGCACCCTGGAGAACCTCGACCTTCCGCCAATTGACCTGGTGGCGGTCAATTTCTACCCCTTCAAGGAAAAGGCAAGGAAGCGCACCCGGATGAAGGTGGCCCAGGAGCTTATCGACATTGGCGGGGTGACCCTCGTGCGCGCCGCAGCCAAAAACTTCCCCCACGTCATCGTTTTGGTGGACCCGGAGGATTACAAGCCCTTCATCCAGGAATACAAGGACAACGACGGCGAGATCCCTTACGAGATGCGCCTGAAATATGCGAAGAAGGCGTTCGCCTACTGCCGCGAATACGACGAGGCTATCGAAGACTACTTCGCCGCCGCCCTGGAGCGGGAGAAGCGGCGCAGGGCCGGCCTGAAGAAGCCCGCGCTGGAGCTTGAGAGCCGCATAAAGCTCACATTCAGCCGCACGCGCAACCTGCGCTACGGCGAGAATCCCCACCAGCGCGCCGCGCTCTACGCGCCTTCGGAAGGCGTCACCGTGCCCTTCAAGGTGTTGCAGGGCAAGGAGATGAGCTACAACAATTTCCAGGACGCCGGCGCGGCTTTCCGCTTCTGCCGCATGCCCTTCGACAAGCCCTGCGCCGCCTGCGTGCTCAAGCACGTAAACCCCTGCGGCGCCGCCATTGACGACGACCCGGTGCGCGCAATCCAGCGCGCCAAGGCCGGAGACCCCATATCCGCTTACGGCGGCATCCTGGGCGCTAATTTCGAAATCGGCGAGGCCGAGGCGAAAGAAATCACAAAGACGTTCCTCGAGGTCGTTGTGGCGCCCGGTTTCACCCGCGAAGCCGCCCGCGTGCTTGCGGTCAAGAAAAAGCTGCGCCTGCTTGAAACAGGTGCCCACGCGCTGCGGGCTGAAAGCAAGCGTGTTCTCGCCGTTAGCGAAAACAAAGCCGAGATCCCGCTCCTGTTCACCCGCACGCCGTTCGGCTTCCTGGTGCAGGAAGACAACCTTCGCCTTCTGCAGCCCCGGGAAGTCGAAGTCGTGAGCGACGCGCCCCTGCGCCCGCAGTACAAGCCCGACCTGATGTTCGGAATGACGGTAATCCGGTTCCTGAAGAGCAACTCTGTGGCCCTGTTTAAAGACCTGATGATGGTGGGAGCGGGAACCGGCCAGCCCAACCGCGTCGACGCGGTCGGCATCGCCATCGAGAAGGCGGGCAAGAGCGCACCGGGCTCCGTGCTGGTCTCCGACGGTTTCTTCCCCTTCGCCGATTCGGTGGAGCTTGCCAGCAAGGCGGGCGTGGACGTGCTGGTGGCGCCCTCCGGCAGCATCCGCGACCATGAGGTCATCGCGCGCGCCAACGAGCTGAAGCTATGCCTGGTGTTCGTCCCCTACCGCAGCTTCCTGCACTGACCTCCGTCAGTACCATTCAGCCTGGAGCTCGGCAATTATCGCCGCAGTCCGGCTCGTGCCCAGTATGTCGGCGCCCGCGTCAACGAACTCGCGGGCCTGCTTCAGGCTGCCGATGCCGCCTGAAGCCTTCAGCTTGTGCGACTCCCCCAGGCATTCCCGCAGCATCCTCACATCCTCAACGCTCGTCGGCTCCCGACCGTAACCCGTGCTCGTTTTCAGCGCCAGAAACTTTAGCGGCTTAAGCGCGCTGCATACTTCCCGGATGCGCTCCGCGGACAGAATCGGCGTTTCTATGATGAGCTTGGCCGCAACTCCGGCTTCGCCTGCTATTTCGCACAGCTCGGACGCTTCCGCAAGAAATTCGTCGCTGCCGGCGACGAGCGACGCGAGGTTAAGCACTATGTCAACTTCCCGCGCGCCATCGTCCGCCGTCCGGCGAACGCTCGCGGCTTTCACGTCTGTTGTGTCGCAGCCCAGAGGGTAGCTGGCGACCGTGGCCACCCGCAGGCCCGGGAACTCCTGCGCGATTTGCTTTACTAGGTTCGGCGGGACCACGAATGCACGCAGGTTACTTTCGAGCACGAGCCGCGCGCCCGCGCGGAAATCCCCCATCCTGGTATCGGCGTCGATCTTTAACAGCGTATGGTCTATGCGCGACAGAAAGTCCACGCAACGATTATAGGGCACGCCTACAGCTCACGAGTGTTTGGATTACACAATCTGTAGGTCTCGACGCGATAGACATCGCCGATGGCTTTAGGTATGATGAATGTCGCAATGCTCAAGATGCGCCCAATTCACGTCGAGCACGCCAGAGCCGGCCAGCGCCTTGCTCTTGACGTGAAAGTCGGAACAACCACAATCCTGACCGCATTCAGCGAGCTCACGGAAGAGCACATAAACCATCTCAGGGAACACGGAGTCGGCGAGATTGTCATTGTGGATGAGCCCGCCGGATCCGCAACAGCCGAGCGGACGGCAGAGCATCCTGCTGCCGCCGAGCCGGTGGACGACTACGAAGTGGCCGAGCCGATTCCCAATGTCCCCGACGCCGAACTCGACCGTGCAATTGCAGCACTGGGAGAAGGGCGCGCAGGTGACATCCTGCCTGACGTGAGGTCAAGGCTTCGCCCCGCCAAGACTCTGCACATCCACGCTTACGCCTATGCCCGGTCGCTGGAGCCTGGCCAGATGCTTCCCGCGGAGACCCCCACAGAGGAAGAGGCGTGGTTCTCGCGCCACAAAGAGGAGTTGCGCGGCTATGCAGGCCTTGTGCCAGCGCTACCGGCCGACGCCGCACAGAAGGCGAATGCGTATTTGATGCACGAACTGGCCCTGTCGTCCGGCGAAGATAATGTGAGCGCCGAAACGCTTGACGCGCTGTCCCAGCTTGTACTGGACAACTTGAACCTCGACCGCAACTCATACCTCCAGCTTGCAGACATCGGCAAGCCGGAGGACGGTGTCCCGGTGCACATCCTCCAGACCATCGTCGTTTTCCTGAAAGCCAGGCCGGGCACCGATGAGCCCGCACAGCGCCGGCGCGAGTTTGTCAAGGGCATTGCCAGCTACAATCTGGGCATAGCGAGCCTTGCGTCGCGGGTCACCCGCGCGGGGGGTCTCACTGAGGCCGCACTCGAGAAGCTGCACGAAGACTACAAGTCCCTGTACCATCACCTGCGCCGGGCGGAGAGGGTCGACGAATCCGTGCTGGAACTCGTATTCCTGCAAAACGAGCACGCCGACGGCAACGGCTTCCCTTACGGCCTGTCCGACGACTCGATTCCGCAGGACTCGCAGCTCCTCGCGCTTGCGAGCCGGTTTTCGCTGCTTACACTTAGCAAGCCGCGCATTCCGCGCCTGACCCCGCGCGAAGCCGCTATGCGAATTCTCGCAAGCGTCTCCAAGAACTTCCACGCCGGTGCCGCCGGTTCGTTCATCCGCGAGACCGGCGTTTACCCTGTAGGATCCGCGGTAAAGCTGTCCGACAAGCGATTGGCCCTTATAACCCGCCAGAACGCCGATGCCCCTCTCAGCCCCGTCGTCAGGGCAATCAGGAGCGATGCCGACGGCAGTGTCGCGGTCGGGCAGCCGATGGACCTGCGGCGCAAGAGCCTGTCCATTCTGGGTGCGCTTCGTGAATTCTGAGGATACCAATGTCCTGTTGCTTGCGGGCGGTGGAATGCCGCCTGACCTGGCTGCGGTGACCGGCACTCACAAGTGCTGCCTGATTGAGCTGCAAGGGAAAACTCTCCTTGAGCGCGTCCTGTCGGTTGTCTCTGAGGCATTCACCGGCTCACGGGTCGTGGTGAATCTCGGCCGTGATCAGAGCGGCGCTGACATTATTTCCCGCTACGGGCCGAACGCGACCCATTACAACTGCACCGGCGGCCTGCTGGACGCGATTATGGACGGGCTTGACCTCTTCGCGGGTGAGCTGGGCGACAGGTTTTATGAAGAAGGGATGCTCCTGCTCACCGTGGATGTGCCGCTGATTACCGCGCAGCATCTCCTGGATATCGTGGCGCAGGCACACGAGCTTAAGGCCGACGGCTTCTGGCCAATTGTGGAACGGAAGGTGGTCGAGCAGCGGTTCCCCACCACGAAGCGGACATACGTGCGCACGCGGCAGGGGACTTTTACCGGCGGCAACGCTTTTTATCTGAAGCCGAGCCTGCTGCGCGACAACCGCAAACTTCTGGAGAAGGTCTACCGCAGCCGCAAGAATCCTCTGGCGCTGGCCTCAGTGTTCAGCTCCAGAACGCTTATGCGTGTCCTGGCGGGCACGATCTCCCTGCCCGACCTGGAGCGCGAATTCTCACAGCGCTTCGGCGCGCACCTGCGCATAGCGCCTTTCCCCCATCCTGAAATCGCCGTGGACCTGGATAAGCTCAGCGACTACGAACTGATTAAATCGCTTCTCGCCGGCTAGTTCCTTGCTCACAGACTTAGCCTCAGCTATAATCTAAAGCGTCAGGGAGGATGTAATGAAGAATACTTCTATAGCGCTCGTTTGCCTGATGGCGTCTCTGCTGACTTTTATGTCACCGGTGAGGGCGCAGGATTACCAGGAGCGCGTCCTCAGTTACGACTCGGGCGAGGCGACCGGCTTCGAGCGGCTGTACATTGAAGCCGCACGGGTGGACTTCCAGGGCATCAAGGACTGGGACGTAACTTACCTTATGGGTGTGTCAGTCTACGCCCGGCGTTACGGCGGCGGCTCCGACCCCGCGAAGTCCTACACCAACGTCGCCATCACCGATTCTGAGGGCAAGGTGCTGGCCCAGAAGCTGATACCCTACTCGAAGTACGCTGCCGAAGCGGGCTGGGTCTACGTTGATCTCCCCTATCTCGGTGGTCGTCTATCCTTACGCACGAGAGGACTTCGGCGTCGAACTCGGGTACACCGAGAAATCGCGGACTTTTCACAGCTACCAGGGCAATCCCAGTTCGGGTTTCAAGCCGGTGGAAGGCAAATTCGACTGGATGATACGGATGACCGTGCGCAACAAGCTGGAGCCCCTGGTCTTCATCGACGCCGACGAGATATCGGGAATCAACTACCTGCACAACGATGACGGCACGGCGGACGGCTTCTACACTTTCCAGCGCGGCGGCGCAATCGCCGGCTTCAAGAACCAGGGATACAAGACGCTGCAGGACGTCTTTATTTACGGGAAGGTCGAGGGAGACTGGTTCGCCGGCAAGCCCACGTTCCGCGTATTCCTGCTGGATCACGACCTGCGCGTTATCACTTCGGTGCAGCGCGAATACTCCGTCCTCACCGAGATTCCGCACTGGGCGAATGTGGATTTCCCCGATGTGGGCCTGCCCGGCGATTTCTACATTCTCGTTGAGCCGGTGTCACGGCCGGAAGCGTCCCTGTACCTGGGCTTCGACACGAGCGGCGGCGGTTATCCAAACCACTACGGCACCGTCGGCGCGTTCTGGGATTGGCCGCTGCCCGTCCTGCAGGAAAAAGCCAACTGGATGATTCGCGTGAAGGTGCGCTGAGCGCGCGGCAACGACTAACCTTAGTGCAGGAAGCTGCGGTAGGGGACAAAGACCAGGCACAGCTTCAACTCGTTTGCGCGCGCACCTTGAGGATTTCCGCAGGCCAATAGACCCGCTATGAGCACTGCTGAAACTCCCTTCCGATGGTATACTCTGAATGACCGCCAAGGGGGAGAACGATGAGTGCAAGAGGACTTCGAGCAAGCCTGCGCTTTATTCTATGCGCAGGAGTGGTGCTGGTGCTCGTGTGCGCCGGATGCGGCTCCCGCCGGGCAGTGCCGCCTATCCAGCCGGCGGATGACATTTCCCTCCACGAAACGCTGGCGGAGCTTGAGGGGATGGAATGCCCGGAGGGTGTGGATGAAGCGCTGTGGGTGGAGCTTAAGGATGCGCTTGCGGAGGCGTTGAAGGATTCCTGTAGGGCGGGGATTCATCCCCGCCGTTCCACAACCGGTATGAAAGACGGCGGCCATAAATGGCCGCCCTACAGCGATTCATCCGCAGACGGCGACGGGCACAGCATGCTGTGCCCCTACAAGTCCGTGGCGACGCCCCCCACCGGCGACGCCAATAAGGTAACCGACCTCGCCATCCTCGACAACGGTGATGGGACGTTTACGTTAAGCTGGCATTACCGCAATCTGGGCGATTACGATCAGAACGGAACCGTAGGCATTGAGGATATTACTCCACTGGCGCAGCATTATAACGAGGAAGTCCCCGGTGACGACACGGAGCGTAACTCATTGCAGGCCGTCATTGACGGCAGCGGCAGCGGGCGCATCGGCATCGAGGACATCACGCCTATTGCGATGTATTTTGGCACCGAGGTCGCCGAATACGAAATAGAAGGTGCAGCGAGTGCAGAAGGGGAATTCAGCGAGATTGGCGAAGTGAGCATCGCCAGCGCAACGGGAAAAGATACGGGACGGGCAGAGTTTGCATACGCGCTCACGCCCGGTGAAAACGGATATTTCCGGGTGGTTCCGCGCGATGGCGAAGGGGCGTCCGGAGACGCAAGCAACGTTGTGGGGCTGGCGCTGGAGGTGCTGAGCGTGGCACCGCTGGAGGTGAAGGAAGGCACGGTGGTGACGTTCACCGCCGAGGTGACGGGCGCGGGGCCGATTGAGTATGCCTGGGACTTCGGGGGCCAGGCTGTTCCGCCGACCTCGACTGAAGCGGAACCGGAAGTTGTTCTCACGCGCGAGGTCGGAGAGTTCTCCGCATCGCTAACCGTGAGCAACCCGCAGGGCGACGTGACTTACCCGTTCACGCTCACCAAACTCGCCCGCGAATGGAAGTATGAGGTGATATATAGCAATCCGGAGGGCGGTCCGGTTGCAGGCGATTTGCTTGAGTACGACGGTGAATTATGGTTCTACCTTTACGACGACAGCAACCCGCCGGGGAGGTACTTGGTGCACGGAATTCCGGGCGATTGGGTTTTCGAGGAGACGCCTTTAGCTTTGGGTGGTACTCTGGACCTTAGCTCTTCAGGTAGGCCAGGCTTCGCTGGCCAATTTGGCCCATTCCTTGATAAAGCCCTCACTTTCATAGAATGGACGCCGGAGGGCTGGCAAGAAACGGAGCTTGAATATTCGAGGATCTTTGGTCGCACAGGCTTCGTGTACGCGGCAAACGACGAGCCTTTCATCACTTTCTCGCTGCCCGATGCGCCGGATTCTCGCTTCATTGAGTACTTCTGGCGCAAAGGGGGCGAATGGGAGCGCGGGATAGTGGACGAGCCGCACAGCAAGTATCGTCCTTCGTATTGTATGACCGCCGATCCCGATGGTAACCCCGTGATATGTTACAACGCGTACAAATATAATGAGTTCAGCGAGTGTAGGATTGCCTGGTGGAATGAGGATAGCTATCAGTGGGAGTTCTTAATTGTTGAGGATTACAACGTATGGTATGCGGCAGTCGACTTCAATAAGGATGGACGCTTGGGCGTAACCTACTCTGACAACTACGAAGCAGAACCAGATACGTATTGTGACCGGCTCATCTACGCGGTGTATGACGGGGCGTCCTGGGAGAAGGAAGTGGTGGATGAGCGGCTGGACGAGCCCGGTCAGAGCTATGAGGCGAAGACGCTGGCTCATGACCCGCACGGCAATGCCGCCATAGCCTATTCCTATGCACATGACCACGACAGAGACATAATTGTCGAATGGTTTGACGGCTCTGAGTGGCGTGATTATGTGATAGACGAGGATTATCGGCCTTCGATACTGATTGCTACCGATGGCACGGGATACGTTTTAACCGGGAATTCGGACCGTAAAGAGGTGATGCTAGCGAGATACGAATGACCCTGTTGCGAGTCCAGGAGGAAGTTGGAACTATAATCCACATTAGAAGGAGACCTAGATGAAAAAACTATTTACAGTAAGTCTGCTACTTGCAGCTTCACTAATCATTCTTAGCGCCTGCGGCCATTCGCGCCGCGCGCCTACAATCGCAGATGTCAGCAGCAGTTCCAGCGTTACGAGTTCGGCTCAACCTGAATGGCTGACAGATGCCCTTGCCGAACTCGACGCGATGCCTTTGCCGATGAACGTCCGACCGGAGGTCTTCGCCGACCTGAAAGCACGCCTGCGCGAAGCCCTGATTGAACGAGCGTCGGGCACAGTCGCGTGCGAAGCGTAGCCAGCGATAGCTAAGAAACCTCCCTCTCTTCTAATCTACATATGCTTTTATCCCGGTATGCCCATCAAGCCTTGCGTAGACGCTCTAATCGGACGAGATCACAAGGCAGCACACATTCAGCAATGAGCCTTACATATCGGTTCACGTGGTTGGCGAGGTGTAAGCCCTAATTGATTCACAGCCAGGGCGCCCCTTCAGTGGCGCCCCGGCTGTTGCCCGCTGCCGGTTTTCAGTTGCTGGACGGATGGAGCGCTGTAGACCGTGGTCGAAATCGACATCGCACTGAGTCTCGCTTCACTCGTTGCGGGCACTGTCCCGCATCAGCGCCCGAAAAGCCCGGAATTGCCGAGGTAGTGCTCCAGGCTGACGAACGAGCCTTGCGGATACCCCTCGGCGACTTCCGTGCTGCGCAGGCTGAAGCGCCACCCGCCCTCAGCCCGGTGCCACATCATTCTCGCCTGGCCGATGCCGCTGTAGCGCTGGCCCTGGAATCGCGCCACCAGGCGCACGCTGTATCGCTTCCCGTCCCACGTAACCGAAGTGACGTTGAGGGCAACCAGGTCCCGGTGGTAATCCGGCGGAACGTAATTATCGATAAGCTCAAGCAAATCCTCGTAATCCTCATCCGCCACGTACTTCGCAGCCGCGACGGGATCGCCCTCTTTCACCAGCCGAACCAGGTCATTGAGGCTTCCTCTGAAGGACCGGTAGCGCAGAAGGCCGGGCAGGTAGAGCACGAGCAGGAGTGCCGCCACAAACGCAAGGACGCTAAGCGGTATCAGCCTTGATGCTTTCATTGCGGCTCCTCGTTTAGTCCCAACCTGTATTCACGCACAAAGCCCAGTATCACCAGCCCCACAACGAAGTAGATTATTGAAAAGGTGAATATGAGCTGGTATGCGGTCGCCTCGGCCGCCATCCCCGACTTCATCAGGTAGTCTCTCGCGACTCCGGCGACCAGCGGCGCAACCATCTGTGGCGCGAGCGAGGTCATATCCCACACGCCCATATAGCGCGCTGTCCGCTCTTTGGGTATGAGAGTAAACGCAAACGCCCAGTCCGCGGCGATGAACGCGCCCCATCCCACGCCGAGCCCGGCGCCGAAGTAAATCGCCTGCATTATGTCGGTTGCAAAAATAACGGGAAACATAAACAGGATGGTTGCCGCCATCCCCATAAATATCATCCGGCGCTTGCCGATGCGGTCGCTGAAGTATCCGCCCGCGAGGTTGCCCGCAACAGCACCGAGGATTATTGACCCCAGCAGCGCCGCCGCCATCCAGCGGTCTTCCGCCTCCAGCCCCAGGTTCGCCTCGCAGAAGTAATACACCAGCGGGATGAACGTGTAATAGCCGAGCAGGATGGCCATCCGCGAAAACGCGAGCTTCACGAATTCGGGGTTGCGCCGAAATTCGAAGCGCGCATACTCCCGCAGGATCTGCCTTATGCTGGTCGCGTCGCCGGCGCCGAAGCGGATGCGGAGGAATCCCGCGCCGAGCACAACGGGGTAGTTGGGGGACTTCACGAGCACTACGAACGCCAGCCCCAGCAGCAGCACGCAGTAAACCACGCCCAGAGCAGCAAACGACAGGCTGTCACCGGCAGCACTCACCGCGCCGATTCCCACGCCGCTGATTACGAGCGCCGCCACAATTAGCCCGCTCAGCTTGCCCGTCAGGTCGAAGATGCCCATCATCGCGGCGGCCCGCCCGTGGTAGCGCTCGGGCACGAGGTCGGGCATCATGCTCTGGTACGGGACGCTCGCGGTGTTCAGGAACACCTGCACCAGCATGTACGCCAGCACGAGGTGCCAGTAGCCCGGCGCTTCGACGAGGTAGAAAACCGCCGCCGTGCTTGCCAGCGCGCCGATGAGGATGTACGGCTTGCGCCGGCCATAGCGGCTTTCGCTGGAGTCGCTGACAAAGCCAATTGTGAGCTGCAAGACGGCGGAGACCACCGCGCCCAGCGCCAGCACCAGTCCAAGGCGCGTGCCCAGCTCGTCAAGCGGTATAAGTCCCCGATCGGCATAGCCCCTCACCACCGCCGGGATGACGACCGGCAGCAGCGTCGCCCAGATGAAGTGCACCACGAACCAGAACGATGCCAGCCACGCGAACTGGGAAAAGCGCGTCAGGTACGGGCGCGCCTGGCTGTTCACGGCGCGGGCTTCCTCCCGCAGGGCCGGCGAAGGCAAAACAGCACTTCGAGCGCGCGCCAGACTTTCGTGCCCGGAAAATCGCGCGGCGACAGCGGCTCCACGAGCATAGTGCGGATGCCCAGCCGGTTCGCGCCCCAGATGTCGGTCATCACGATATCCCCGACCATCGCGACTTCTTCGCGCGGCAGCCCGATGACCTCCAGCGCCTTTACGAATCCCGCCGCAAACGGCTTGGGCAGCGGCGCGCGCACAAGCGGCACTTCAAGCGCGCGCGAGACCGTCTCCTGCTTCTCCCGCAGCCCGTTGCTGAGAATAACCAGGCGAATCCCCGCCTGCTTGAGCGCGCCAACCCATTCGGGCACGGCGGGCGCAACCCGGTCTTCCTCCCAGCGCGTGAGCGTGTTGTCAAGATCGAGTATGAGTCCGCGCACGCCCAGCCGGTGCAGCACCTCCGGCGTGATATCGCCGACGCGCGAGAATTTATGGTCCGGCCTGAACTGCAGCGCGGCAGCCATCACGCGCCCTCCCCAATGCGCCGCAAATACGCTTCCAGGATGAACACGGCGGCTAAAACGTCGCGCTTCGCCTTGCGCTGGCTGGACCTTTTGCCGGTGGCGATTAGCACCCGCTCCGCCTCGCTGCTGGAATACCGCTCGTCCTGGAACACCAGCCGGATTTTCAGGCGCACGACAATTTTCTCGGCCATCCCGCGCACCATCCTTGCGGCTTCGCCCTCGCGCCCGTCGGCGTGCAGCGGCAGTCCGGCGACAATCGTCTTCACGCCGCGCTCGTTTACTATTGCCGAAAGCTGCGTGATAAAGCCGCGCCAGGGAGTCGCGTCAAGCGTGGTCAGCGGCACCGCCACGTACGCGGGGGGTTCGGCAATGGCCACGCCGACGCGCTTTTCGCCAAGATCCAGGCCCAGCACACTCACGCACCCATTATAACCACTCAGAGTCGCGATGCGGGATCCCTAACCCACCGATGGTAGAATAATAAGCGCGCGTTTGGGCACGGCGGTGAGGACAATGGCACACTTTCCATTCGCCATATCGGAGGATAAGCTTGCAGAATTCTGCAGGCGAAACCACATCCGCCGACTTGCCGTTTTCGGCTCTTCGCTGCGCGACGATTTCAGCGCCGAAAGCGACATCGACGTCCTCGTCGAGTTTGAGCCAGACCGCGTGCCGGGGCTGATTGGCCTTGCCGGAATGGAAATTGAGCTGTCTGAACTGCTGGGCGGGAGAAAAGTCGACCTGAACACGCCCCGCACCCTGAGCAAGTACTTCCGCGATGAAGTGCTGGCAGAAGCCCGGGTGCTATATGAGTAAGCGACCCAGAGGTTCCGCTGCGGCATATGCTCGACTTCGCCCGCGAAGCCGCCAGGTTCGCCGAGGGAAAGACGCGCAAGGACATCGAAAACGACCGGCTGCTCAACCTGGCGCTCGTCCACCTGATTGAACTCGTGGGCGAGGCGGCGAACCGTGTCCCCCGCGAGGTTCGGGAGTCGCTGCCCGGCATTCCCTGGGCGCGGATAGTCGGGATGCGCAACCGGCTCATCCATGGCTACGATTTCGTGGACTATGACATCCTGTGGCAGACGGTAGTGGAGGACCTGCCGGCCCTAATCAGCGCCCTGGAAGAAGCAGCCGACTGACGCTCACGCAGGCATTATAACCACGCCCCACCGTCTTGTCCCCCACCGAGTACGCGGTGCTCACCAGCGCCGCTCTTAATAGCCGGGCTAGTCAGCCGCCGACGCGCCATAGCGCTATGGCGACGGCGCGCCCAGCCTACTCGAGGTTGCCCCCATTTCGAGTACGCGGTGTTTACGCGCCTATGGAGCGCTGAATAGCACCGCTCACTTTACTCTTCCACCGCTACTCGCTACTTCTTCTTAGTAATATATGGCGAACTTGAGGTCGCCGTTGGTTATATCAAAGTAGCTGATAGCGGGACTACCGTTGATTGCCGCAAGCGATGTGTAAAAGGAACCCACATTATCCGCGCTGTCTACAGTTTCCGGTATTGCCCAACTAGCGCCCTGCGAATCATTGGCATGCACATACTTAAGGTCTTTATTGGTCCAGTCATGATAACTCATAGCAGGAATGCCCTGGATGACTTCTAGTGACATAAACCTGCTTGAACGCCCGGAATCATCGACAATGACTGGATCTTTCCACGTATCGCCATCCACATCTTGCGCCTGGACATACCTCAGGTCATCATCGTCATAATGACGATATCCTATGGTCGGTTTACCGCCAACAACTGCTAGAGATGTGTCGTAGCCAACCACTCCTGAACCATCAACGATAATGGGGTCCTTCCACGTAAAACCGTTCGCGCCTTGAGCCTGAACATACTTAAGGTAGTAATTTGATAGATCGAAGTAGCTAATCGCCGGAAGTCCATTCACGATGGCCAATGATGTTGAATGCCCTACACTACCCGCGCTGTCTATAGTCACGGGTGTCCCCCAGCTGCTTCCGTCCGCATCGGTTGCTCGGACATACTTCAAGTCATCGTAAGACTGGTCGCAGTAGCTTATAGCTGGATTTCCGTTGATCACAGAAAGGGAAAGGTGCCCAAACCAATCCTCCGTACTATCTACTTCAACGGGTGTTCCCCAATTCTCGCCATTAGCATCAGTTGCCCGCACGAACTTCAGCTGATGGTCGTCCGGGGCCGTAAAGCCAATCGCAGGATGACCGTTGACTATGGCCAGCGATGTCCACCATCCTGTCTTCGCGTCGCTATGCACAGTCACCGGTGTTCCCCAGCTACTTCCTTTAGGATCGGTTGCTCGGACATACTTAAGGTCTTCATTGCCATAATCAGTATAGCTGATCGCCGGATATCCATTAACTTCCGTCATGGAGCTGTACGAACCCACATCTCCTTCACTATCAACAGTCACTATGTGCCATTCGGGATTGCTCGCGGTTCCGTCGTCCGCTGCGCTAAATGCGCTCGTGGCCAGTGAATTCGTGGCTTTGAGCTTGTACCAGTAGGTAGTGTCAGGCTCAAACGGGCCGTCGGTGTAGGGGCTGGCGTCGTCGGTATCGATTTGGGTGTAGGTTCCCAATTCGGTCTCAGAACGGTAGATGATGTAATCCGTTGCGCCGGTCACGGCGCTCCACGTGATTTCGATAGAGTCTTCTAAGTCGTCTGATGCCTGGACGTTCAGCGGCGGCGCAAGGCCCACGTAACCGCTGTCGTCAGCGCTGAGTGCGCCTTCGTCGCCGCTGAACAGCGCACTCACGCTATACCAGTAAAGCGTGTCGTGCGCCGCCGTGTTGTCAGTGTAGCCCGACGATGGCGCGGGCACTGTGTCCAGTAGAATCGGGGCAGAATCGTCTTCGGTTAAGCTGCGATACACCTTGTAGTGCGTCGCTTGCGACACCGCGTCCCACGATACGTTCACGCCTGCGGTGCTCGTCCCGTAACTAGCGCTCACGCTTTGCGGTATCCCGATTCCCCGCCAACCTTCGGCAGGCTCACTGTAGTCGCTCCGCTCCGTATCCGGCCCCGCGTGCAGTGCCATGACGAAGTAGAAGTAGTGGACGCCCTCGGTATCGCCCCAAGCTGCTGTCGTATCGTCATAAATGGTTGTAGGCGCTTCAACCTCGCCGAGATATGTCGGTTCGGGGTCGACCGGTGACGTACTCCGATACACCCGGTACCGCGTCGCGTTGTTCACCGCATCCCAGCTCACCGAGACTTTACCCGCAAACGTTCCCTGCGTCGCGGCCACGTTCGCCGGTGCCGCCAATCCGCGATAGCCCCAGTCTCCGATGCCGCGCGGTCCGCCGTCAGGCCTTACGAAGTAAAATCGCGGCTCGTCCCAGGGCGCTGTGTTATCGCTGAAAACGCACTGCGGCGCGTCCACCGTGCCTAGTAATTCCTCGCCGCCAACTTCTTCGTCCGTGTCGCGAAAAACATCGTAGCTTCCAGCCTCCGGGTCTTCGCCCCAGATTAGCTCCACTTTGTCGGGATACGTCCCGTCCGTCGCCAGCACCTGGTTGGCCTCAAGCTCCGCCGTCAGCCCCGGCTCCGGGCCTCCAAGCAACGAATCCACATCCTCGCCCAGAGCCTGCACCCAGTAGTAGTAGACCTGCTCCAGCACGCAGTCATAGTCGTCGTAGGCAAGCGTTCCCGCGCCGAACTGGCCCAGCTCCACCGGAGTTTCCTCCGGCGCATCGCCGCGCAGCAGGATGTATCCTTGAGCGCCTTTAACGCTGGTCCAGCTTATGTGCACATGGTCGCTGAAAGCGCCGTCCGACGCCGTGACGCTTGGCGCGGTCATCAGCCGGACACCGCTTGTGATGCTGTATCCGCCATAGCCCGCGTCATTGCGCGCCCGCACGCTGTAACTGTATTCCTTGCCCGGTGTCCCCACGTCCCAGCTAAACATCGGATACACAGGATCGCTTTCCGAATCGATGAAATCCGTATCCGGGTCAAAGACAGATGCGAGCTTCTCCCGCGAGCCCTCAACGTCCGGGTCAGCCCGGAATATCTGATAGATGTCCACATCCGGATCGGGATTGCTGTCCCAGCCCAACGTTACGCCGGTCGTGGAGGTGCTCACCGAAAGCCCCGTTACCACAGCAGGCTCCGTATACAGGTTCTCCGCCACAGTCGTCTCAATCACTTCGACCGTGACTCCGCCGGGATCCTCGTCCTCCGCTGATGCTGCGCGCGCAGACGGCTCAATCGGGAAGTCCGCCACATATCCTTCCTCCGGCAGCGCGCTCGCAGCCTTGCTTCCGTTGCTCGCCAGCACGCACAGATAGAAGTTCCCATTGGGCGACTTGAAACGGCTGCGCAGCAGCTCGCTGTTCACCGTCACCACTACGTCTTCATTGCCAAACGGCCCGAACCAGCGCCAGGAACCGAGGCTGTAATCCGCCGCGCCCACAAAATACGAAAGCGGTATGTCGTCGTCCTGGCCCCCGCCGTAGCTGCAGGGCTTGGAGTCAATCAGCGTCTTTAGGGGCTTTGGCGATCCCTCTATGCTCTGGCCGTAGACCGCATATGCAAATTCGCCAGGCGCGTAGGCGCGCAGCGTCAGCGCCGTCCCCTCCATCTCCACATTCAGCCCCGAAGTGCCGTTTGTGCCCGTCTGCTCGTTGATGTACGCCTCCCAGCCCTGGCTGGTGACGGTCTCATCTTCCGACACGCTGCGAGTCACGCCGATGCAGCCGTCAAGCTCCATCACCGGCGGCAGCACTCCGCCATCGTCCGAGTCCTGTCCCTCTGCAGGCTGCTCACTTGCAGGCGGCACAAGCGATAGCTGCACCACCTGCCCGCGCCGATGCCCGCAGGCAGTGGCGATCAGGAAAACGATTACGAGTGCCAGCGTTATCGCTATGACGGCTTTGAAGGTCACAAATGACTTTCCGCGCCCCATTGAGTCCCCATCTCCTCGCGCCCTGTCCGGGCGCACTTGCTGCGATTATTATACCAGATAATATAGCGCCGCCGCCAGTGCCCACACTTCCGGCGGCTCGGAAGCCGCCGCTTCCGTTGGACGACGACGTGATTCAGGAAGCCCGGCACTTCACATAAGATTAAATCATCGAAATTTCGCAATGTGCCCGCGAAACCCATTGACGGCTGCGCGAGTTTCGACTAAACTTTTGCTTCCCAGGCGCATTTCGGCGGGGGGAACATTGAAAGTTATCAACAGACTATCACCATTTGCCCGCCATCCGTTTAGTGCTGTCCATTGCTTGCTGTTGATAACCCCGTGTATAGTATCCGTGCACACCTCGTCTGGGGGAGGTGGCTAAACAAAAGTTCAGAGGGTGGATGTCGTGAGTCTGCAATCAACCAGGGGCCAGGATCGGGTAGCTCATATGAGCCTGGAACCTGAGCTGACGAAAAATGCCCGCGTCATACTGCAGCGGCGCTACCTGCGGCGCAACGAAGACGCTGAAGTCGTCGAGACCGAAATCGAGATGTTCCAGCGCGTTGCCCGGGTCGTCGCCGCGCCCGACCTCACGTACGAGCCGGACGCCGACATCCGCGAAGTTGAGCGCGAGTTTTACGAGCTGATGGCGCGGATGGAATTCCTCCCCAACTCCCCCACGATGATGAATGCCGGCAAGCGCGGAGGGCAGCTCTCGGCCTGCTTTGTGCTGCCCATCGAGGATTCGCTTGACGCCATCTTTGACACGGTCAAGAACGCGGCGCTGATCCACCAGACCGGCGGCGGCACGGGCTTTTCCTTCTCCCGCCTGCGGCCGGCGAAGGACGTGGTGCGCAGCACGGGCGGCATCGCCTCCGGCCCCATCTCGTTCCTCAAGGTCTTCAACCAGGCCACGGAGGTCATCAAGCAGGGCGGGACGCGGCGCGGCGCCAATATGGCCATCCTCGACGTGCACCACCCGGACATCCTGGACTATATCAACTGCAAGAAGGACAACGCCGAGATTACCAACTTCAACATCTCGGTCGCCGTTGACGAGGAATTCATGCGCGCGGTGGAAAACGACGAGGAGTACGCGCTCACAAATCCCAACACGAAAAAGGAAGTCAAGCGGCTCAACGCGCGCAAGGTGTTTGGCTTCATCGTGAACCACGCGTGGCTCAACGGCGAGCCGGGCATCGTCTTCCTCGACCGCATCAACCGCGACAATCCCACGCCGGAAATCGGCGCAATCGAGGCGACCAACCCCTGCGGTGAGCAGCCGCTGCTGCCGTACGAGGCGTGCAACCTGGGCTCGCTGAACCTCGGCAAGTGCGTCACCGCCGACAAGGAGGTGGACTGGGACAAGCTGAAGCGTATCATCCGCAGCAGCATCCATTTCCTGGACAATGTGGTGGACGCGAACTCGTTCCCGCTGCCTAAAATCGACGAAATGGTGCGCGGCAACCGCAAGATCGGGCTGGGACTGATGGGCTGGGCGGATATGCTGTTCCAGCTTGAGATCCCGTACGACTCCGAAGACGCGGTGAAGCTCGGCGGCGACGTGATGGAATTCATCCAGCGCGAAGCCGACGCGATGAGCCTCTATCTCGGCGAAAAGCGCGGCCCGTTCCCGTTCTGGGAAAAAAGTATCTGGGCCGGCACCGAAAAAAAATACCGCAACGCCACGCGCACCACCATCGCGCCCACCGGCACCATCTCGATGCTCGCCGCTGCCAGCTCCGGCATCGAGCCGCTGTTCGCCGTCGTGTACGTCAAAAACGTGATGGACGGCACCGAGCTCGTCGAAGCCAACCCGTACTTCGTCGAGGTTGCGAAGCGCGAAAACTTTTACAGCGAGGAGTTGATGCGCGAGATCGCGCAGAAGGGCAACCTCAAGGGCTTTAGCGAGGTGCCGGAGAAGTGGCGGCGCATCTTCGTCACCAGCCACGAGATCGAGCCCGAGTACCACATACGCATGCAGGCGTCGTTCCAGGACCATACCGACAACGCGGTCAGCAAGACGGTGAACTTCCGCCGCGAGGCCACGCCCGATGACGTGCGCGAGGTGTTCCTGCTGGCGTACAAGCTGGGCTGCAAGGGCGTCACCGTCTACCGGGACGGCAGCCGCGAGGAACAGGTGCTCAACATCGGCAAGGTCAACAAGACCCAGGCCAAAGCTGCCGAAGCCTCGCAGCGCCCGCTGCCCGGCATGGCGATAAAGCCGCGCCCGCGCCCCAAAGTCGTCACCGGCGCCACAACGTCGATTGAGACCGGCTGCGGCAAGATGTACGTCACCATCAATGAGGACGAGGACGGCCACCCGTTCGAAGTCTTCAGCCAGATGGGCAAGGCCGGCGGGTGCGCGGGTGCGCAAAACGAAGCCATCACGCGCCTTATCTCGCTGGCGCTGCGCTCCGGCGTCGCGATTGAAAGCGTGCTCAAGCAGCTTCGCGGCATCGCCTGCCCCGTGCCCCATATGCTGCCCGGCGGCGTTCGCGTCAGCTCCTGCCCCGAC
The DNA here is from genome assembly GCA_021163765.1 of bacterium. Classification (GTDB taxonomy): domain Bacteria; phylum 4484-113; class 4484-113; order 4484-113; family 4484-113; genus JAGGTK01. Next base: position 19,541 of record JAGGTK010000002.1, read on the forward strand.
GCCATCGCCAAGGCCGTGGAAAGCTACCTGGAGTTCAAGGGCGTCAAGATAAACGGCCGCTACCCCGCGCCGCGCAAGGCGCCTACGCCCAATAATGTCGTAACGGACGCGTCAGTCGCCTACCCGCCCGACAACGGCGGCCGCGAAAGCGAGGAAGCCCGCGCGCCCGGCCAGACGGTCATCAATAACCTTTACAAGAATATGGTGGACGTGTGTCCCGATTGCGGCGGCGCGCTGGTGCATGATTCCGGCTGCGTTGCCTGCCACATATGCGGCTACTCAAAATGTTAGCTACCCCAAACCTCCTAAGGTAAAGCCCTACATTTCGCCTGGGGGGGCCAAAAGCCCCCCCTCTCCCTTTTTTCCGCCTTTTTCCGGCAGCGTATCCGCGATGCCGCGCTGCCGCCGTAAGGGGCGAAAAGGCCCGCTGCCACGCCTTTTGCGCGGCCTAGATTCAGGTGGGAGATGCGGGGGCAGAACGAGTAGCCAATTGCCAGTAGCCAGCAGCCAGCGAATATTTCCCCGATAGGTAGCGCCCCGGGCTGTCGGCATGGTTGCCATGCCGAAGCGATGCGCCGAGGGTGTAAAGGGTGCGGCGGCGCTTTTTGCGCGGCCTGGGCGATACGCGGTTGTTGGTTGCTGGTCCCGCCGGCACCTTCGGTGTGGCGGGCAAGTGTTGGTTGTCGGAAAGAGAAGATTCGCGCGCGCTTACAGGGGTTAGCGATGAGGGATTGGGGGATGGAGCCTGGGAATCCTCATTGGGCAGGCCGGGCGCGATGTCGCCAGCAGGAGCAGTAAAACCCTCATTGGG
>JAGGTK010000050.1 GCA_021163765.1 bacterium
AATGTGCCGACCTGTGCGCCGGAACTTCACCCACAAGTCTTCCTTCCACCAGGCTGATGGTTTGCAGGTGGGGCGCGGCATCTCCATGGCGAATATGCGCTGGATACTTGACGAGTTCGCGCGCAGGTTCTTCGGGCCGGAGACGCGAACGCGCCTGCGCCCGGACTACTTCCCGTTCGTCGAGCCGGGCGCGGAACTCGCTGTGACCTGCTCGATGTGCGAAGGGAAGGGCTGCCGCGTGTGCAAGGAGACCGGCTGGATCGAAGTGATGGGCTGCGGCATGGTGCACCCGCAGGTGCTGCGCAACGTCAATATCGACCCCGGCGAGTACAGCGGCTGGGCGTTCGGCTTCGGCGTGGAGCGTATGGCGCAGGTGCTCTACCAGGTGCCGGACGCGCGGATGTTTTTCGAAAACGACATGCGCTTCCTCCGCCAGTTCAGCTAGGCGGGATGGAAACCCATGATGCAGGCTAGTTGGGCCGCTAGCTCTGGCCCGGCTCGGTGTCGCCGCCGGCGAGATGGTCCCGGTCAACGGTCAGCGCGATGAAGAGCTGGCTCAGCAGGCCTTCCTCGATCAGCCGGTTAATGACCGCGCTGGATATGGTTTCGCCGGAAGTCACGACTGGCGTCCCGCTGCGGCCGTTCAGCGTGACCGGCGAGGGCTTGCCCAGCATATAGCGGATCTGCCGCTCGCGGTAGAGCGGCGACGACGGCTCGTCCTCGCCGTTGCCCGAGTCGTCTTTCGCCTCTTCCACCACTTCCCCGGCCGCAGCCTGCAAGATGACGGGGTCGGGAGCTTCTTTGCCGGCGGGTGGCTGTGCAGGCTTTGCTTCCAGCCTGGTTTCCGGGCCCACGTTCACGACCGTATAGCGCGGGCCGACTGCGACGATGCCGCTGAGCGTCACCATCCGCACCACCAGGTCCTTTTCCGCCTCGAGCGCGATAATGCGGCCTGACTGGTTGAATATGACGCCCACGGGATTGCCGTAGACCTGGCCTTTCTGGTCAATCAGCGTGTGCCGGTTTAGCTCGCTGTATGAGACGAAGTCCTTCTTAATCTGCTTTTCGGTATAGCTCACCAGGCGCTCGGCGCTGGGTATGAGGATTACGCTTTCGTCGAAGCCCACGATGTCGCCCGTGCGCAGCAGCAGGCCAGTCTTGTGCCACTCGACAGGAAGAACGCCCAGAAACTCGACGGTCGCCTTGCGTGTGCTCAGTATGGCCTCAATGACGGTTCCGAGAACTGAGCCGCTCTCAAGGTCAACGACCTCGGCTTTGAGCAGATCCCGCGTGTTGTAGATTTTCCCGTGCTTTTGCATTCGGGTTACGTCCATCCATAGACCACCCCTTAGCCATATATTTTACCGCGAATCCGCGAATTGCGCATATTTGCCACGTGCGGGCTATAATCAGGGCGTGTTCAAGGCGATTGTAGTCTACGCGTTTCGCCGCCTGCGGGCACGCAAGCTCACGACCCTTCTTACGACTATGTAGGTGCGTTTCGGTTTTGGAATCGGTGTATTAAACATCTTTGCGCTCATTTCCGTATCCGAAAGCGCGCGGGCTCAGGCGCTGCGGCTGCTAAACGAGCTGGGCGCAAACACGGTCTTCGTCACGCCTTATTTCGAGCTGGAGGAGGACTTCTTTGACAGCCAGTCCAGCACCGCCGCGACCTTCCTGCCGCTTTCCGACTACGAGCTGATAAAGGACCGTCCCTACGTGGAGACCGCGACGCCCATACTGGCGCTGCCGGCGTTCGTGGCGCACGAGGATAAGCGCAAGTTCACCACCGTCGTCGGCACCAACGAGCTTATACAGAAGATACGCCCCTATCGCATCGCCGACGGGAAAATGTTCACCGCCGAAGACGTTGCGCGGGGCGCGAGCGTAATGGTGCTGGGTTATGAGATTGCGCAGAAGCTCTTCCCTGAGGGTGGGGCGGTCGGCGAAGAAGTCGCGCTCAAGGGCGAGCGCTTTACGGTCGTCGGCACGTTCCAGGAAAAGGGGCACATAGGCTTCGAGAGCTTCGACGACCGCGTGTTTATTCCGCTGAGTACGGCGCAGCGCATCTTCGACTTCCCCTACATCCACGTCGTCGCCATCCGGCACCCCGACGACCTCGACAGCGAGGATGTAGTCGCCGCAGCTAAGGCCGACCTCGCCGGGGCGAAGGGCGTGGAGCTGGAGGCCCAGGACGAGTTCCAGGTGTTCTCGATGAAGGAGATTACGCGCACGATGCAGGGCACATTCCGCATATTCGCCGTGGTGATGCTATCCGTCTCCAGCGTCGCGCTGATCGTCGCGGGGATTCTCATAATGACCGTGATGCTGATGAGCGTGATGGAGCAGACGCGCGAGATCGGCGTGCGCCGCGCGGTCGGTGCGCGCCGGCGCGACATCCTCGTGCAGTTTCTCACCGAGACCCTCCTGCAGGTTTTCGGCGGCCAGGTGCTGGGCTTCATCTTGGGCATCGTCGGAGTGTGGATAGTGTGCTCGCGCGCCGACTGGCCGTTCATCATCACGGCGCACACCGTCGTCACCGCGTTCCTTTACAGCCTGCTCGTGGGCATCCTGTTCGGCCTGCTCCCCGCCTACCGCGCCGCCACCCTCGACCCTGTGGACAGTTTGCGGTATGAGTGAGCCGGCTTAGTTCCTGTTATAATGAGATCAGCGGAGCGCTCTGGTGGGAGTGCAGATAAAACATAATCCTTTTGGAGACGCAGATCGATGTGTGCTGCATGTCGATAGAGAGTCGTCGGTTGTGGATGCACCTGCTCTAACTGCTTCGTCAAGAGCGTTCAGTGTGGCAGGGATGGAGGTTATATGAAGGGTCTTCTCACTAAGAACCAAACGGTACGCGCCATTGCCGTAACCGGCATTGTTCTTTGGTGTGTGCTGGCTGTTGTAGCATTCACATGGGTTGCAGTGAAGTGGTCAAAGGCCTTTGCGCTCATCAAGTCTTTGGAAAAACCATGGGAAGCAGCAACACCAGATGCTGTTGCTTCCGAGGATCGCGGGTTATCGGGCGTCTTCACTGTTGTTCCCGGAATGTCGAGGGACGAGTGTATGGAGGCACTCTGCATCCTCAACTTCTGGACCCGACCGGGGCTTTTCGGCGGAGAGACATGGGAGTTTCATTCACCTTATGGAGAGGGCATTGTGCTGAACTTTGATAGTAAGGACGTCCTTTATCTTGTATCAACAGGAGTGCGAACGGACGAAGATAATCGGATTAAGACAAATACGCCCAGACCGCTGATTTCAAGGCTGAAGTTACGGTGGTTCATGGAAAAGGAGAAGGCGATTAGCGTAATGCTCTCTACCGGACTATTTAACGGTCATCCAGTTCGTGAGGCGGGGAAGTACGCTGTGTTTTCCTTCTCCGATGTAGATGTGAAGCTGGCATTCTCAGACGAAAATCTTTTTACGGGAATTCAGCTGTCAGACCAAGAGTGGGAGAAGATGATTGAATAGCATTACGCGAACGACAATGCGGCGAACTGCACGAGAAACCAGGAATCGTCTAACCACTGCGCGATTCATTCCTGCGGGACTATGCTTGTAGGAGGATACTACTCCTCCACATCCGGCTCCACCGGCCTCAGGCGCATGCGGCGGCGGAAGGTGGCTTCCTCGACGGCGATTTCCACAAACGCGTCCTCTAAAAGCGTCGCGTAGACGCGCTGCGCCAGCGCAAGGCTCACGCCCGGAAGTTGCGCAATCTCGTCCACGCCCGCCTCGCGCATCTTCTCCAGAGACCCGAACTGTTTCAGCAGCCGCTTGCGCCGCACCGGCCCCACGCCGGGAATCTCGTCCAGCAGCGAATGCACCGCAGCTTTCTGCCGCCGCGCGCGATGCTGCTTCAGGCAGAACCGGTGCGCCTCGTCGCGTACTGCAATCAGCAGCGATAGGCCCGGATTCGTCTCGTCGAGCTTCACTTCGGTAAACCCGCCGTTGTCTTTTGACACGAGCGTTTCCTCGCGCTTGGCGAGCGCGGCTATGCGCAATAGCTCCAGGCTTTCGCGCTGCTCGGTGGAAAACGAAGGGTCCTCCATCAGCCCGTCGCGCACCGAAAGCACGCTGGATAGCTGCCCCTTGCCGCCGTCGAGCAGTATCAGGTCGGGAACCTCCGCCCACTTGTCGTCGGTGAGCATCCGCAGCAGCCTTCGGCGCAGCACTTCGCGCATCATGGCGAAGTCGTCCGGCGTCTGCTTGAGTTTGATGTTAAACAGGCGGTAGCTCGCGGGTTGGGGCCGCCCGTCAATGAACACGACCATCGCGCCCGACGCCTGCCGCCCCTGGATGTTGGAGATGTCGTAGCCTTCGATGCGCCTTGGCGGGCGCTCCATATTGAGCACCTCGGCGATAATGCGCGCGGCGTTTCCCGGCTCGCGGGATTTGGGTGCCAGCACGAGATGCGCGCGCAGGCGCTCCGCAGCGTTGGTCGCGGCAAGCTCCGCCAGCTCGCGCTTGCGCCCGCGCTTAGGCACAATTAGCTTCACCGCGCTGCCCTTCTTTTCATTGATAAAGCGCGTGAGCAGCTCCCATTCGGCGGGCATAAACGGCAGTATGATTTCCGGCGGCACGTTCGTCGGGTGGAAGTAGTAGAGCTTCACAAAGTCCGCGAGCAGCTCTTCGCGCGTGCGCTCGGCCTCGTTTGCCAGCGCGAATTCGCGGTCGCCGATGAGCCGACCGTCGCGCACCTGCAACAGCAGCACCATCAGCGCGTCGCCGCTTGCGGCGAAGCCCAGCGCGTCCGCGTCCACGCCCCGGCCGGCGACGACGTGCGACTTGTGTATCACCTTTTCCAGCGAGCGCAGCAGGTCGCGGTAGCGCGCAGCCTGCTCGTAGCGAAGCTGCTCGGACGCAAGCTTCATCCGCTTATTCAGCGCCGCCTGCACGTCAGCGTAGCTGCCGGAATAAAATTTCGCCAGCGCATCGCACTGCGCCCGGTAGTCGTCGGCGCTCACGTATCCCACGCACGGCGCGGAGCACAGCTTCAGGTGGTAGTCCAGGCACGGCTTCGGGTAGCGCTTCTTGCCGTCGATTTCCAGGCTGCACGTGCGCACGTTGAACAGGCCGGCGACGAACTTGAGCGTCGAGCGCACGGCGCGCACGTTGGTGAACGGCCCCCAGTAGGAGCCCTTGTCGGCCACCCACGTCCGCGTCAGCAGCACGCGCGGGAACTTTTCGCGCGTGAGCTTCACGTAGGGAAACGACTTGTCGTCCTTGAGCATCACGTTGTAATGCGGCCGGAACTGCTTGATGAGGTTGGCTTCGAGCACGAGCGCGTCATACTCGCTGTCGGTGACGATGAAGCTCAGGTCCTGCGCGCGCTTCATCAGCCGGCGCACCATCGCGGCGCGGCTGTCGGTCTGCGAAACGTACTGGCGCACGCGGTCCTGCAGGTCAACCGCCTTGCCGATGTAAAGCGGGCGGCCGGTTTCGTCCTTGAATTCGTAGACGCCCGGCGCGTGCGGCACGGAGCGCAGTATGGACTCCCAGCGCTTCCTCACACGGCTATTCTACCCGAAGGCGCGGTGAAGCTTCTCCAAGCAGTCTCTTGTAGGGGCGATTCACGAATCGCCCTTCTGTGTCCTGCCCAAATCCCGTATTCCTTGCCCTGACCCCTTGTCGGAGTAGGGTATAGAAGGTATACTATATGCAACTCACGCGGACAGGGTGGGTTCAGGCCGGGGACAAGGAGCGTTTACCCCGCCGCGAGGAACCAGTCGAAGGTTATGGACGGGCAAGCACTCAAGATGGGCAACTATCTAGTTGCATATCGCTTGGCAGACAAAGAGCAGTATGCTATCGAAAACATCACGACAAGACAGGTAATCATAGTAAACAGGATGATGCTTGAGAAGTTCCGGCACGCGATCCGTGAAAATGAGCCGGACAGCCTTTTTGAATCCGGGAAGCTCGGCGAGGGTCTTCAAGCTGGCGGTTTCATTCTACCTCAGCAAACATCTGAATTAGAGATTGTGCGGATGGAGGAGATGCAGAACAGGTTTGGCCATCCAGAGTATATGGAGTTATGGATTGCGCCAACATATAACTGCAACATGGCCTGCGTTTACTGTGGTCAGCACCATGTTGCTGAGAAAGGTGTAATGAGTGAAGAAGTCCAGGAAGCCATCATCAAGTATCTTCGGTCTACGTTTCCTGGGAAGAAGATTGCGAGCTTTTGTTGGTACGGCGGCGAGCCACTGCTGGAACCTGAGATCATTCTCAAGCTGGGAAGGCAAATAAAGAAGTTGGCGGAGGAACACGATGTAGAAACCTGGCACCGAATCATCACTAACGGCACACTGCTAAATGACTCAACAGTATCGATTCTTAGGGAATTGAATATCCTGCACGCACAAGTAACCGTAGATACTCTACCTCAACACCACAACAGATTGCGAGTATTCAAGGATGGCAGCCCATCGTGGGAAATTATTATGGCGAATATTGAGAAGTACTGCCATGATATCCTAGTAAAGGTACGAGTCAATCTGACCGCGCGAAATCATGAGTGTCTAGACGAATTCCTGGAACTGTTAGAGAGCCGTAATCTGCTTGAGAGAATCGATGTCAGTTTAGCTATTGCTTCGTGCTTCGAAGGTTTCGATTACGTTGACTTGGACGGCTTTGCTGCAGATCAGGAAATTGACTATTCCTTGTTCGAGGACACTCTCATAGGATTCATGAATGACAAAGAGATGAAAGAGAAACTACACGCGGAGAAGTTTAGAAGCGTTATTATTCCCACCAATTTCATGCAGTGTGCAGCGAAAATACCAGACTCATTCGTTGTAGGGCCACGTGGAGAGTTGTACAAGTGTGCACTCGCATTTGGCGATGACCAAGAAATCGTCGGGAACATACTTGCATCTGATTTCCCGGATAAAGCCCTGGAGTCCAGGTATTTGGGATTTGATATTTCACAGGATTCTGTATGCACTGATTGCCTGGCATATCCCGCGTGCAGAGGAGGATGCCTCGTTTCCAGGTTGAAATCCCAAGGTCTGAGGAATCGGTGTTTCATCTCAGTTCCTCGTTGGGAGAAAGTACTTAGAATCCGTCTTGAACAGATGATTGGAGCGCGGATTCCAAAGCTGAATCCAATATGCCTTTATCCGCGTGATAGGAGGTTGGGGACGGTAATGATTCAATCCGTAGCTGACGAGGTTTCATGTTGACTTGACCGCGCGATTGCACAAAAGCCGTTGGGGCATGCCTATACGGCATGCTGAGATTCTAGACAACGGATGAGAATATTCACTAAACAAACAAAGGAGGTGATTAAAGTGTCAGGAACCTATGATGAGACGTATGAAGTACCATGCGCGGAACCCACTTGTTACCAAGCGTATACAGGTGATAGCTTTCCAGGATGGCAGAAGGATAACGGTACATATACGCTATTCTTGTATGGCTGGGATGACCGCCAGCTCATTTATAATTGGGGTCCGTTTCCTACTAATGTGTCTCCCGGCAGTACTTGCTGCCAAGCATCTACAGGCAACAGGTACGATTCCCCCGTGATTCAGGCTTGTGGGGGAGTGCCTATGTTCCCGGGCTGCTTCGGATGTAACGAGTCACCGGGAGTCGAGTAATTCATCCTTGACCATCCCGCGCGTGCACAGACTTACAACCCTTTTATGGAAATTGGGTTGTACGGTGTAAGATTTACTCGCGCGAAAACGAGTAATTGTGGTGCGCTTCCGTTCATACATTGCTCTGAGGGAGGTGTTATATCATGACGACTGGCAAAGCGTTCATGGGGCTTTTTGCATGTTCAATTATCCTGCTCGTAGCGTATTCTGTGCTGGGAAAGGAGGAGAGAGTAATGGGAGCTGAGTGGTCGACGCAGGAAGTTCCCCTGATTTCGCGCGAGGTTTTCTTCGGTAATCCCGACAAGATGGCTCCGCAACTTTCGCTGGACGGCAAGTACCTAACATACGTGGCACCCTACGAGGATGTGGGGAACATCTGGATACGCACCGTGGGCGCAGAAGACGACCGGCCGCTAACGAAGGACGACGGGCGCGGTATCTGGTCGTACCAGTGGGCGTACAACAGCAAGCAGGTTATCTACCGGCAGGACCGGGAGGGTGATGATAATCATCGGTTGTTTTCGGTGGACATCAATACCGGGGAGGTTAAGCTGCTCACGCCGCAGGACGCAGAGGACGGTCACCGCATAATGGCGCGCATCTTCAGCGGCATCCCGGAGCGGCCTGACGAGCTTGTCATCGGGCTGAATCTACGCGATCCCGGCGTACATGATGCGTATCTGCTCAACGTGCGAACGGGCGAGCTTGAACTTGCCGCTCAAGGTGAACGCGGCATCACTCTTTATCCCGGCTGGCTCGTTGACTGGAAGCTAAACGTACGCGGCTATGTGCGCAGCGAGCTTGATGGCAGCCTGACGCTTATGCTGCGCGAGGGCAATGACTGCGAGTTTGAGCCGGTCATCACTTGGGACTCCGAGGACTCGATGACCAGCCAGCCCATCGGCTTCACACCCGATAATCGCGGGCTGTACATGTTCGATAGCCGCAACCGAAACACTGCGGCGCTCGTGGAATGGTATCCGGAAACAGGTGAACGCAGGATACTAGCGGCTAACCCCTTATATGACGCCCGCTTTCAAACAACGAATCCGGCCACGCACGAAGTTGACGCTGTAGCGATTGCCGGTGAGCGTTTTGAGTGGCGAGGGCTGAATGATGATATGAGTTCAGACCTGGAGCGGCTGCAGGCTCAGACCGACGGCGACATCTGGATATATCATCGCTCTCTGGACGATCGCGTGTGGCTTGTGTTCGCAGTGAGTGACAACCGCCCTGCAGCCTACTATACGTATCAGCGCGAAACAGGGGAGATGGAGCTTCTGTTCTACATGGTCGAAGCGATGGCGGGGCAGCCGCTGGTACCGATGGAGCCAATCAGCTTTGCCGCCCGTGATGGATTGACCATACACGGCTATCTGAGCCTGCCGTACAACTGGGAAGCGCCCGGGCCGATGGTGCTCAACGTGCACGGCGGACCGTGGACGCGGGATTACTGGGGGCTGAATCCGGAGGTCCAGTGGCTTGCAAACCGAGGCTACGCCGTACTGCAGGTCAACTACCGAGGCAGCGCCGGATACGGCAAGGAGTTCCTCAACGCTGGCAATCGTGAATGGGGCGGCATGATGCAAGACGACCTTACCGACGCGGTAAACTGGGCGATTGCTGAAGGCATAGCTGATCCGGAACGCATCGCCATCTATGGCATGAGCTATGGAGGCTACGCGGTGCTGGCAGGCGTCACATCGACACCGGAGCTTTACGCCTGCGGAGTGGATATGTTCGGACCATCAAGCCTTATAACTCATCTCGCTAATCTTCCCCCATACCAGTTGAACCGGCGTCATCACTGGGACCTTCGCGTGGGCAAGCTTCCGCGTTATGCCGAGGGAGAAAAGGCTGGCGAGGTCAAGCCTGACGACGAATGGACGGATGATGAGCGTGCCGAAATGGAGTTCCTGCGCAGCCGCAGCCCGCTGTATTTCTCGGATAACATGCGAGCGCCGCTGCTGATAGCCCAAGGCGCTAACGACCAGCGCGTGACCCAATCCGAAAGCGACCAAATGGTGGAAGCAATACGGGCGCGCGGCGTGCCGGTGGAGTATGTCGTCTACGAAAACGAAGGCCACGGTTTCTACCGCCCTGAGAACCGGCTGGATTTCTACCGCCGCGCCGAGAAATTCCTGGCGGAGCACCTGGGCGGGAGATACGAGGAGTAAAAGGGCGTCGCGCACGTTGGTGAACGGCCCCCAGTAGGAGCCCTTGTCGGCCACCCACGTCCGCGTCAGCAGCACGCGCGGGAACTTTTCGCGCGTGAGCTTCACGTAGGGAAACGACTTGTCGTCCTTGAGCATCACGTTGTAATGCGGCCGGAACTGCTTGATGAGGTTGGCTTCGAGCACGAGCGCGTCATACTCGCTGTCGGTGACGATGAAGCTCAGGTCCTGCGCGCGCTTCATCAGCCGGCGCACCATCGCGGCGCGGCTGTCGGTCTGCGAAACGTACTGGCGCACGCGGTCCTGCAGGTCAACCGCCTTGCCGATGTAAAGCGGGCGGCCGGTTTCGTCCTTGAATTCGTAGACGCCCGGCGCGTGCGGCACGGAGCGCAGTATGGACTCCCAGCGCTTCCTCACACGGCTATTCTACCCGAAGGCGCGGTGAAGCTTCTCCAAGCAGTCTCTTGTAGGGGCGATTCACGAATCGCCCTTCTGTGTCCTGCCCAAATCCCGTATTCCTTGCCCTGACCCCTTGTCGGAGTAGGGTATAGAAGGTATACTATATGCAACTCACGCGGACAGGGTGGGTTCAGGCCGGGGACAAGGAGCGTTTACCCCGCCGCGAGGAACCAGTCGAAGGTTATGGACGGGCAAGCACTCAAGATGGGCAACTATCTAGTTGCATATCGCTTGGCAGACAAAGAGCAGTATGCTATCGAAAACATCACGACAAGACAGGTAATCATAGTAAACAGGATGATGCTTGAGAAGTTCCGGCACGCGATCCGTGAAAATGAGCCGGACAGCCTTTTTGAATCCGGGAAGCTCGGCGAGGGTCTTCAAGCTGGCGGTTTCATTCTACCTCAGCAAACATCTGAATTAGAGATTGTGCGGATGGAGGAGATGCAGAACAGGTTTGGCCATCCAGAGTATATGGAGTTATGGATTGCGCCAACATATAACTGCAACATGGCCTGCGTTTACTGTGGTCAGCACCATGTTGCTGAGAAAGGTGTAATGAGTGAAGAAGTCCAGGAAGCCATCATCAAGTATCTTCGGCCTACGTTTCCTGAGAAGAAGATCGCGAGCTTCTGCTGGTATGGAGGCGAGCCGCTTCTAGAACCTGAGATCATTCTCAGGCTGGGAAGGCAGATACAGAAGTTAGCGGAGAAGCACGATGTAGAAACCTGGCACCGAATCATAACAAACGGTACATTGTTGAATGACGCAACAGTCTCGATACTTCGGGAACTCAATATCAAACACGCGCAAGTGACCGTAGATACTCTGCCTTAACACCACAACAGAACGCGCATATTCAAGGATGACAGCCCATCGTGGGAACGGATAATGGCGAACATCGAGAAGTACTGCGATGTCATCCCCATAAAGGTCCGTGTTAACCTTACATCACGAAACCACGAGTCCTTGCACGATTTTCTATCTCTTCTCGATGACCGTGGTCTGCTTGGGAAGCTCGATGTTAACTTGGCAATGGTTTCGTGCTTTGAAGGATTCGGCTATGTCGACTCGAAGGAGTTCGTCACAAACCAAGAGATTAGCCATTCCTTGTACGAAGATACCCTAATCGGACTTATAACTGACCCAGAGATGAGAGAGAAGTTGCACGCTTACAAGTACAGAAGTGTTCTTATTCCTGCGAATTTCATGCAATGTACTGCAAAGCGCCCAGACTCATTCCTAGTGGGTCCGCGTGGGGAACTCTACAAGTGCGCATTGGCATTCGGCGATGCGGGAGAAATCGTCGGGAACATACTTGCGACTGATTTCCCGGACAAAGCTCTGGAGTCCAGGTATCTGGGATTTGACGTTTCTCAAGATCCCATATGCACTGATTGTCTGGCATATCCCGCGTGCAGAGGAGGATGTCTCATCTCCAGATTTAAGTCGCGGAGCCTAAGCAGTAGGTGCTTTATCTCAATTCCTCGATGGGAGAAAGTACTGAAGCTCCATCTCGAACATCTGACTGGCGTGTCACATCCAGACTTGACTCGGGTAAGTCTGTATCCCAGTGAAAGGAGGTTAGGTCCCGTGATTGTGTCAGCTGCTGTTGAAGGGGTTTCAGACTGATTCAATCGCACGGATGTATGAAAGCGATTGTTACTTACTTACTGGATGCACTGGGCCTCGCGAGGGTGGACGAACACTCATAATTTTGACGGAAGGAGGTGAGAAGAATGTCTGGAACCTGCAATGAAGGTTACGTGCCCTGTCCTAATCCAAACTGCTATCAGGTGTACACTAGCGACGGTTTCCCTGGTTGGCAAGCGGACAACGGAACGTTCACTTTATTCTTGTACGGGTGGGACGATCGTCAGCTTTTCTACTCCAAGGCTGGCTTTCCAACAATGGAATCCCCTGGCAGCACCTGTTGCCAAGCATCAACTGGCAATAGGTACGATTCGCCGTTGATAGATGGATGCGACGGCATGGTCACTCCTGAATGCATATGCGGATGTACTGCTCCCGGCGGTGTAGAGTAGCACTTACCCGCACGGTGTATCAGGACTGCCGGTAACAGCGTACTAGCCGAATACCGGCCAAATTTTGGCTGCGAAGGTTTTCGCGCACGTCATCCCGCGTCTCTAGTCAAAATGAAGCGATGGTGTATAGCGTCCACGACGGATGCTGGCGTGTGCGGTCGCACGGCGTCTGATGGGCAGGCGATATTCGGACATTCAGGAGCTAAAATCGCGCTCCGGGATGCTAGAATATTTCTAATTTTACTAAACCCATGGGACATTTCAAACCTGCAAATATGAAAGATTTGCCGAACAAAGTTAAAAGGTCAAAAACTCACCTTATCCCACGTGCAGTACTATTTGGCAATGTAGACAGAGTCGATCCCAGGCTATCCCCTAACGGGAAGCATCTCACCTATGTCGCCCCATATAGAGGAGTTTACAACATCTGGATACGCACAGTCGGCGCAGAAGACGACCGTCCCCTGACTAGAGACGATGGTCGGGGCATATGGGCTTATCAGTGGGCCTACAACAATGAGCACGTGGTTTACCAGCAGGACCGGGAGGGTGACGGTAATCACCGGCTTTTCTCAGTGGATGTGGAGAGCGGCGAGGTGAAGCTTCTTACACCGCAGGACGCAGAGGACGGTCACCGCATAATGGCGCGCATCTTCGGCAGCATCCCGGAACGGCCGGACGAGCTGGTCATCGGGCTGAATTTACGCGACCCTAGCGTTCTTGACGCGTACCTGCTGAACGTGCGAACGGGTGAGATAGAACTTGCCGCTCAAGGTGAATCCGGGATAACGCTTTATCCGGGTTGGCTTGTTGACTGGGAGCTAAACGTGCGCGGATACGTGCGCAGCGAGATGGATGGCAGCCTGACACTTATGTTGCGTGAGGGTAACGAAGGACCCTTCGAGTCGGTCTTAATTTGGGATGCTGAAGACTCAATGTCAAGCGAGCCTATCTGCTTCACGCCGGACAATTTCGGGCTGTACATGCTAGATAGCCGCAACCGTGATACTACTGCACTAGTTGAGTGGTGCTCGGAAACGGGGCAGAGCATGGTGCTCACAGAAGACCCTAGCTGCGACATTCGTTTCTACACTATAAATCCCGTTACTCACACGCCTGATGCGGTAGCCTTCTCTAAAGACAGGACTCACTGGAAGGCGCTCAGTAGCAGAATGAAGTCCGACTTAGAGCGCCTTCAAGCTGTTGTTAATGGCGATATCTGGATGATGCACCGGTCCCTCGATGACCAAACCTGGCTTGTGTTAGTTGTGAATGATGATAGCTCGAACGCCTACTACACATACTGCCGACAAACCTATGAATGTAAGCTGACGTTCTACGTAAACGAAGCCATGGTGCACCAGCCCTTAGTACCGCTAAAACCTATAAAACTCACTGCGCGGGATGGGCTGATAATTCACGGCTACCTCACAGTGCCGCGTGGTCAGGTAGGGCCGGGACCCATGATTCTCAAGGTGCACAGCGGTCCTTGGGCACGCGATTACTGGGAACTTGACCCGGAGGCGCAATGGTTGGCCAACCGCGGATACGCCTGCCTGCGGGTGAACTACCGCGGTAGTACCGGATACGGCAAGAGCTTTCTCAACGCGGGTAACCGTGAGTGCGGCAGGAAGATGCAGGACGACCTTACCGATGCTGTGAAGTGGGCGATTACGCAGGGCATCGCCGACCCGGAGCGCGTTGCCATCTACGGTAAGAGCTATGGCGGCTATGCTGTTCTGGCAGGAATCACGTTCACTCCGGAATTGTACGTCTGTGGCGTGGATATGTTCGGACCGTCAAGCCTTATCACGTTCTTAAGCAACTTATCTTCCTACCAGAAGAGTGCACAACATCATTGGCTTCTGCGACTAGGAAAGATAGCCCGCTACACTGAAGGAGATAAAGCCGGAGAAATTAAGCCGGAGTCCGAGTGGACAGAAGAAGAGCGCGCCGAGATGGATTTCCTGCGCAGCCGAAGCCCGCTGTATTTCGCGGACAACGTACGCGCTCCGCTGCTCATCGCTCAGGGCGCCAACGACTCGCGCGTGTTGCAGTCGGAAAGCGACCAGTTCGTGGAAGCTTTACGGGCGCGCGGCGTGCCGGTGGAATACGTCGTCTACGAAAACGAAGGGCACGGCTTTTACCGCCCGGAGAACCGGCTGGATTTTTATCGCCGCGCCGAGAAATTCCTTGCGGAACACCTTGGCGGGAGATACGAGGAGTAAAAGCCCGTAACGCGAAAGAGAGCTTCGCGTGCTATCATTTGCTGATGCACGAGGCGTATCTATCGCTGGGGGCGAACCTGGGTGAGCGCGAGGCAGCGCTGCGCGGCGCGATAAACGAGCTGGGCAAGCTTAAGCACACCGAAGTCGCCGCCGTGAGCGGCTTCTATGAGACCGGCCCGGTGGGATTTGCCTCCGAGCACTGGTTCCTCAACTGCGCAGTGCGGCTGCACACGAGCCTGCCGCCGCCGCAGCTTTTAGAGCAGTGCCAGCGCATCGAGCGCGAGTTCGGCCGAGAAAGCGATGCGGGCAGGGGGGGGCAACCGCGCGATCGAACGCTGGATATTGACATCATCCTCTACGGGCAGCTTACGCTGCTGACACCCGCCCTTGTCATCCCGCATCCGGAAGCCACTCGCAGGCTTTTCGTGCTCGTGCCGCTGGCGGAGCTTGAAGGGGGCATCGTAATCGGCGAACACACGGTCGAGGAATGGATAGGGCTCGTGCGCGCAGAGCACCCGGAACAACAAATCCGCCGCTACCCCGGCGGTTAGAGGTCGTCGCGGGTTTTGCCGTAGTTCAGCCCGATGAGGAAGATGTCCAGCTCGTCAATAACGTCGTCCTTGTTTGTATCCGCGCGGGGCATGTAGCCGGGAGTGCCGTTCTGCTTGCCATAGTGCCTGGGATCTGCCAGCACAGCAACATCGTTTTTGTCCACCACGTCGTCCCCGTTGGCGTCGCCGACAAGCTCAACTTCCGGCGGCTCGTAGTCCCGGAAGGCCTTCACCATATCAATGCGCCCGTAGCCGTAGTCCTCGTCGAATCCGCGCCGCCCCAGGTCCACCACCGAGTTGTGCATCATAGAGCGGAGCTGCTGGTTGGTGTGGCTCGGCAGGTAGCTTGCCAGCAGCGCGGCGAAGCCGCTGACGATGGGCGTTGAGGCGCTGGTGCCCTTGAACTGGATGTCGCTGTCTGTGGTGTAACCCGACGAGCCCAGAAGCGTGATGATATGCGTGCCGGGCGCGACGAGCTCCAGCTCCGGCCCGACCTTGCTGTAGTCCGCAACCGTTTCCGGAATAAGCAGCGTGGTGGGGTAGACGGTGCGGCTGCTGAATATCGTGGTCGCGCCAACGGCGATAACCTCGTCGAAGCCGGCCGGCAGGTCAATGCCGTCGGGGTTGCCTGCGGGATAGTTGCCCGCAGCGGCGATGATGAGCGCGCCGGCGTTCCAGGCGCGCGCGATGGCGTTGGCTTCCGGCGGCCCGCCCGTCGGCCCGCCGAAGCTCATATTAATTATCCTGGCGCCGTTTTGCGCCGCGTAGTCGAGGGCCGCGATTTCAGCATCCACCGTGATGTTGGCATTGGTGCCAACGCGCAGAATCATCAGCCTGACGCCTGTATCGCTGCCGCGCCCGCCGCCTGCAACGCCGGCAATGCCCATGCCGTTGTTGGAAGCCGCGCCGAT
The DNA here is from genome assembly GCA_021163765.1 of bacterium. Classification (GTDB taxonomy): domain Bacteria; phylum 4484-113; class 4484-113; order 4484-113; family 4484-113; genus JAGGTK01. The sequence continues at coordinate 15,976 of JAGGTK010000050.1, forward strand.
GATGCCTGCCGTCGCGGTGCCGTGCGCGCTGGCGTCTGGCTGCGTATCCGCCGGGTCGGGGTCGCCGCCGGTCTGCTGCTCCACGTTATAGGTGGAGAAGTCGTAGCCGTAAATGTCGTCCACCCAGCCGTTCCCGTCGTCGTCAATGGCATTGCCGGGTATCTCGTCGGCGTTCACCCACAGCCGCCCCTGGATTTCCGGGTGCTCAAACTTGATTCCCGTGTCGATCATCGCCACGACGACGTTGCTCGTTCCCGTCGTGTAATGCCACGCCAGCGGCGCGTTGGTCCACAAAAGCCCCCACTGGCACGCGCGCGGGTTCTCCCACGCCTGGGCGAAAGACGAATACGGGTTGAGCAGGTACGTGTCGTCGGGGGTGAACGACGGGCCCGCCTCGAGCTCCTCCAGCGAAGTCACCGTCTTGATAACGTTGGGGTAGGCGAACTCCACCAGCCCCGAGTCCTCGAGCTGCCGCGCGTATTCAAACGGGTCCTCGCCTTCGGGCACGCGGACAATCTCGTAGGTGTCGTATGAAAGGCGCAGGCTGCGCACGCGGCTCACCGATTTCGCGCCGCGCGTTTCCAGCGCCGAAGCCTGGCGACCGGCCGCCATCTTCACGATGAGCTGGTTGTCGTGCACCCGCACGGTGCCGGAGAGCGCCGGGGCGCTAAGCGCCACGATGAGCAGGACTAAAGTCAGGGCAAAGCGAACGAGCATAGTTTCCCCGCTTGGCATAAGGTTAAGAGTATTATACCCGCGCCAGCCCTTTGGTTGAAGGAGCGCGGCAAAGGATATGGGCATTAGGGATGCGGCGGGCGAAGTCGCGGCGAGCGTAGCAGGATATCGCAGCGTGCGTGGCGCGGAACGGTGTCTTCAGTTCTTCTCCATCCGCTCGAGCACATCCCTCAGCTCCGCAATCTTCTCAATCGTGTAATCGGGCAAATCGCTGTGGTAGCGGGGCTGCTGGCGGTCCCACGGCGGCGATAGCACGCGCACCGTCACCATCCGCATCCGGTTGCACGGGAAGATGTCGTTGTCCAGCCGGTCCCCCACCATCATAGCGTCTTTCGCCTCCACGCCGATGCGCTCCAGTATCAGGTCGTAAAAGCGCGTGTCCGGCTTGAACAGCCAGACCTCCTCGGACAGCCCCACGAAGTCGAAATACCCGTCAAGCCCGAAGCCCTTCAGCCACTTGTGCGCCTCGGTGAAGTTGTTGGACGCCACCGCGAGCTTATAGCTGCCCTTCAGCTCTTCCAATAACTCGCGCACGCCGGGATACAGCGTGCCCATTGAGCTGAAGTCCTCAACCACCCGCGCCTTGAACCGTCCGATGATTTTGCGCAGCACCTGCTCGTAGGCGTCACGGTCGCCGTCAAGCGCGCGCCACAAAATAGCGCGCGTAAGGCTGGGCGCGTAGGCGTCAATGCAGCGGTTTATCAGCTCCTCGAATTCCTCGTCGGAAAACTCCACGCCGCGCCGGGCAAGCTCCCCGCGCATATCCGCCCACAGCGCAAGCTCGGACGCGTAATCGTCCCACAGCGTCCCGCCGAGGTCCAGCAGTATCGCCTTTAGCATGGCTCAAGCTCCAGTATCAGCCGCGCGAGCTTCTCAAAGTCCGCAACGATGACCTTCTGGTAGCGCGGGCTGCGCAGTATGGCCGCGGGATGGTATGTGGGCATAAACACCTGCCCGTCGCGCTCGATGACCGTGCCGCGCACCTTGCCAATCTGCAGCTTCGGGCCGAGCAGCAGGGTCATCGCGAAGCGACCCAGCGGGACGATTACGAGCGGCTTTATCACCGCCATCTGGGCGAACAGCCACGGCTTGCACGCCTCTATTTCCAGGGTTTCGGGATCGCGGTTGCCAGGCGGGCGGCACTTCAAGACGTTGCCGATGAAATACTCGCCCTCCTCCAGCTCGATATGCTCGATGAGCTTGCGGAGGAGCTTTCCCGCGCGCCCGACGAACGGGCGGCCCTGCTCATCCTCGTCCGCGCCCGGCGCCTCGCCGACAAACATCACTTTCGCCTGCGCGCCGCCCTCTCCCGGCACGGCGTTAAGTCGGCTTTCGCCGAGTTTGCAGAGCCTGCAGGCGCGGATCTGCTCTGATAGCGCGTCCAGAAGCTCGGCGGGTGTAGTCATCGTTTACGCACTGCCTGCGGGGATGCCGGGGAACAGCCCCAGCTCGTTCATTACGCCGATGAGCTGCTGCTTCACGCTCTCGTCGGCACGCGTCATTGGCAGCCGGAACTGCTCGGAGATCAGCCCCATGAGGGACAGCGCGGTCTTCACCGGGATGGGATTCGTCGTCGTGAAGAGCGCCTTGAATATCCCCAGGAGTTTCAGGTGGATGTCGCGGGCGTGGATAACGTCGCCGCTCACATAAGCGCGCACCATATCTCCAAGCTGCTTGCCCACGAGATGCGATGCGACGCTGACCACCCCCACGCCGCCCACTGAAAGTATCGGCAGCGTCAGGCTGTCGTCGCCGGAATACACCGCGAAATCGCCTTGCGCGTTCTTAACGATGCTGCTGACAAAGTCAAGGTTGCCGCTCGCCTCCTTGACGGCCGCGATGTTACTGACGCCGGAAAGCTCGTAGACGGCTTCCAGTGTCAGCGAGCCGCCGGTGCGCGACGGCACGTTGTAGAGAAGCACCGGCTTGTCGGTGGCGTTGGCGACCATGCGGAAGTGGCGCACCTGCCCTTCCTGGTTGGGCTTGTTGTAGTAGGGCATCACGGCCATTACGCCGTCCACGCCCGCCTTGGTCGCCGCCTCGGTGAGCGCAACGGAATCTTTGGTTACGTTGGTTCCCGTGTTGGCGATGACCTTCATCTTCTCCGGCGCGTTCTCGCGCCAGAAGGTGAAGAGCTCGATGCGCTCCTCCTCGCTTAGCGCGGCGCCTTCACCGGTCGTGCCCGCCACAACTACGGCATCGCTGCCGTTATCGGCGAGGTGCCCGACCAGGTACTTGGCCGATACGTAGTCAATGTTGCCGCGGCTGTCGAAGGGGGTGACAACCGCAGTTACGATGCGTCCGAAGATTGGTTCCTGGTTCATCTCGGTTCCTTACGTAGAAGTCCAACTATTGTAGCAGAGGAATGAAGAAGCCCCGCCGCCGCCCGGGTGCAGCTTAAAGCGCGAAGCCGCTGGACACCGCAGCCTCATATCCGACACAGGCAATCTCCAGCGCCTTTAGCGCCGCAGCGGTGGCAAAGCGCCGCGCGTCCGCCAGCTTATCGCTGGCAAGCTCCTCAAGCACGTAGTCGCTGACATCCTCAAGCTCCCCGCCCCCGATACCTATGCGAATGCGGGCGAAATCCTCCATACCGCCAAGCGCACGGATGATGTCATCAAGCCCCTTGTGTCCGCCCGCGCTCCCGCGTTCGCGAAGCCTTAGCTTCCCCCAGGGCAAATTCACGTCGTCCGAAACCACGACGAACGGCACGGTCGGATTGGCCTGCACCACCCTTGCCAGCGCGCGCCCGCTCCGGTTCATGTACGTCTGCGGCTTGATAACCAGCAAGTGGCGCTTATCGGCTCCGCATCTTTCGCGGATTCGCTCAATCTCTTCGGCTTCGACACCGGGCGGTGGCACGAGTGCCCTGGCGGGGTCAACGGCGAGTTCAGCCGCCAGGCTGCTCCAGCGGTAGCGCCAGCGTGGATGTGGGAACATCCCCGCCAGCGCGTCCGCTGCCATAAAGCCCACGTTGTGCCGAGTGCGCTCGTATTCGGGGCCGGGATTACCCAGGCCCACGATAATGTAATCAGGCTGCGGTTTCTTGCGCCAGAACAGCATCGCCGCGTTACACCCCTCCGCCCGCAGCCCCGCGTGCGTCATCCGCCCGCTGGCGAACTGCCAGAATGTCTTCGCCGCTGAGTTCTTTACCGAACGACCGTATCGCGGCAAGCTTCATCCCGTGCTTGTCCGCAAGCTCGTTTATAAATCTTACTTTCTCCTCGGAAATATCGCGCCCAAGCGTGAAATGGTCGTAATGCTTTTCCAGCGCCAGCAATATCGTCTCAGCAAGGCACGCGTAAATGACTCCTTCGGGCAGTCCCAGGTCGGTGGTCAGGCGCGCGCCGGGGAAGAGCTGAACCTCGCCTGACTCGATTACCAGGACGTCCGGGCGCTCGGCTGCGGCTTTCGGGCTGATGTCCGGCGGACGCGCTACGTCGCTCACCACTGCGCCGGGCTTCAGC
>JAGGTK010000044.1 GCA_021163765.1 bacterium
CATATCGCCTGCCACCTGCTCCCACCATCTCTCACGCCTCGCAGAGCTTGGGCTTGTGACCGTAAAGAAGGAAGGCAACTTCCGGCTGTATGCGCTCAAGCATGAAGCGCTGGACGAATTCAGGCGGGATATGCTGACGCTGCTGCCGTCAGGTGCGCCACAGGCTCAGGATATCGCAGGCGTGCCTGACAGCTCGGAGATCGCAGCCGGAGAGTATGTGCAGTCTCACCGGCAGGTTTCAGGATGGGTGCCGCTGAACGGTGGAGTGCGCCTGCAAGTCTCACTTGCGTTCGCAAAGGAAGGGAAGCTGGTGACGATTCAGCTCGGCCGCCTAATGGAGGACTCCATAGCGAGCCTGCAAGACATGCCTGAGGAAATCGTTGCGCTTAGCGCTTGCCTGGCGCGCGGCGCCATTGTCAGAGCGAACCGGTCGTGGAGTGAGATTAAACTGACGATTGCTGGTAAGATTGTGTGGGGGACGAAGCTGGCTGACGGGCTAAGTTCTTTCCAGCGGCGGGTCTTCAGGCAACTGCTGGCGGTACCTGCGGGACGCACCACCACTTATGGCAGGCTGGGGAAGGCAGTTGGCAGTTCACCCAGGGCAGTGGGGCGCGCGGTTGCGCGAAATCCGTGGCCGCTTCTTGTGCCCTGCCACCGTGTTGTTCAGACGGGGGGCGGGCTCGGCGGCTATTCCGCGCCCGCCGGAAAAGCCCTGAAGGGCAGGTTGCTGGCGTTTGAGGCCGGCACCGGAATGGGCGATTTGTATGATGTGCGGGAGGGGATGTAGATCCGTATCTTGAGCGCAAAAGCGAGATATCTACTGGAGATATCGCTGGTCAAGGTCGTATTCATGACCTTGTTCTGGGCTGCTACCTATTCGCTGCAGCCGGTAACAGAGCTATGGTTCCCCTACGTGCAGGAGTTGGTGCTGTTCCTGTTCCTCGCGGCAAACGCCACCTGCATCTACTTCCTGTGCTACAGGGAGGCACCGGCCAGCCCTATCCTGAGGACGCTCTTCGCCCTGGACGTGTTCTTCACTCTGTACCTGGCGGTATTCCTCTACGCGAGTCACGGGCTGCTTCTTTTGATGCTTGCCTCCCTCATCCTGTTTGAAACGCTGGTAGTGAGCCGGATGCTAGGCTTTGTGGCGCTCGCATACAGCATCGGGCTTGCCTTCGCGGTCGTGCGCTACACCTTGCCTGTTGTCGGCCTATTCAGCGACGCCCCCGGAAGCCTGACGCTGTTTTATTACGCGCTGGCATTGGTTACGACATACGGTCTTGCGTATTTCGTAGTAACCCGCCACCGCCAACTGATGAACGAAAGCGAGGCGCTGGCGAAGGAGCTGGCGGATTCCGCGGTAGACAGTGAGATATCACGCCAGGACATTGTGAAGCGCAACCAGCAGCTTTCCACGCTGCTGCAAATATCAGAGAGCCTGTCTTCGTCACTTGAGGTAGACCGCTTGTTCAGGAACTTCGGAGTGGCCATCCGCAACTCCGTCCTTTTTGATAACTTGAGCCTGCTGGTATATGACCCGGAAGTGAACAGCTTTCGCGTGCTTGTCACACGGGATGAGTTCTTCGACCTGTCTGACGCGCGCTACTTCCCTATCGACAAGGGCGTTGCCGGCTATGTTTACAATCACGGCAAATCGTACATTGTGGATTCCGCCGATACGGACACGATGCTGGCGGAGCTTCCAGGCTTTCCTAGGGATATCGGCTCTCTCATATGCGTGCCCCTTTACTACCAGGATGACATCCTGGGAGTCCTGTCTCTGGAAGCCGCAGAGCCGGGGCAGTTCAGCAGCGACGACCTGGCGTTCGTTGAGAGCATTTCCCCCCTGGTGGCCATTGCGGTGAACAATGTCGTGAGTTATCAGGCCATCAAGACTGCCTCCACACGCGACAAACTGACCAATCTGCACAATTACTTCTCCTTCACCCAGAGGCTCTATGAGTTCCTGGAGGTTTCGCACCGTCGCAAGAAGCCGATGACGCTGCTCCTTATTGACATTGACGATTTCAAGCAGGTCAACGATTCGCACGGCCATCTTGCCGGCAACGTGGTGCTGACACAAATAGGCGAGCTGCTTATTTCGTTTTTCCGGCGAAGTGACCTGGTTGCGCGCTACGGCGGGGAAGAGTTCACTGTCGTTCTAAACGGGACTCCGGCTGATATAGGGCTTGTTGTTGCGGACACGCTGCGCGAAATGGTGATGGAGACGGAGTTTCTGGGCGGGGGCAAGCCAAAGGTCAGCCTGACCGTGAGCATCGGCGTTTCAAGTACTGAGGACAGGAATATCGAGTTCATCGCGCGACCTAGCCGCCGCCACGACGATGACCACTTCGTGGAGAACCTCGAAGAAATAGCCGAAAAGCTCATTGCCTCAGCGGATGGGGCGATGTACAACAGCAAGCGCCGGGGGAAGAACCGCGTCACTGCATCCGAAACTTCCACAATCGTGCACAAGAACTTCACCGAGTACCGAAGCGCGGCTCCGGAAGACGCGCTGCCAAAGGTGGCCAAGCGCCCGCTGAAAAAGCTGTTTGACTGAAGCAAGGGGCTATAAATGGGCCGACGACAGCAGCGTTTACGTAAGCGGAGTCGGCAAGAAACTCAAGAAGGCGTTTGAGAAGCAGGGGTTTCGGGATATAGGCATTAGTGGTGATTTCTCGCCCGTCCCTACTCCTTAATCGCCCACTGTTTCCGCTGCGCCCAGTGGAACTTGCCAGGAGTGATTACAGCGATGTCCACGTCGCCGCCGCACACCGGCGGGCCCACCCTGAACCGGCACACGCCTATCGTTACCTGGACTGCGAAGTTGGCGAAGTCGATGGCGTCCTGCAGGGGCATGCCATCGAATATCAGGGGCAGTTCCCCGGCGGCCTTACCCGCCCATGTCTCAATGGTATCCCGGTCAATACCATGATGCGCCAGGTCGTCGAGAACCTGCGGGTCGAAGCCCTTTATCAGCCGCGTGAGAGCTTCTCCACTGCCAAACCAGTTGGTGCCGAATGAAGGGCTGCCGTCAGCCTTGTCCGGCCGGACCGCCTCCATGTCCTTGCTACTGGGGAATGTATACGTATACAGCTCGGAATAGAACTGACGGTATGAATACCCTCCTACGAGAATGCCCAGAGGTGGCGTTTGCTCTTCCGGTGTCCCTGGATAAGCTTTTGCATAGCGCTTGCGAATGAAAGTGAGTAGTTTCTCGGCGACAGTTCGCACGCTGTAGTCCCGCTTCTTGAGCATATCCTCGCATTCGTACTCACACTCCATAATCAGGCTCTGTACCGTGCGGTCTTCAATGGCGGCGTTACCCCAGGTCATTACGCCAATAGGCAGGTTGCCGATCTGACACACCTTATTCGCGTACTCAAAGGTCTGAATAATGCTGGGCGTTTTCTGCTCCGGGCCCAGTATTCCCAGCAGTACGTTGGCGCTATCGGCCGCCAGCACCAGGCCTTCAGCGACCCGCACACTTACGCAGATGCTCATATGATTCCTCCCGGAGCGTAGATTATACCATCGCGCAGCGCCCTGAAATGCGGATGTCGCCGCGCTAAATATGAGTATAGCGAACTACCGCACGATGGGTGCTAAAATACCTACTCGGTGGGCATCTCAGTTGACCAGCAGGTGAAGCGCATCCTCGACGGCGTGGACGAGTTTTTGCCGACGGAAGGCGACCTGCGCGCGCGCATCGAGGCTAAAGGCACACTGCGCGTGAAGCTCGGCCTTGACCCGACGCACACCGACCTCACCATCGGCCACGCCGTCGTGCTGCAAAAACTCCGCGACTTCCAGGACCTGGGCCACACCGCGGTGCTCATCATCGGCGACTTCACCGCGCTCGTGGGCGACCCCAGCGGGCGCAGCAAGACTCGCCCCCAGCTTACCGAGGCCGACATCGCCGAATTCGCCGAAACCTTCGCCGACCAGGCGGGGCACATCCTCGATATGGGCAAGGTGGAGATCCGCTACAACTCCGAGTGGCTGGCGAAGCTCTCGATGCGCGAGACCATCGAGCTTACGCAGAAGATTACCGTCGCGCGGATGCTGGAGCGCCAGGACTTCTACACGCGCTACAAGGGCGAAATCCCCATCTACGTCCACGAGTTCCTCTACGCGCTGCTGCAGGGATACGACTCGGTCGCGGTTGAGGCCGACATCGAGCTTGGCGGCACGGAGCAAAAGTTCAACCTGCTGATGGGGCGCCATGTGATGCCCGACTACGGGCTGGAGCCGCAGATGGTGCTGACGATGCCGCTGCTCGTGGGCACCGACGGCGTGGAGAAGATGAGCAAGAGCCTGGGCAACTACATCGCGCTCACCGAAACCCCGCGCGATATGTTCGGCAAGGTGATGAGCATCCCCGACAACATCATCGGCAACTACTTCCAGCTTGCAGTGGGGCGCACGGCCGACGAAGTCAAGGCAATGGAGCGCGCGATGGAGCAGGGCCAAAACCCGATGGACTTCAAGCTGGATTTAGCCGAAGCCATCACCGCCCGCTTCCATTCACCCGAGATCGCCAAAGCCGAGCGCGACAATTTCAAAGCCGCCTTTTCTGGCCGCGACAAAGAAGCGATTGCTGAGGATATCCATATTCGGATAGCTTTAAAAGGCAAAGAACATGTTCAGGTTTTGGATCTACTCACGGCTGAATTCGAACCAGCCGGGCTCATGTTTGGTGAAGGAGAGAAAGCGTTCGAAAGGTCGAATTTGCTTGGCTTCAAGACGTTTAATAAGCTGGTTTCCACCCGAAACGAGGCACGGCGCCTTATCAGTCAAGGTGCCGTCCGTCTCAATGGTAAAGCTATAAGAGATGTTAACTCATCTGTAGCAGTAAGAGAGGGCGACCTGCTTGAGGTCGGAAAGAAGAAAGCGTATAGGATAGTTACCATAGCGAGTTAATGTAAGGGGTGTCGGTAAGAGATAATGGCGGTTAACGGGGCTGAGTTTTATCACGATTCGGGAGTAGCTCATATCGCTGCCGGCTTGTATGCGACGGCGGGTGGGTATTTTGCGTCAGCGGTGGAACTGAAGCCAGATTTCGCGGAGGCTTACTGCAACTGGGGCGTGGCGCTGGACAGGATGGGCATGTTTGATAAGGCGTGCAGCAAATACGCTAAGGCCGTGGAACTCAAGCGTGATTACGCTGACGCTTACTTCAACTGGGGTGAAGCGTTAGGGAAGCTGGGCAGATATGAGGATGCGTGCGATAAGTTCGCGGAAGTCATAAAGCACAAGCCCGACGACGCCGGGGCTTATTACGATTGGGCTATCGCTCTGGCACAACTGGGCAGAAATAAGGAGGCGTGCGCGAAGTGCGCGGAAGCGGTAAGGTTACAGCCCGACTTCGCTGAAGCCTACTGGAATTGGGGTATATCGCTCCACGACCTCGGCCATATAGATGAAGCTCAGGAGAAGCTCAGGAAGGCGAAGGAACTTGGGTGCGAGCCGCCTCCCGACGGCTGGCCTGAGTGGTTTGAGCAGGCAGAATAGCTGCGCAAATTCTGCTCTCGGTGGGGGCACGGCACAGCGTGCCTTTCTCCAAAGAGTACGCCGGGCTCACCAGCCCGGCAATTAAGAGCAGCGCTAGTTAGCACCGCGCACTCATATGGGGACGAGGCGGGGCGCAGGTCCCCGCTCTACAGCGCCGTTTTCGTCTGATGACTGACGCTGGCCCCCCATAGTAACGCGCTTTGGGTGACGAAGGAGGGACTGACCGCTGGCTGCTGAATCGCGTTAGTTCTTGGTGGCTTCCCAGACGCCGGAAACGGTGGCGCCGTCATCGTCGCCAAAGCCGCTCACAAAAGTCAGGGTGAACGTGCCGGAGCCGCCATTCGCGTCCATCGTGCCCGCAATGCTGAATTCAACGACCTGGTGCGCGTACTCGGTGTCGGTCGAAATGGTGAACGTGCCGTCGGTGTCGCTGAACGAACCCTCCCACACGCGGCCGTGCTCGTCGGACGCGACGATGTCCGAGCCGTTGGATGTGGTGGCCAGATACTCCACGAACACGTCGTCAATGGCAGTGCCGACAGCGCCATCAGGATCGCTGGTAACATCGAAGGTGTAGCCGAACGTGCCCAGCAGCACCGGATAGCCGCCAACGATGTCGCCGAGGATGGTGCGGCCGCCGCCGCCGCTGCAGGAGACGGCCAGGGCAAACACTGCAATGATAGAAAGTAATGCTGCAAATCTCATCGGGATTCCCCCAGTTCAGAGATGATGCGGAATAATACCACCACCTGCGGCCACGCACAAGTCCACGCTTGCCTGCCAAAACTCGCGCCCGGCCTGCTCCTGGTGAACCAGCGGGTGCGCCAGGCTTTTCCAGGCGCCTATCTGGTGGAGTTGCGCAAAATCCCCGTTTTCCTGATAGAATAGTAGCCGCAGCCGGATTGGGGACGCTGCACCGGTCACAGGGGTGGCCCTAGAGGCAGGTGCACTTGCCGCCGGAAATGCTCAATTTCGTCGGAGGAAGAAATATGGCTTACAGCCACACCAACAAGAAAGGGACTACCTATTATCTTCACAGCAAGGAAGTGACACTGAAGGGTGGGCGGAAGCAGCGCATTTATTACTTCGCCAAGGAAGCGAAGGTTAACGCAATCGATGCAATGCCCGAAGGGTACATTGTTGTCGAGAACGAGCGCACCGGCCTGCCCATCCTCAAGAAAGGATAACTGCCGCCGGCCGGTTCAGCAGGTCTGTAGTTGCTCGGAACACGGGCGGAGAGGGACTGCCCTGCTGCCTGTCGCGGCGCATACGGGCTATCGCGGGTACGGGCTTGGGGGGAGTTGGGTTCTCGCAGCCTGGCGGCGAATCATGCAGCCCTCAGGATACGCCGCGGTCTGGTGCTTACATGTCAGCGCAATGGCTGTGCGAGCCACTGCGCATCTTCAAGCATACGGGCGCGTCAGTTGTCTCTGGGCCGTATCCCCTCGGTCTCCATGTGGTGATGGGGCGGGGCGAGGACGTGCCTGGCGATTTTCCTTGCGGCTTCCTTGATTTTCTCCGCGTCGGCCTCAGGCGGGAACTTGCCGCCGAAAAGCTCGTAGCCGTCGCCGTCCCACTGCGCCATCACGTGCACGTGGAAGTGCGGAACAACCTGGCCCGCAGCCCGGCCGGTGCTCTGCCAGATTAGCACGCCGTCCGGATTCAGCGCCTGCTTCACCGCCCCCGCCATCCGCGCCGCAACGGCGTGAACCCAGCCCAGTGTCACCTCGGGAATGGCGTGGATGTCTTCCACGTGGGCCTTTGGTATCACTAGAATGTGCCCGGTGCCGCGCTCCGGCTGCGAAAGGTCCATGAACGCCAGCGCGAACTCGTCCTCGTAAACCTTGCTCGCCGGGATTTTCCCCGCAACAATGTCGCAGAATATGCAATCAGCCATGCATTAATTATAGCGCGACGCTGGCGTGCGCGCGCTTCCCGCCTATGTGGCCGGCAGTGCAGAGATGTCGGACGCCGGCTACGGGCCATTGCCCGGGCTCTGGGTATAATAGAGGAGCATTGCTCAACTCGTCTGCCGAGAAGCAGGAGACGATTATGAAATGGACTCTGTCAATCGCGTTACTTTTTATGTTCGCAGGCGCCACGTGTGGTGGCAGTGGCGGAGAGGGCGCACACCCGCCAGGTGGTCGCTGAGGAGTGGATGTCCCGTTCGCCGTGAGCGAAATCATCGGGCCGATAGCGGTTCAGGAAGCTGCAACCGCCTATTACGACGTCGTCAGCACGTGCGGCAAAGGCGTTATATACGCGTGGAGCTGCGAGCCTGAAAGCGTGGGAGCGTTCAATCCCGACGACAGGGCTGTTGTTGCCTTCAATGCTGCTTCAGTAGACGAGGATACAAGCGTGGAAATCAGCGTAATGGTCTCCGTCGAAGGAGTGGACTCCATCACGCGTACAAAGACCTTGACCGTCCGCAACGTCATCCCGTAGCGCTCGCCCGTGGGCTTTATCTGTGAGTTGCGTTCCCGCCTGCTAGAGTCACTGTATGGTTAAACTCGCGGCATTCCTGTCAGGAGCGGCAGTGCTTATCCGCGAGCTGCTCGGTGTGCGCTTATTCACGCCCGCCTTTGGAAGCTCGGTGATTGTCTACAGTGCCGTGATTGCAGTGTTCCTCGCCGCAATGGCCACTGGCTACTTCATCGGCGGCTACATCGCCGACCGCACGCCGCACAGGGCGACGCTGAGGTACAACGCGCGGGTGGTGGACAAGAAGCACGGCCGCCTGCCGGCAACGATTGCCTCGCTCGTCTCGCAGCTTTCGACGCGCAGCCTGGGCACGCGGCGCGTCTCCGTCCTCACCGGCGACTACGCGCCGGTGGAGACCCTGAATCTCCTGTTCCGCTAGCCCTCGCGCTATAAGGCAGGCTCTGTGGCTCCAATCGCTCACCGCTCCTGGACATACCCCTCGCTGATGCCCAGTTCGTCCACCCAGGCCTGGACCTGCTCCCATTCGTTGCGCGAAACGCGCCGGTTAAGTGTCGGGTCCTCCACCGCGCGGAACGCCGGGAAATACTGTGCCATCACGCTCACGGCGACGCGGTTTTTTTCGTCCAGGCCCGCCAGGAACTCCAGCACTCCGCGCGTGCTCTCGATTCGGTTGGGTAGCACGAGATGCCGCACCAGCAGTCCGCGCACAGCCGCCGGCCCCTGCATCTGCACCGGCCCCGCCTGCCGCCACATCTCTGCAAGCGCCGCCTGATTAACTTCTACGTAGTCCGAAGCGTTGCTGAGTTCACCCGCGAGTGTGCTGTCGGAGTATTTCGCGTCCGGCAGGTAGATATCCACGATGCCGTCAAGCAGCCTGATGACTTCCAGTCGCTCGTAGCCGCCGGTGTTCCACACGAGCGGCAGGTGCAGCCCGTTGTCGCGCGCAACCGCGACAGCAGCGATGATCTGCGCGCTGAAATGCGTGGGCGTTACGAAGTTTATGTTCTCCGCGCCGTTGCGCTGCAGGCTTATCATCATCGCCGCCAGCTCGTCCGCGCTGACTTCGTGCCCGTGCGCGAAGTGGCTGATGGGGTAGTTCTGGCAGAAGATGCACGCAAGGTTGCAGCCGGCGAGAAATATCGTCCCGCTGCCCCCGCGCCCCACCAGGCACGGCTCCTCGCCGAAGTGCAGGTTGTAAGAGCTAACCTTAGCTTGCAGGCCGCCCTTGCACAGCCCGCGCTCGCCTTTGTCCCGCGCTACCGCGCAGTTGTGCGGGCACAGCTCACAGGGGCTGAGCATATCGGCGAGGCATTGCGCCCGGGAGGCGAGTTCGGATGCGGTCAGCTTCAGGTAGCCCGGTGTGAAGCGAGTGTTCACTTCTCGCTGTAGAACCTGCGCTTGATCTTGTTCAGGGCAGTACGTTCGATCTGGCGCACGCGCTCACGGCTGACGCCCAGCTCCCGCGCCAGTTCTTCCAGAGTGGAGGATTCGTTCGTGCGCAGATGGACGCTGGCCTCGTCGAGCGTCAGCCCGTAGCGCCGGCGGATAACCATCCGTTCCTTCTCGTCCAGGAGCTGCAGCATCTGTTTAACCGTAGCCCGGTCGAGCACCTGCTGGATGATGTCTTCACCCGACCCGACTTTCTCGTGCAGGCCCGGCGCGCGGGTGCCTTCACCGTGAATGCTATCGAAGCTCTCCTCCAGCGACAGGATGCTCGGCAGCGAGCCGGCATAGCGTTCCACGTCCTCCGGCGACAGGCCGGTGGCCTTTGACAGGTCTTCAAGGGTCGGGTCTCCCTTGTGTGCGCTTCTGTAAGCAGCGGTGGCCTTGTTCAGTCGGCTTATCTTGTCTATGACGTGTTCGGGGACGCGGATAAGGTACTGGTTATTGATGATGTAGCGCAGGATGCGCTGCCGGATCCACCAGGTCGCATACGTGGACAGCCTGAATCCCTTTTTCGGATCGAACTTCTCCACCGCCACCATCAGCCCGATTGTGCCTTCGCTGATGAGATCCATCATATGGATGCCGGTGTGGTAATACTGCTTGGCGATATTGACGACGAGCCGCGTGTTGGCAAGGATTAGGCTCTCCCTGGCTTCCTGCCTTTTCTCGTCGGGCAGGCGCGGGTTGCGCATAATCGCGATGCGCTCTTCCACCTCGTCGGCATCCAGCATCGCGATGCTGCTGATGAGCCCGAGGTACGCCAGCAGCGAACTTTCAAGGCGCGAGTCCTCGATATCTTTCAGCAGGTCTTTGTCTTTGTCTTCAGTCATCGGATCCCGCCGGCGGCGTTTCCTCTGAGATTATAAGCGGCTCAAGCGCATAATAGTCTTCCGGCACTTCAAAACGCGCTGCAGGCACGTTTTCACGGTGCACGTCGTTTAGCTTAAGCCACACCTCGCTCGCAGGCGATTTCGCCAGTGCCGTTCGCAGCCTTTCGGGTTTGCCGCCAAAGTAAAGCGTTAGATTCCACGCCGCGCCTTCCACCTCATCCACCTCCAGTGGAAGCCCGTCCCTCATATTGACTGAGTAGGCGCGCAGTTGTTCCCCGTCTATCTGGCGTATGCCCAGATACGAGAGCTGTATGCCTTGCTTTCTTAGCGCGTCCCTGGTCGCGCCGAAATACGCGCTTGCAGCGCACTCTATTAGCTTAAACACCGGCCATGCGCCGTCTTCGTGGCGAATTGCGCGGTAGTTCATCGTATCCGGATACAGCAGATACGCTCCTGCTGGATTGCCCCGCAGCAGCAGCGAAACCTGCTCATCGCTGCCGCCTGGCAGAGGGATTGACAGCTCCGCTAGGAAGTTGCCGTTCTGCACGGCAAACGAGCCGTTAAGCGTCATTCTCAGCGATGGGGTGGGGTTATCCGCCTTGCAGCGCGAATAGCGCATTTCAAACTCGCCGACAATGCCCTCGCCCGCAGCCGATGCCCCACTTGCGAGCGCCGCTGCCGCTATAAGCAAACAAACAGCCAGAAACCGCTGCATGGTTCCCATTGTAACCGGTAAAAGCGGCCAGGTCACAAACGCTGGCTTAAAGCCCTCTTTCGGCCATCAGCCGGAACATATCGACGCAACGGCAGGAATAGCCCCACTCGTTATCGTACCACGACATCACCTTGACGAGGTGCCCGCCCATAACCTTCGTATAGGTTGAGTCAAAGATTGAGCTGTGCGGATTCTTTCGGTAGTCGACGCTGACCAGCAGCTCATCGTTATACTGCAGGATGCCCTTCATATCGCCTTCGGCGGCTTCTTTCATGAACGCGTTTACCTCGTCCACGGTCGTTCCCTTCTTGACCTGGCAGACGAGGTCCACCAGGCTAACCGTGATGGTGGGCACGCGGATAGCCATACCGTCCATCCTGCCCTCGATATCGGGGATCACCAGGCCGATGGCTGCCGCCGCTCCGGTAGTTGTAGGGATCATCGACTCGTAGGATGCCCGGGCGCGGCGGAAGTCCTTGTGCGGCGAGTCCAGCACGCGCTGGTCGTTGGTCACCGAGTGGATGGTTGTCATCACGCCATGCTCGATGGTGAAGCGGTCGTGCAGCACTTTCGCCACCGGCGCCAGGCAGTTCGTTGTGCACGAAGCGTTGCTGATTACGTGGTGCTGCGCCGGGTCGTAGCTGTTGCAGTTGACCTTCAGCACGAACGTGGGCACATCGCCCTTGCCCGGCGCGGAAATCACGACCCTTTTGGCGCCTGCGGCGATGTGCTTCTCAGCGTCCTCTCTCTTTGTAAAGAAACCGGTTGACTCCAGCACAATGTCCGCGCCCAGCTCGCCCCACGGCAAATCCGCCGGGTCGCGCTCGGCGGTAACCTTCACCGGCTTGCCGTCAATCACGAGCGTATCGCCGTCAATCTCAACCGTGCCGGGATATATGCCGTAGGTGGAGTCGTATTTAAAGAGATGCGCCAGCAGCTTGATATCGGCGATATCGTTGACCCCCACGAGGTCGATATCGTCGCTTTCCAGTATCACGCGGGTGACCAGGCGTCCGATGCGCCCGAACCCGTTTATGCCAACCTTGATGCCCATTACTCCCTCCTGCCGGATATGATGCGCGCCGCCCTCGCTGTGCAGCGAGATTGGGCCGATAATTATTGTATCACTCGGCGCTTGAAGGCGCAGCCGGAAGTCCCGCGCCTCGTGGGATAGGCATGCCCGCCTATGGAGGGCGTCCGGCCTTCGTTCGCGCCGGCTGGAGAGCCGGCGCCACCCGGAATATTCCCCTCCTAATTCCTGCTCCTCCCCCCTCTTCTGCTACAATCTGCCTGTGAGCGAGCAAGCACCGAAAACCAGCGTAATCTACTGCGGCGACTGCCTGGACGAACTCAAGCGACTGCCTGACAACTGCATCGACCTCGTTTACATAGACCCGCCGTTCAACTCCAATCGCAACTACGAGGTCTTCTGGGGCGACACGCAGCAGCGCCGCGCGTTCGAGGACCGCTTCGGCGACGCCAAAGCCTACTGCGAATATATGTTCCCCCGCGTCGCCGAAATCTACCGCGTGCTTAAAAAGACCGGCAGCTTCTACTACCATTGCGACTGGCACGCCAGCCATTACATCAAGGTCAAGATTCTGGATGAGATATTTGGGTTCAACGCGTTTCAGAACGAAATTGTATGGAAGCGTACTAGCAGCCACAACGATACTAAACGATGGGCGCACATTCACGACACTATATTATTCTATGCGGGACCAAAGTTCAGCTGGAATCCAATATACTTGGAGCATGACAAGAATTATGTAGAGACGTTCTATCGATATAAAGACGATAGAGGCGTGTACAGACTCGACCATATCATCCGTTCAGCCTCAATGGGGCCAAGACCTAATCTCACTTATGAGTACAAGGGCTACACGCCTGAATGGGGATGGAGAACTACCCGCGACAAGCTAAAGGCTTTAGATAAGGATGACCGTATAACTTGGTCCCGGACGGGACGCCCATATCTTAAGCGTTACTTACACGAACAGAAGGGCGTTACTGCGCCAACGATATGGGATGATATTTTGCCAGTACAAGCCCAAGCCTCAGAACGTTTAGGATATCCGACGCAGAAACCAGTAGCGCTTCTAGAGCGCATCGTAAAGGCGTCATCTAACGAGGGTGACATCGTGCTCGATCCGTTCTGCGGATGCGGGACGGCGCTTGTCGCCGCACAGAAGCTTAACCGGCGCTGGATTGGCATTGACATTGCGCCGTCGGCCTGCCGCGTGATGGGCGAACGATTGGAGCGCGATTGTGGACTCAAACGCAACCGCGACTTCATGATTGAAAACCTGCCCATCAGCGTGAAGCGCCTGCGCGACCTTCCGCCCGACGAGTTCCAGGAGTGGTGCGTGCACGCGCTCTCGCAGGGCATCCCCGGCAGCACGTCGGTTGTCTCGCCAACGATGAGCGGCGATATGGGAATAGACGGAAAGCTCTACCTCGTTGACCGCTTGAGCCTGAAAGCGGGCGCGAAGAAGGTCAAGAAGCTCAAAAAAGGCGAGCAGGTGCTGGCGTTCGACCCGCTCGAAAACTACATCCCCATTCAGGTGAAGCAGAAAGACAAGGTCGGCAGGCCGGACATTGACGAGTTTTACGCGGCGATAAAGCGCGACAAGCGCAACCGGGGCTTCTTCGCGGCGTTTGGCTATGCCGATACCGCGCGCAAGGAATGCGAACGGCTGTGGCTCGAAGAGCAAATAAGCATCCAGCTCGTCACCGTCAAACAACTCATCGACCGCGACTTCCGCAAAGAACTTGAATATATCAGGATGCTGGGAGGTGGGTAGGATATGATCGCTATGGCTGCAGTTAATAAGGTTCTATTAGGTATATGGCAATTCTATGCTTCTAATGGTGCGTACGAGGGCGTGCTTATAGATGTGAGAGACGTCGCTAAAGACACCGGCCTTGATGAAGCTACAGCCAAAGGCATAATGGAGATGCTTGCAGGGCGTGGACTGCTGCGTAGTATTGGGTACTACGAGTATCTCCTGCTGCGTAGACCTGGCAGAGTACTGCCCGCCGGTGTAGATGGGCCGTATCTTGAAGTTCTGCAAGCAGTATTAGATAAACTTAATCAGGACTACAAAGAGCTCGGTTCACGCAGCAGGCAGTACGAAAGCTCGGATCTTGCGCAACAACTCAAATGCGATGGCAAGCTTGTATATGCGGCTCTAACTGAATTGTCTCGCAAGCGTGTTCTCCAAGAGGTGGAAGGAGGACCCGTCCAATTCATACTTACTAACCAACCGCCACGGAGCTACAGAGGCTTGTAGACCCTAAGCACGCTCAAGGTCGAAGCTTACGCTGATACAATAAGGACTAATCAGAACATAAGCCCATTGACAACTCCACGTTAGTATGCTACACTGACGTATGTAGGAGGGGCTTATGCGTTACGCAATTGTAGAACCGATAGAGAAAACGGGCGGACATCATTTGATAAAGCTTAACCTGACTAAGGAGACAGCTAAAGAACTTGGCAAGGAGCTACTCAGGCGATATCCCGGACGCAACTTACAA
The DNA here is from genome assembly GCA_021163765.1 of bacterium. GTDB lineage: Bacteria > 4484-113 > 4484-113 > 4484-113 > 4484-113 > JAGGTK01. The sequence goes on from JAGGTK010000044.1 coordinate 14,488, forward strand.
GTGTCAGAGGATGTTTGGGGAAGCGACGATGATCCACTGGTGTCGTTGATGCCGCGCGACAAGGGCTGGGAAGCCGTAGTGGCTGAAGCTTGCATGAGCGTGAAGCAGTCACATACATCGAGCGCATAATATTGGGAGGATGGAGGTGTGCTTTGGTTGAGAAGAATGGTAATGGAATCTCTGAAGCGGGAGATTTAAAGGAGCTGCGAGACATAGTCTATTTCGATATTGAGAAGGCAGCATCACTTTACAGCCAACTGGAAGCCGGTCTTCCTACAGGATTTCGATTGAGTGAAATGGTGGAGAACCAGCTTAAGGGCGGTGGCGGTCTAGGATTGGGACCACTCAGAGTATCAATGGATAGGCAGAACGGAAGCAAAGTAGGGTATGAGGAGGTACGTATTCTTCATCATCATCTACTGTCTTGCCTTGAAGCAGGATTGTCAGCGATCGGACTCTTGACTGATATTAGCGAAAATGAGCTTGCACTTAGGTTGATAGATGACGAGTGGCGAAGAAGCGTTCTTAAGAAACCTTACATTCGAACGGAAGGCTGGCCGGCAATCGAAGACCATCGAGACTTGGGCGAAATGGCTGATAAAGTCAATAGAACAAACGCTTTTATAAGACAGTGCGCGCTTGCAGGTAGCGATAAGTTTAATGAGCTAGCCGCTGAAGTCCAGCGTAAGCGTCGAAAGGTTGAACAAATGACAGAGCGTAATAAGAAGAGAAAGGCCGAGAGAGAACTAAGGGCAATAGAAAACCAAATCGCGGAGCTCAGCTCGGAGGGCTCTATTCCTCAATGGATAGTTGAAGGGATACGAGCAGTGACAACGGATATAATGCCTAACTTAGTTACATTCAGAGTTTTCCCTGATAGAAATAACCCGGTGCCACAAGTAGTGTCACATCTGAAGCCAGACTGCTTCTTTGGCGACAAAGTTGAGAATCTGTTAACACACTACAGCGCATATCCAGATGTGCAGTTAGTTCTCTTAGGACTTGTCACAAGAGTACCTTCAAAGCTGGAAGCGAAAGATGCACGAGTAATAGCCGAATCAGCAGAGAGGGATTCAGTACAGAAACCTTCTGAGGTCGAGGCTTTCGAGACGGCTACTCGGGCGATTTTCCCTGCATGGGAGGGGCTTATGAGGTTCACAAGATACTGCCGATACCCTCGAATCTCCGTGTTTCCTATCGCGGTGTATCGCAGAATTCGCAGAATGTCAGCCTAAAGCTTCCTGTGGGGCATCAGACGATAACTAATCCCTGATAGCTAACACCTAATCCCCAATAATCCCCCAATCCCAGAGTCCGGTTTTTGCCAAATCTCGCTACATTCCCAACTGCCGCTTCAGCTCCGCCAGTGCCTCGTCCGGCTTGGCCTTGCCGCGCGTGAGCTTCATCACCTGTCCCAGCAGCGCGCGCACGGCCTGCTCCTTGCCCTTGCGAATGTCCGCGATAATTTTGTCGTTGTCCGCGATGACCTGCGCGCAGATTTCCTGTAAGTCGCTTTCCGACACCACCTGGTCGAATCCCAGCTCGCTCACGGCGTCCGATGCGCTGATGCCGCGCTCAAAGCACAGCGCAAACACTTCCTTCGCCTGCGTGGAATTGAGTTTCGCGTCCGCGCGCAGCGCGACGATATCCGCGATATGCTGCGGCGTGATATTTCCTTCAGCCTCCGCGCGGCGCGGGCGGTACTCCATCAGCACCCAGTTGGCGCATTCGCGGAACGCGCCGCTGATCTCGTTGCTTGCGAACAGCAGCCGCAGCGCGTCTTCATCCTCCAGCAGCACCGCTACTTCGCTTTCGCGCAACTCCGTGTTGTCCAGGAAAAACCGCGTAAGCCGCGCGGTGCCCGGCGCGAAGCGGTGCTCCTTGCCGTCCCACTCGAGTGTGAACATTGCGCTCTCGTAACGTCTCCGCGCTTCCGCGAAATCATCGTCCGTGAGCACAAGCGGCGGCAGGTCCGGCTCGTCAAAGTAGCGGTAGTCAGCCTGCGTCTCCTTGATGCGCATTGGGACGGTGCGGGCGTGTTCCTCGTCCCAGCGCAGCGTGCAGTGCTGCACTTCTCCGTCGTCCTCGTAAAGCGCAATCTGGCGCGCAATCTCCGCATCGAGGGATTTGCGGATGACGGCAAACGAGTTCAGGTTCTTTATCTCGCATTTGGTGCGAAGCTCGTCGCTGCCCACGGGTCGCACCGAGATATTCGGCTCGCAGCGGAAGCTGCCCTCTTCCATATTAGCGTCGGACACGCCCAGCTTTCGCAGTACCTGTCGCAGCTCCTCGGCGTATGCGACCGCTTCAGCGGCGCTGCGAAACACCGGCTTCGTGACAATCTCTAAAAGCGGCACGCCCGCGCGGTTGTAATCCAGCAGGATGCTCCCATCGTCTTGGTAGAAAATCTTCGCTGTGTCCTCTTCCAGGTGGGCGCGCTCAAGCTGCGCCGTGCGCATCTCGCCGTCAACCAAGAACTCAAGCTCGCCGCCCTCGACCAGCGGCGTCTGGTACTGCGTGATCTGGTATCCCTTCGGCAAATCGGGGTAGAAGTAGTGCTTGCGCGCGAAGATGCTGTGCCGCGCAATATCGGCGTGTAGCCTTATTCCCAGCATCATCGCCAGGATGACGCTTTCGCGGTTGAGCACCGGCAGCACGCCGGGATGCCCCAGGCAGACCGGGCACACGTAGCGGTTGGCGTCGGCGAGCTCGCGCGTGTTCACCACCGGGCAGTCGCAGTACTGCTTCCGCGCCGTTTTCAGGTGCGCGTGTATCTCGAGCGCGATTACCGCTTCGTATTCCATTACTCCTCAAATCCCGCAAGCTCTTCGGCAACCAGCGGCGGGACGCTGTATCCCGTGCCCGCATGCTCCTCATAAAGCCGCGCCAGCGCCAGCAGGCGCCCGTCGTGCTTCTGCGGCGCGATAAACTGGATGCCGATGGGCATTCCATCGGGGCTCAAGCCCCCCGGCAGCGAAATCGCAGGCGTTGACGCCAGGTTCGCCGTCACCGTGCAGATGTCGGCGGCGTACATTTTCACCGGGTCGTCGATGCGCTCGCCCAGGCCGAACGCCGTCGTCGGCGACGTGGGCAGGAGCAGGAAATCCACGCCCTCGAACATCTCGGCGATGCCCTCGGTGATTGCGTGCCGCACGCGGCGCGCCTGGTTGTAGTACGCCTCAGCGTAACCCGCCGACAGCACGTAGGTTCCCAGCAGTATCCGCCGCCGCACCTCCTCGCCGAAACCGGGGCTGCGCACCGCGCGGTAATGCTGCTGCAGCGTGCGAGAGATGTCGGCGGGAAATCCCGCGCCGTATCGTATCCCGTCGTAACGGGCGAGGTTCGACGATGCCTCAGCAGGGCAGAGGATGTAGTAGCACGGGAGCAGCCGCTCCACGCCCGCAAGGTCCACGCGCTTCACGCCGCATCCAGCATTCTCCAGCACGCGAATGGCGACTTCGCACGCCACGAGCACGTCTTGGGACACCAGCTTTGGGTCCATCATTTGGTTGATGACGCCGACGGTGCAGCCCGCAACCGATTCGCGGTCGTTCATTTCCGCCAGGTAATCCGCGTCAGCAGGTGCCTGGCTGGTCGCATCCAGCTTATCCGGACGGCCAACTGTGTTCATCATTAGCGCGATATCGGTAACGTCGCGCGCCAGCATCCCCACGTGGTCGAGGCTGCTGGCGAACGCAATCAGGCCGTTGCGGCTCACGTAACCGTACGTGGGCAAAAATCCCACGACGCCGCAGAATCCCGCCGGCTGGCGCACGCTGCCGCCGGTGTCGGTGCCCAGGCTGACCACGCTTTGCAGCGCCGCGACCGACGCCGCCGAGCCGCCCGACGAGCCGCCGGGCACGCGCGCAAGGTCCCACGGGTTGTGCGTGGGGAAGTACGCCGAGTTTTCGGTGGAACTGCCCATGCCGAACTCGTCCAGGTTGGTTTTTCCCGTGAAGTAATTCCCCGCATCGCGAAGCAGCTTCACCGCCGTCGCGTCGTAGGGTGGGGCGTATCCTTCGAGAATACGGCTGCCCGCAGTCGTGGGGAAGTCCGTCGTGGTCAGCAAATCCTTTATCGAAACCGGCACGCCCCACAGCGCACCATCGCGTGCGGCAACGTCCGGCGGCGAAACTCCATCCTCCGCCAGCGTCAGGAAGCTGCGCACCTTCGGCTCGATGTGCCGCGCAAAGCGCATCTGGAGCGCGTAAAACTCCTCCGGCGCGACTTCGCCCGCAGCGAACTTCGCCATCAGCTCGTGCGCCGTGAGTGTGAGAAGCTCCTTCAAACCTCGCCCTCCTCCAGGTCGCCGATATGCCCCGCGCGGTAGCTTCGCGGCAGTTCGCCCTTGCACGGTTCCTCGCGCGGCTCGTCCGGCGCCGTATCCATCCGCTCCTTGGGCACTTGCAGCGGAATTTCGCGGCTTTCGTCGCGCAGCTCCTTTATGGCGTCCACGAAGCCCACGAGGTCAGAGAACTTGCGGGCGAATTCCTCGCGTTCGCCGGGTGACAGTTCCAGCCGCGCAAGCTGGCAGAGGTGGTCGAGCAGCTCCTTCATCCCGGTTGCGTATTATATCAGGCAGCCTGGGGATGACTGCGTGCTGAAGAAGTTCATAGTTAGTGGCAGGTGTGGGTGGAGGGCTAACCATCGCTTTTCATTCAGGGGCGGCTCGCGAATCGCCCTCGCTAATGGGTTCGGCCGCCTGTCTAGGCGGACGACCCTCGTTCCCGCTGGCTAGATAGCCGGCGCTACCCTTCGAAGGGCACGGCACGCCGTGCCATCCCCACCCAGCTCCCCTAATATACAAGGCCGGGTTTCAGCCTGAGTTCAGACTTCGGTGAGCTCAGCCGAACCGCCGAACGGCCCATCAGCTCGGCTTTTAATCTTCGGCCTCCACGCCGATGCACGGGGCCAGCCATAGGCAGGCAAAACCCCGCCCAACAAAGGACGTGCGGGCTAGGGCTTTTTCAGAGGCGGCTTTTTCACAAGCTTGTATACCGCTTCCAGGATAAGCGTCTTGGCGGTGTCGCGGTAGGTAAGCATATACTCGCGGCGCGAAAACAGCTCGGCGAACACCGCATTGAGTTCCTTCCATTCGGGGCTTAGGGGAGTGGCGTCGCGGGGAAGCGTGAGCGAGTACAGGTAGGTCTTGCCGGTCAGCGGGTGCTGAACCTGGTAGCTGCACTCCATGTCGCCTCCGGTCTCCCTGACCGAGACGACGGACACGACCTGCTCTTTGGGCACGATGGTTTCAGGGCCGACAAGTACCATAAACACCTCTCGCAGTCGATTCTAGCACGCCAGGCGCTCCGGCGCGACAGAAGCAGGATTTTCGCGAATATGCCGAAATATCAAGCAATTTTCCCCAATCGGGGGTATACTTATATTGAGGGTTGACCTCCCCAACAGCCCTCTGGGGTCATCGAGAGGTGCCCCATAGGCAAAGTGCTGCTTCACAGTACGAGCCTAACTCACTCTCGGCCCGGGGGTCCCCTCCCCCCATCCCC
>JAGGTK010000052.1 GCA_021163765.1 bacterium
AAGTAGGACTGGCAGGACCAGGCTCTGGAGACGGGAGCGGTGGTGGATTTGACGGACTCGACGGTGACGGCGAGCCGGAGGAGGACTGGCCGGAGTGGGTAATACGCGACTACTACGACCCGGAGCTGGGAGAGAACATCTCCATCATCGACGGCAGAGTCATCATCTGCATGACCGATCCACCGCAGCATTTGGAACTCGACCCTAACTACTTCGACGATGAGGGTGTTGTGACCTATCCTCCGGAAGTGTATCCAGAGTACCCCGACGCGCTAGACGATCCGCGAGTTGTCCAATTCCTGGCTGAAACCGGTGCGACACCATACAGTGAATGGCTCAGCATAAGAGCGTTTGGAATCTTCCTGCCACCGGACGTTTCGGTGGAGTACGCCGTGGAGAACTGGCCGTCCCAGTATTCGGAGTGGATGGAGTTCTGCGAGCCCGACTGCTTGTTGGAGATGGATACCTACCTCAATGACCATTACGCATACACCCCGCGCTGGCAATCGTGGCATCTGTGGGGGCCCGCTCAAGGGTCGGCTTACCGGTACGGAATGCGGTTCTACGACGCCTGGGAAAACGGCAATAAGGGAGTTTCGGCCTATTTTCGAATAGCTGTTGCCGACACTGGCGTGGATCGCGAATACGCAGTGCCAATATATGGGATATGGAGGGATTTCAGGTCCCGTCTCACGGTGGACGGAGCCAAGGTAGGCGACTGGAGCGGCTCTACGCAGTTTGGCACAGGGACGGGCGAGGGCTGGGCATGGGTGCGTAACAGGAAAGCTTCCTGGGCAAAGGAATGGGGACACGGAACCCTGGTGACCGGCGGTATAGCGGGTCGTGTAAACAACGACCCGAATTCTCAGCTTGGAGACTACAACGATGTTGCGGGAGCCACCTGGTACAACAAGGTATTCCCCATAGCGATGAAACACCATGGTGGGTTCAACACCTCAGCCGAGAACTGCATGTATGAAGTCCTCGGAGCGGTGAAGCGGGTCTACAATCCGTACCAGGTATGGAGGAAGTACCCGCAGATAGCCTCAATGTGCCCGCGCTACAACCTCGAAATCGCCAACTTCAGCTTCGGCGGAAAGAAGCTCCGCTACTCAACGAGACGTCACCTAAACATCCTCTCGCGCTATATCCTTATGATTGCGAGTGCTGGAAATCACGGAACGACCCAGATGAGGTATCCAGCGGGGCATTCAAGAGTGTTGGCTATCGGCGCCTACCTTTGGAACGGTTACCGTGTTAATTACTCCGCTTACGGTTCATGGCTCTTTGCCGCAGCTCCTGCGCATTATTACAGCACGGACGCAATCGGCACAAGCCCCAACGGTTACACATATGGGAACGTAAACTATTTCCATGAGACTTGTATATTCACGGGAACTTCAGCAGCCGCACCGCTGGTTACAGGTGCTGCAGCGCTGGTGCAGAGCAAGTATCGTTATTGGACGCCGCTACAGGTGAAAAGCCGCCTGAGAGCATCCATTAACTTGCTGCCGGACAGCTCTTTGCCGGGATTCATTGACGTTGTCATGGCTACGCAGTAGGAAGGAGACACTGATGCACAAACCAAGAGCTACCCTTTGCATATTGGCTATCGCTTTTATTGTAACCACGATCGCAGCAATTGTTGCTGGGGCTTGCAGCAGTCACATCGCGGGTAGGATCGAACCTCCTGAAATAGCCTTCATGTATCCCCTAGACTACTATGTCGATTTTTACGACCAGTATAGCCCCGCCCCCCAACAGGTGCGGTTACACGTCGGCCTTGCCAACGTGCCCGATGCCATACCTGTCGTATCGGCGGTCGTCGATTGGGGAGATGGAGATGGCTTCCAGCCTGTGGAGCTTCCCTACGGGCCTGGCGGTATCTTCCGGATGCCACCAAACTACAAGTTTGAACTCACTCACACTTATCTAGAAGACGGCACTTACAGCGTGGATGTACGGATTCGTGACGAGGACGGTCGGGAGCTTTCAAGATCACACCCGCTCGAACTCCGCATCGGGCCAGAGCGGCGGATGTTCACCGACCCGCGCGACGGGAGCACCTACGAAATCTACGACGGTACGGTATGGGTGTCTTTTGCTGATTGGGAGCACTTGAGCGGGTTTGACCATGATATGGCGCTGGAGCCGGACATCGCGGCGTTTTTGGAGAAGGAGAACCTGCGGGTGCGGCAGGAACAGGCGGAGATTGCGGCGATGGAAGTCATCCTGCCGGGCGGGGGAACTACGGTGGAAGAAGCGGTCGGCGAGTGGCCCTCGCGATATCCGGAGCTGATTGAAAGCGTCGATCCCAACGCCATCAGCGAGCTGTTTTAGTCAGATCGCGTATAGCTAAATGGAGGCTGTTTAAGGAGGCTGTCACATACCCGACTTTGCGCTTTGAGTCGGGCCGAGTTCGCAGCTTCGATTCGCGATTAACCGCTGAGGTATCCACCAGGGCAGGGCAATCTATGTCTCACCGCGCGATGCGGCGGGGGTCTATTTCATCGTCGCTGGCGAAATAGGTGGCTGTGCGTGTGGCGCCTATGATGACGGCAGCCAGCGCAATTAGTGCCAGGAGCGGCAGCAGTCCACTAAATAGCACCATCCACGCCTTGAAGCTATCCCGTGAAGACTGGTAAAACGCAATCTCATAGAGCCATTCTGAAATCCTCATCTGCGCCCGCAGCAGGTGCGGCGAGTAGTTCCATTCCCGCATATGGAAGACGAATTCACGCAGGGCTCCGAGCGTCCCTAGCGCGCCGGCTACGAAAACTGTGAGCATCGTCGCGTTTCCCAGCCGGTCGCGCGGAAGCACACGCGCGCCCAGCACGGATGCCAGATACCACGAGCCAAGCCAAATGAGTAAGTTCGTTGAGTACAGCAGATCGCGCGCCGCGTCCCAGCCCATTCGCGGCAGGATAGGGTAGAGCACCCGTCCTTCCAGCACTACCGGCGCCAGGCAGTGAAGCGCGTAAATGAGCACGTAGATGTTGAGCGCGAACAGAAGCTGCCGGCGGGTGGTGCCGAGCAGATTGCGCAGGCTTGCGGAAGGTCGAAGCACCACCGCGATTCTATCAGGCGCGCCTGGCCGTGCAAAGCTGCGCGATATCCGATATTATGTAAGCAGGATGAGCCAGGAAGGGGTCAACAGGTCCGCCGAGCGCTTCGTCACCACGCTTGCCCGCGAGGGCGGGATGAAGCTCGCGCCTCGCATCTTCAGCCATCCGCGCATCCCGCTGGAAAAGGACGCGGTGCGCCAGCTTCGGGACGCGGCGCAGCTTCCCGGTGTGCTGGACGTGCTGGGAATGCCCGACATCCACGTGGGTTACGGCGTGCCCATCGGCTGCGTCATCGCGGCGCTGGATATCGTCTGCCCGGCCGCAGTGGGCTACGACGTGAACTGCGGAATGCGCCTGCTAACCTCGCCGCTGAGAGCGGGAGAAGTGGACGTGAAACGGGTCGCTGATGAAATCGCCAAGCGCATCCCGCTGGGCGAGGGCAAGGACAACTACGCGCTGGACAAGAAGTCCTTCCGCCGGCTGGTCAACAAAGGCGTGCCCGGCCTGGCGGAAGTGGAGATCCCGCAACTGGCAAAGGACCTGCGCCACGACTGGGAGCTGGTCTCAGAGCTGGACAACATCGAAGACCACGGCAGCCTGCCCGCGAACGCCAACGCCTGCTCGGACGGCGCATTGAAACGCGGGCGCACGCAACTCGCCACCCTCGGCGGCGGCAACCATTTTATTGAATTGCAGGCTGTTGATCGTATCGAGGACGAGGCCGTCGCCAAGGAGTTCGGGTTATTCAAAGGGCAGTTCGTGATTATGCTGCACAGCGGCAGCCGGGGCCTGGGGCACCAGATCGGCGATGACTATATGGCGCTGGGGCGCCAGCTAGCGGACAGGGACAGGCGGGAGACGGTGAACCGCGAGCTTCCGTACTTCCGGCTTTCGGAGAAGCACGCCGACGACTACCTCGGCGCGATGAACTCCGCGGCGAACTTTGCGTTTATCAACCGCCACCTGATGGCGCTTCTGGTGAAGGACGCGTTCCTGACGAATTATCCCGGCGTGCGGCTAAGGCTCCTGTGGGACCTCGCGCACAACATCGCCAAGTTCGAGGAGCACCTGGGCAACCGCATACTGGTGCACCGCAAGGGCGCAGCGCGCGCCTTCGGCCCCGAGCGGATGAAGGGCACGCGGTTCGCGCACACCGGCCAGCCGGTGCTCGTGCCCGGCAGTATGGGCACGGCGAGCTACGTGATGATCGGCACCGAAAAAAGCGCCGACACTTACGCATCCATCAACCACGGCGCGGGGCGCGTGATGAGCCGCATCGCCGCCAGCGGTCGAAGCCGGCGGGGCAAAGACCTGCGCGGGCGAACCGCTGCAATCAGCGATGATGATTTCAAGCGTTCGATGAAAGGCATCTACCTCATCTCGGAGAATTTCCGGACGGTGAAGGAAGAAGCGCCGCAGGCCTACAAGGACATCGACCTCATCACCGAAGCCGTCGTCGGCGCGGGCCTGGCGCGCACCGTCGCGCGATTGAGACCGCTGGCCGTGCTGAAGGGGTAGGACTGCGGGATGGGGCGAAGGAGCTGGGCTAGTGAGCCCAGCCTACTCGCGGGGTTAATAAGTACGCGGTGCTGACCAGCGCCGCGCCTTAGGTAGGCTGACGCTGCGCTATAATCCGCGCACTATGCTCGTGCTTGCGGACAAGCCGTCTGAACTCATTGACACGGTAATCGACGACGCGGGATTAAGGCAGATGGCGCGTAATATCTGGAATCCTCCCTGGAAGGAGAGGCTCAAGCAGGACAGGAAGCTCAGGCGCAAGATCAAGAACTACCTGAAGGCTGACACGAGAGTTTTCACCAATGAAGGAAGCGCCAAGCGGGTTGTCGTTGTGCAAACCGGCGCGGATTTTTTCATCTATGCGCGCAGCGACAGCGCTTACCTGCAGACGATGAAGGACATCTACGCGCCAAATGTCGAGCCCGGCATTCGCTTTCCCGACCGGGGGATGCGCAGATACTGGGACAAATGGAACAAAGGACAGCCGTACATCTTCGTACACGGGCCGTTCGGCGCCTGGAAGCGCGGCGTGGAAGCGGGGTTCAAAATGTGGTGGCCCCGGAATTACCCAGAGGAAAAGAAGCGGCGCAAGATGCGGCGCGGCGACGCGCGGACGTGGTACGTGACGGGCAGACCCAGGTTCGGCAGGCGCGTCAAGCATAAATGCCGCGCCATCGAGGGCAGCGACGAGCTGCTACCGCTCATCATCCAGGGCGTGGAGTACGGCCGGGAGGCGAAGGACTACCTGCGCGATTGCCTGCTGCTGGGGCCGGGCTTCGTCTGCGAGGTGAAGGGCGAGCCGGTCTGCTGGGCGGCGACACACATGAACGGCACGATGGGAATGATCTACACGCCGCCGGAACACCGCCGGAAGGGCTACGCGCTGTCGCTCGCGGCGTTTCAGATGGACTGGATGCTGCGGCGTGACGGGACAGCCGTGGCGCACGTCATTTTCGGCAACAGGGCGAGCGAGAAGTTGTTGCTAGCTTTCGGCGCGCGGCATTCGCCGGGCACGATGACCTGGCGCTCCCTCGTCTGGCCCCGCTGGAAGCGCAAGAAGCTGAAGGGGTAGGGGAGCTGGGCATCTAACAGGCGTTTTCGCAGGAATTAGGGTAGAATACTGGCGGAGATACCGCGCAATGACCGATGAAGAATACAAAGGAATGATAGTCTCCGACCCGTCGGTGATGATGGGCAAGCCGGTCGTCGCGGGAACGCGCATAACCGTTGAGCAAATACTGGAGAAGCTGGCGGCTGGAGAGACCTTCGAGCAGATACTGGCGGCGCACCCGAGGCTGACCCAAGAAGCCATCAAAGCGGCGCTGGAAATCGCTGATTAGCCAGAATCGCTATAGAGACGGAGCGCGCAAGAAGCTGAAGGGGTAGGGGAGATTCCGCGCCGCGCACAATCCGCAATTGTACCCGCAGTATCCGATCATGTTATTCATGGGTGTTGCTCTTTGGGTGGGTAAATATCTAGGGAGGCCTTCTACATACCTTCTTTCTCTTCCGACTATTCAAAACGGAAGCCTTTCCTGACCACTCCTTAGGTCTTGGAGGAAAGCGCTCTGCAGCCCACGCAATCTCTGGTACTCTTGAGTCCTCTTGTCTGTTGAAAGCGATATGGGATTATTCACTATGTCCCAAGTTTCCGTGGGAGCTGATGCCGTGGGAGCTAATGCCTTGGCCTCCCTATTCCTAATTAAGTAGTGACTGAATTTCGTTTCGCTAGCCTTTCTCATTACACGTTTTACTTTCTCTCGCATCTGTTTCCTGTAGTCTGGTCCCATCAGGCTGTACATCGGCACAATATCGCGGCTAAGATCTTCTAGGAGGACTTGAGATTTCCTCTTGTGCATATACTCAAGTACTTTCGGGATGACACTCTCACCAACTAGATCAAGAGTGGAATCCACATCAAAGGGAACGTAAGACACCGGTATCTTGTCAGGCTCATACGTGAGCCCACGATGAAAAACCTCATTAAGCTGCTTCCTTCGAAACTCATTCAATACAAGTTGTATGCAGTTCTGGCTAACGAGCAGTAATGGGAAAGAGAAACCGCCATTGCGCAAGCCATGCTCAAGGCGCTCCTGGAACTCACGTTTTCCTATGATAACCACGTCATGTTCTTTGCACTCGGACGGTGGTATTAGAGCCTTATCGCAGATGTCCCCTGTATGCACTCTAGAGTATCGCGAGAGCTGGTCATGGCGTGTGTTTGGGCCTTCCTTCCACTCCAAGAGTATCGTGTGTCCTAGGCTAGATGAGGAGGCGATGAGTTCAGGTTTCACCTCGTTCAAGTCGGAATTAGCGAACGTCCTTTCCATTGCACGGATACAGTATCCGTAATCGACTAAGTCGGTTGGCAACCCATGAGCTCCCTTACAGAGTCCTATCCAAAGGTTCATCATGTACAGGTTAAAACTCAAGCAACCTGCTCCCTTTACTATCGCTAGCACTCACAAGAGAATTATAGTGATGCTGGAGGTTAGTGAATATCCTCAGAATGGTATTACCACAGCAACCTTTAGGAAGATATATGCGCATGAAATCCGGTGCTACCTCAAACGATAGAGTCTGACCCACGTGTAAATCCACAGCGGACACTTTGCAGAACCGTTTGCTAAGGAAGGTGGGAACCCCCCACAACCTGAAGGGGGCTGTCCCACTGAATAGCTTCTCGACGAATATCTCAAGGTTGGCGATTTGGGGCTCGAACGCAATGACCAACGGCTCACCCTCAAGATTGATATTGCCATTGTCAAAAGTCCAGAGCAGCGCATACTTCTCTTCTATCTGACGAACCGCAGCCTTGTACCTGCGGTAGATATCGGCAACTAGTGTAAGGTGGCACTGGAAGGATGTTCCTCTAGCAGTCACCTTTCCATTGAATTTGAAGTCGTCTATGGTGAAATGCTCTTTCTGTCCTGTTGATGCTGAAACAAACTTGATTTTTACTTTAGACAGCGTTGTGTAGTGCTTGAAACTCTCGGAAAATCTGAAAAGGTCGAGGACTTCAGCAGCCCTGTTACCCCAGAGCTGCATTTTTAAAAACTCCACAGGGGCATCAGGTCCCTCGAAGTCCACATCTTGCACAGCCCTACGGTCGTAATCCAAACCAAGGCCCTTGAATGTTCCCATACCTGCTATCTTGACTAACAACGAGTTGGGAAGCCAGACTTGGTCGATCTCAGGAAGTGTCGTGATTATCCTCTCGAACAGCCAATCGAGCGATACGCTGCTAGCCATAGAATGGACAAGCCAGAATCGAGGGTCGGACACGTCTAAGAATAGGATTATCCGCTCACTTTTAACACTGCCTTCGACTATTATCAGGCTCTCATCAGAACTCTGACTCGCTTTGGTCGTAACCTTGTCGCCAAGGATTCCCTCAGAGAACGCTCTCGCGATCGGTTCACTCGCGGCTCCGTTTCGAGGATCGTGACCGTGTGCTTCTACTAGATAGGTTTTAAGGAGAGTTGTATCTGTTTCAAGCTCTTGTTGTGAGGATAGCTGCGCGTAAGTCTTGTTCATACGCTCATCGAGCAGATCTGCCATCTGTTGGCGACTACTCACAATAGGCGCCACGCTGCACCTCCCTCTCCCAATGAGAATGCAATACAGTTACAGAAACGCACAGACATGTATTCTATCATTACTGTCACTCGCATCTTTCCGCTCCTCATTTCTTCTTCCCCCATCGTTTCTCCAGCAGGTCTTTAATCTTCTTCTCGGCGGCGATAGGCTTAGGCTCGTAGAATTTCGCGCCTGCAAGCTCATCGGGCAGGTAGCCTTCGGCGACGAAGCCGCCTGTGGCTTCCTCTGCGCCCGCATCGGCATGCTCGGATTTGCCGTGCGCATAGCGGTAGTCCTTGCCATAGCCCAGCTCTTTCATCAATTCGGTCGGCGCATTGCGCACTTTCAGCGGCACCGGCACTGCGCCGTGCTCCTCCACCGCCGCGCGCGCCGCGCTGTTCGCCTGATACACGCTGTTTGACTTCGGCGCGGCCGAAAGGTAAATCGCCAGCTCCGCCAGCGCGTTGTCGCATTCGGGCATCCCCATTGTCTCCACCGTGCGGAACACCGCCTGCGCCAGCACCAGCGCGAATGGGTCGGCCAGCCCGATATCCTCGCTCGCCATGCGCGTCATCCTTCGCGCGAGATACTTGGGGTCTTCGCCCGCCTGCAACATGCGCTGTAAGTAGTAAAGAGCCGCGTCCGGGTCGCTGCCGCGCACGGCCTTGTGCAGCGCCGAGATCAGGTTGTAATGCTCCTCGCCGCTTTTGTCGTAAAGCAGCTCGCGGCGCGTGAGCACTTCTTGCGCGAACTCAAGCGTGATGCGTTTCTCCCGCTTCTCCTTCGCCAGCAGGTCTACCGCTAGCTCCAGCGCATTTAGCGCAAACCGCGCATCGCCGTCCGCGGCGCGCGCAAGATAGCTGAGCGCATCGTCGTCAATGGTAACTCCCGATTTGCCCAGCCCGCGCTCCTTGTCCATAAGCGCCTGGCGCGTGAGAGTGGCGATGTTGTCGTCGCTAAGTGATTCCAGCACCAGCACCTTGCTGCGCGAGAGCAGCGGGGAGATGACCTCGAAGCTTGGGTTCTCCGTTGTCGCGCCGAGAAGCACGATGGTTCCGCGCTCCACGTGCGGCAAAAACGCGTCCTGCTGCGCCTTGTTAAACCGGTGGATTTCGTCGATGAAGAGAATCGTCGGGCGGCTGAACATCCGGCGGGAGCGGTTGGCGAACTCGATGACCTCGCGCACCTGCGGGATGCCGCTGGTTACCGCGCTCAGGCGCACGAACTCGTAGTTGTCTAGCGAACCCAGGATGTACGCCAGCGTGGTCTTGCCGCTGCCCGGCGGGCCCCAGAATATGAGCGACGGCACTTTGCCCGAATCGAGTATCCGCTTGAGCAGGCCGCTTTCGCCGGTGAGATGCTCCTGCCCTACGAATTCGCCAAGGTCGCGCGGGCGCATCCGGTCGGCGAGCGGGGCTGCGGTCAGTTCCGAGGTATCAGCGTCAGGCTTGTCGGAGCGCTCATCTGAGCCTGCTGGTTTCCCTTCCGCCATCGGACTAATTCTATCAGAAAGCGCGTATTCGCACTGTCAGCTCCCCGCGCCAATAAAGCGGCCGAACCAGATGAGGAGATACGCGTTGGCGCCGGCGTGCAGCGCCCAGGGGACGAGCAAGCCACGCGTTCTGAGCGCTACAAGACCGAAGATGAAACCGCCGGTGAATACTACGAACGCCGGAAGCCAGGCCTGCGAGAACATAAGCGTTAGCGGCATCACGTGGAAGCCAGCAAAGACCAGGGATTGAGTAAGGTTAGGTGCGACGCTCCTGGCACCCGCGAGAATCGGCAGCACCCGTCCGCGCCAGAGCGCTTCTTCGGCAAGAGGATTGACCAGCCCGAAGTAGAGCGCGATGGGAAGGTAGCTCCGGGCGTTTAGTCCCAGTGCGTCTAACGGGCGTGTGGTTACGTCGGGCAGCACTTGCGGCAGCAACAGCGGGATGGCGTATTCCATCGCAAGCCACGTGAGCGCAAAGCTGCCAGCGAGCGCGAACGCCGCGACGCCGCCTTGTGTTATGCTGAATCGCAGCGGGCGCCTCGGGCGCAGGAGGAGCCATCCGCCGCCGCACAGCACGAGGTGGTAGACAATCATTGTGATGAGCGCGCTCTTGAGCCAGAAGAGCCCGAGGGCTACCCACAGGTAGACCGCCAGGCACCAGAAAGCGAGCTGAAGGACTGAAGGGCGATGGCCCACGCTAATATCATAGCGTTATTGGAGCAGTGCGGCAGACTGTGCCTGCGCCAAGTGGCTACTTGTCGGGCAGTTGCCGCTTGATCTCCGCCTGATACCACTGCGGCCAGCCGGCGGGGGGCTTCAGGCCGAGGTTGAGCGCTTCCGACATCTTTTCCTTCGCCTCGTCCACTTTTTTCAGCGCGTAAAGCGACAGGCCCCAATAATAAAAGTTGGAAGCGTTTTGAGGGGATACCTTGGCGCAGGCCTGGTATTTTTCCACCGCCTGCTCGTGCTTTTTGAGGGTTGCCAGCACCGTGCCCCAGGCATAAAGCGCGCTGCCGTAATCAGGCCGGAGCTCCACCGCCCGGTGGTAAGCCTTCTCGGCTTCGTCGAATTGCTTCTTCGCGGAAAACGCGTGGCCCAGATTATGGAAGAACCGTGAATCCTCCGCGTTGAGTTCCACAGCCTTGTTGTATTTCTTTATGGCGTCGTCAATCTTTTTGAGCATATAGAAGCAGTTGCCCCAGTAGTAATACGTGTCCGGATCTTCAATTCCCAGCTTTCCCGCTTCCACGAACTGCTTTAGCGCGTCTTCGTATTTCCGCAGCCGGAATAGCGCAATTCCCCGGTACGAATATGCTTCAGCCAGCTTGTTATCGAGCTCGGTTGCCCTCTTCAGCAGCTCGAGGCCTTCTCTGATTTTTCCAAGCACGACGAGAGATTTTCCCTGACCGAGGTGCGCTTTGGCATTATCCGGAGCCAGCTCCACTGCCTTCGCGTATTTCTGCTGCGCTTCTTTGAAACGCTTGAGCTTCGCAAGCGATTCGCCCCACAGGAAAAAGACTTCCGGGTCTTCTGGGCGGAGTTCGGCCGCGACCTGCGCCTTGTGCCGGGCCTCCTCGTATCTGCCAAGGTCGTTCAGTGTGCGCAGCCAGTGCATGTAGGAATCAGCGTAGTCGTCGTTTGGCTTCACCGCTTCTTCGTACTTGTCGACCGCTTCCTCGGACCGCCCGAGCGCCATCAGCGCATCGCCCCAGTGAAAGTAGAGTGCGGGATGCTTCGCCATATCCCCCTTGGCGGCCAGCTTCTCCACCAGCTCCAGCGCGCGCGTGGCCTCGTTTTTCGCCAGCGCTTCGCTCACTTCCTTAATCGCCTGCGACGGATGCGACTGGGTGGCTTCCGCGTGCATCTTGGCCAGCCGTTCGTTCAGGTTCTTTACCGTGTTTTCCTGCACCTTTGCCTGGCTTTCAAGTTCGGTTATTTTCGCTATGCTCTCGCCCAGCTTTCTCTCCAGCTCCTGGGCTTTCAGGGCGTCAGCATGGGCGTTTTCTTTCAGAGATTCATATTCAGCAATGATGGCGTTGCGTTCCGCCAGTTGCTTTGCCAGTTCGCCGGCCTTCTTCGATGCTTCGCCCAGCTTGACCTCAAGCTCACTGGCCTTCTTTTCGGCAGCATCCGCTTGCGCGAGCTTTGCCTGTGACTCCTCAAGCTGCCTTTTCAACGCTTCAAATTGCTTGTCCCGTTCCTCGGTCTTTTTCTGAAGCTCAGCCAGCTCCATAGAGCGCTCATAAGCTTTGCTTTCAATCTCCGCCGCGCGGGTTTCGGCTGCCGCAAGTTTTTCAGCAAGTTCCTTGCTGCCCGTCCGGGCTTCGCGAGCCGCAGCTTCACGCTCATCAAGTTGCGTTTTAAGCCTGGCGGCTACATCCTCACGCTCCTTCAGTTTCTTTTCGAGTTCAGCGATACCGGCGCTCATATTTTTCAGCTCTTTATCGAGTTCGCTAATGCGCTGCTCGGCTTTTTTGAGCTGTTCCGATGACTGCGCAGCGGCCTGGTCGCGCTTCTTCAGTTCGGCGTCGAGTTCGCTAATGCGCTGCTGGGCCTTTTTGAGCTGTTCCGATGACTGCGCAGCGGCCTGGTCGCGCTTATTCAATTCGGCGTCGAGTTCGCTAATGCGCTGCTGGGCCTTTTTGAGCTGTTCCGATGACTGCGCAGCGGCCTGGTCGCGCTTATTCAATTCGGCGTCGAGTTCGCTAATGCGCTGCTGGGCTTTTTTGAGCTGTTCCGATGACTGCGCAGCGGCCTGGTCGCGCTTATTCAATTCGGCGTCGAGTTCGCTAATGCGCTGCTGGGCTTTTTTGAGCTGTTCCGATGACTGCGCAGCGGTTTGGCCGCGCTTATTCAGTTCGGCGTCGAGTTCGCTAATGCGCTGCTGGGCCTTTTTGAGCTGTTCAGATGACTGCGCAGCGGCCTGGTCGCGCTTCTTAAGGCTTTCCTCCATCTCGCGCATTTTTACTTCCCACTGAGCCGCTCTTGCCTTCTGTGCTTTCGCGCTTTCCGAGCTGGATGACAGGCGCGTTTCAAGTTCTTCAGCCTTGTGTTTCCATTCGTTCGTCGAAGCCAGCAACTCATCGGACTTGCGCTTCAGCTCATCGGTAAAGGTCTGCAACTCCTCAAGCTGCTTGTCACGCTCATCCAACCGGGCCTGTGCATCCTCAAGGTTGGCCTCGCGTTCGCCGACGGTAACGGATAGTTCGTCTACCTGTTTTGATTGCTCGGTGAGCTGACGCTTTAACTGCTCATTCTCGGCGAGAGCCTTCTTGAGCTGCTCTTGGGCTTCACCGAGCGCGGCTTGCAGTTTTTTAACTGAGTCGGCGGTTTCCTGGGCCTGGGTGTCAATTTCTTTGAGCTTTACCTCTCTGTCAGCCAGTTTCGATTCGGCATCCTTGATGCGCGTATCAAACTGGGCGAGGGAAGCTTGCAGTTTTTCCATTCGTGCGGTTTGCTCTTCTATCTTGGCATCCCGCTCCTGCACTTGAGCTTTAAGGCCTTTTATATGTGCCGTTTTCTCGTCCAGTTTGGCCTCTACGACTTTCGCGTGCGCCTCACGCTCTTCAATGCGCGCCTTGTACAGCTCCAGTGATGCACCGGCTTCGTGCGCCGTAGTTTCACGCTGCTTCGCCGCTTCCCGGGCTTCATTGAGTTGGGCGGACAGCTCCTTGAGCTTACTTTCACTTGCAGCGGCCGACTTTTCAGACGCAGCCATGCGCTTTTCCAGGTCGGCGGCAAGTTCCGTGCTCTTGTGCAGTTTGGCTTCCAATTCCCGATTGGCGGCCTGGAGCGTTCGCAGCTTCTCATCCTTCTCAGCGAGCAGCTTGTCAAGTTGCGCGGTTTTCTCCATGCCGCCCCTGGCGAGCTTGTCGCGCTCCTTGAGGTTGCTTTCAAGGTCGGCGATACGCCCGTCGCGGTTTGCCAATTGCGCCCGGAGTTCTGCAATCTCCTTTTCGCGGGACGCGATCGTTTGGGTGTGAGCTTTGGCCTTCTCGCTGTATTCCTCGGCCGCCGATTGCAGGTCGCGATGGCTGTTTTTGTATTCCGCCAGCTCCTTCTGGAGCTTTTCGCGTGCAGCCTCGCGCTCCTTGACTTCGGCCTCAAGGTCGCGCGTTTTCGCCATATGCTCTTGCAGTTGCGCCTCCAGCGCCTTTGCCTGTGCTTCCTTCTCCTGGACTGTGGATTCAAGCTCCTTCACTCGCGCGTCGCGCTCCGCCGCTGCCGCCTTAGCCTGTGCGCCGTCTCCAGCCCTGGACGCGAGATCCTTCAGGCTGGTGCTCTGCTCGGCCACCTTGGCCTTAAGTTCTTTCACTTTCCCGTCGCGCTCGGTCAGTTGCTTTTCGAGTTCCTTCAGTCTGGCGTCCCGGTCGGCAATCTCTTTATCTGTGGCTGCACCAGCCTGTTTTGCGGATTTCACTTCCGCAACCTGTTTCTCGAGTTCGGCTATCTGGCTGTCACGCTCTGCAATCGCTTTCTCGGTATCCTTGAGTTTACCCGCCAGCTCTGCGTCAGGCGCAGCGCGTGCCGCGCCTTCGGGCAAGGGCTTGGCGCCGGATATCTCATAGTGCCCAAGCTTCGCGGACAGCTCCTTGACCTTTCGATTGCGCTGGAGCAGCTTCTGCTCAAGATTGCGCACGCGGCGTTCCAGAGCTTCTTTATCAGCGCCCGCATCGGCAGGCTCAGCCTCAGCCTCGGTCTCCTCTTCCTCGGTTTCCGTTTTAGCCGTAGGCTTTGGCGCGGGGGGTTTCTCGCCGCGCGTGGCTTCGAACTCCTCCAGCAGTTTCGGAAGCGATTTCAGGGATTTCGCCGCCTGGTCGCCGCTCACCTCCACCGCTGCCAGCAGTTCCCGCCAGCCTTTTTCTCCTGTGACCTCAATCTTGACCGCGTGCAGCAGGACAGCCGGCAAACTGCCGGGTTCGAAGAGCACTGCGAGCGCGGGCACTTTTGGGAATGCGCGATGATAGGTGTTTAGCTCGCGGACACAGTTTAGCGAACGCGCCCAGGATCGTGATACTACGATAACCAGATGCTTGCTGACGAGCGCAGCGTCGTCCGCGGCGCGCTCGGACTCGTCGTCCTCACCGTGGACTTCGTCGAACCATACACGGAGCCCGGCGCCTGACAGGAGCTTGTTGAGCAGTTTCCCCTCCGCCAGTGCAGTTCCCGGATGGTAGCTGATAAAGACGTCGTACTTATAGTCCAACTCGACCGTTACCTCATACCGAGTGCCTGACCGCCATTATTCTAACAGATGGACGGCTTGGCGCGGCCGTTTCTGTCAATCTTGACGAATATCTTCTGAATCGCCGGATGAATTCAGCCATGCGGATGTGCTTCAGAGTAGACCTGGCGCAGCCTGCTCATTACCACCCGGGTATAGAACTCGACAGTGGAAATCCGGGAATGGCCGAGAAGTTCCTGGACCACGCGAATATCCGCCCCGTTTTCGAGCAGGTGTGTCGCGAAGCTGTGCCGGAGCGTGTGCGGCGTGACCTTTGCGGTAATGCCTGCGCCTGCGGCGTATTTGCGCACAAGCCTGAAAACCTGCACGCGCGAGAGTTCTCCCCTGCGGCTGAGGAAGACATTCGTGCTGCGCCGGCTGGCTGGCAGCCCCATGCGGACGTTACTAAGATACCTGTCAAGCCACTCGACCGCGAAATCCCCCAAAGGGCATATGCGGACTTTTCCGCCTTTGCCGTGCACACGCGCGAATCCCGCGTTAAGGTCCAGGTCGGCCAGGCTTAAGTTGCAGCATTCGCTCACCCTCATCCCCGAAGCGTACAGCGTTTCCAGCAGTGCGCGGTCGCGGATACCAAGCTTCGTCTGCGTATCGGGCGACGCAAGCAGCCGCCTTATTTCATCGTAGGTGATTGCGTGGGGCAGGGGGACTGCCCTGGGAGCTTTCAATCGCCGGGGGAAAACATTCTTGTCAAGCAGGTTGCGTGCGAGCAGGAAACGGCTGAAGCGCCGCAACGCGGCGATGCGCCGACGGATCGTGGCTGGCGAGTAATCCCCGCGCGTATTGAGTTCGCCTATATAAGAGGTGAAACGCTCTGGGGAAAGGTCGCCAAGTTTGTGTATCTGAGACCAGCCCTGAAAAGCCCGGAGGTCGCAGGCGTATGCTGCAACGGTATTCGGTGACAGTCCGCGCTCGACTCGGCAGTTTGTCAGGAAAGCATCGATAGCTTCGTCGAGCAGCATCATATAATCTGCGGCTTGCGAAGCTCTCGTGGCTTGCCGGCCAGCATACCCTTCTTGCCGTTAAGTTCAAGAAGCGATGTGAGAATTCGCCTTTCCTCCTGCTTGAGCTTGCGCGGCATATCGAGCTCCACCTGGAGATGCAGGTCGCCCGAACCTCCTCCAGTTAACCTGGGAAGACCACGGCTGCGCAGGGATATCACGTCTCCCGGCTGCGTCCCCTGAGGCACCTTAACGCGGATATTCTCGCCCGACAGGTGCTGGATTACCACTTCCGCACCGAGCACAAGTTCGGGATACGCCATCGGCAGTTTTGCCAGCAGGTCTGGCCCGTCCACTTCGAAAACTGGATCGGGCTTTACCCGAACCCGTATGAGCATATCGCCATTTCGGCCACCCCCCGTTCCCGCGTTCCCGTTGCCTGCGAGACGCATCACCGTGCCGTCAGCAACTCCCGCGGGAATCGTTACGTCGACAACGCGGTCCCTCGCTGTTACACCTGTGCCGCGACACGCTTTGCAGGGCGATTCGATAATCTGACCGCTGCCCCTGCACACCGGACAGGGTGCAGCGGTTGAAAAGACTCCCAGGAGCGTCTGACGGGTCGACGAAACCATCCCGGTCCCCCGGCACTGCTGGCAGGTTGTAGGATGGGTTCCCGGCTCGGCCCGCGACCCGTGACACTCAGGGCACACTTCAAGTCGCCTTGCCTTGATGGTCACCTGCTGTTCTGTGAGCACGTCCTTCAACTCGAACGTAATCGTCTCAACGATATCCTCGCCCTCGGAATAGGCCGGGTCGCGGGGGCGGCGGCGGGATGAGGCGAAAGGCCCTCCGCCGAAGCCGCCTCCGAAAAAGAACTCGAAGATATCCGCCACGCTGCCGAAGCGGTCGAATCCGATATCGCCGCTGGGCCGCACGGTTCCAAACTGGTCGTACTGCGCCCGCTTGGACGGGTCGGAGAGTATTTCATAGGCCATTGTTACGTGCTTGAAGCGCTCCTCAAGTTCGGCGTTGCCTGGATTGTGGTCGGGATGGTACTTGTGGGCTAAACGCCTGTACGCGCCCTTAATTTCCTTCGGCGACGCATTCGGGCTAACTTCGAGAATCTTGTAAAGGTCAACTGTCATCGTCGTCCGATCCCTGTCTCCATTCGTCGATGACCTGGCTCATCGCTCGCGCGACGCGCAGAACCAGCGGCAGAGCCCGTGAGTAATACAATCGCGTTGGGCCCACGATTCCCACACGGCCGCCGGTGCCCTCGCCCATATCGTAGCCGGAGAACAGAATGCTGATATCTGAAAGGCCGTCTTTACCTGATTCCTCCCCGATAATGGCTCCCAGATCCACCTCTCGCCGCACATCGAGCGTTTCGAGGAAGGATTCTTCGTCTGAAACGCTGTCCAGCAGGCCGCGAAAACGCTCCAGGGCTAGGAATTCCGGTTGCGTGAGCAACTTGTACGCGTCGCTAAACACGACCCGGTTCTCGACAGGCGCGATTTCGCTCAGGAACTTTTCAAGCTGCGCCTGGACGGACACGGGCACAACGGTGAACTCCTCCAGTGCTTGTTGGATTTCGCCGGCGCGC
Source organism: bacterium (assembly GCA_021163765.1). GTDB lineage: Bacteria > 4484-113 > 4484-113 > 4484-113 > 4484-113 > JAGGTK01. Next base: position 17,444 of record JAGGTK010000052.1, read on the forward strand.
AGCGATGTCAGGTTACGACCCCGCAGGAGATTTGTCAGCCTCTCGCTTAGATGTCCCAGCATCAATTTCCTGACCGGCACTTCCGTGCGAATAAGGCGGCTTTGCATAACTCCAAGGTCTGTCACCAACACGAGCATGAGCTGGTGGTAGTCAATTTCCATCAGGTTCAAACTGCGGATGATGAATGGTGGAGACTGCGGAACCGTGATGAACGCCATATACTCAGACTGGCTTGTAAGCTCGTCCAATGAGTGCGCCACAAGTTTCTCGATCTCGCTGCTGAGCATCCGGAATGTTTTGGCCAGCGCACGCACTTCGTCCACATCCACTGTCACTTTCGACAGCAGCGTATTCACATAGTAGCGGTAAGCGCGTGATGTTGGCACGCGTCCGGATGACGAATGGGGCTGGCGCAGAAAGCCAAGCTCCTCCAGGTCCTTAAGCTCGTTGCGGATTGTGGCGCTGCTCATCCTAATGTAGCGCGTAAGAGCCGACGAGCTGACCGGCTGGGCTGTGCGGATGTACTCCTCGGTCAGCCGCAGGAGAAGCTTCTGTTTACGCTTCGTGAGTGGTATCTTCATAGTTACAGCGCACCTGCTTACCATCAGATTCTACCGCGAAACCGTCAAATGTCACCTACTCCCGGGTAATTGAAGTTTTCCTGTTACGCCGCGAATCCGAAATCCTGGCGTTCAGGGGCTTGACAAAGCAAGTTTACGATATAAAATTAGCAGTCGTCAAATGTGACTGCTAACAGTTGCCCACGATAATTGCTAGCAGTTACAGGTAATGATTGCGTCTAACCATCTCAGGCTAAACCTGAAACAAAGGAGGAAGTTTAAATGGCTAAAAAGTTCGATTTCACACCTGCGCCTGGAAGGGTTATTGTCAAGCCGCTGGAGGAAGAAGAGAAAACGACGGCTGGCGGCATAGTCATTCCCGACAGCGCCAAGGAGCGCCCAAGCCTGGGCGAAGTAATTGCTGCTGGGGAGGGGCGCTTGCTCGATAACGGCCAGCGGGTAGAGGTTTTTGTCAAGCCGGGAATGAAGGTTCTCTACGGCAAGTTCTCAGGAAATGAGTTCAAGTACGGCGGCGTGGAGTACCTGATTCTCCGCGAAGACGACATCATGGCCTGGCAGAGCTAACGAACACTCACTATCACTTCTAGGAGGTTAACTATGGCAGCAAAGGAAATTATATTCAGTGATGATGCCCGCAAGAGGCTTGAGAAGGGCGTCAACCTGGTTGCCGATACGGTGAAGGTCACTCTCGGCCCCCGTGGACGCAACGTTGTTCTGGAGAAGAAGTGGGGCAGCCCCACTATCACCAACGATGGCGTAACCATCGCCAAGGAAATCGAGCTGGAAGACCCCTACGAAAACATGGGCGCCCAGCTCGTCAAAGAGGTCGCGTCCAAGACCAATGACGTCGCGGGCGACGGGACTACGACCGCGACACTGCTCGCGCAGTCAATGGTGCGCGAAGGCCTGCGTAATGTGACCGCGGGCGCTAATCCGATGAGCCTGAAGCGCGGCATTATGAAAGCTGCGAAGCACGTTGTGGATGATCTGAAGAAGCAGGCTATCAGCATCCGCGACGACAAAAAGGCGATTGCAAATGTCGCCACGATTTCCGGCAATAACGATCCTGAAATAGGCGACCATATCGCCAGCGCGATGGAGAAGGTGGGCAAGGACGGCGTGATTACGGTCGAGGACAGCAAGACTGCCGAGACCAGGATTGAGCTGGTTGAAGGCATGCAGTTCGACCGCGGTTACCTGTCACCTTATTTCGTCACCGACAAGGAGAACATGGTCGTTGACCTGGAAGACCCGTATATTCTCCTGTGGGAGAAGAAGATAACCGCTGTTGCCGACATCATCCCGCTCCTGGAGAAAATCGCCAAGGGGGGGAAGCCGCTGCTTATCATCTGCGAGGATGTCGAAGGCGAAGCGCTCGCAACCCTCGTAGTCAACCAGCTTCGTGGCACATTGAACGCCTGCGCGGTGAAAAGCCCCGGTTACGGCGACCGCCGCAAAGCGATGATGGAGGATATCGCCACCATCACAGGCGGGACTTTCTTCACCGAGGACCTGGGTGTGAAGCTGGAGAGCATCGACTTGAAGGACCTTGGCCGCGCCAAGAAGGTGAAGATTGACAAGGAGAACACCACCGTCATTGAGGGCAGGGGCGCCAAGGATGCCATCAAAGGGCGCATCCAGCAGATCCGCAACGAAATCGAAAAGACAACCAGTGACTGGGACAAGGAGAAGCTGTCGGAACGCCTGGCCAAGCTGGCAGGGGGCGTGGCGGTGCTCAAGGTAGGTGCTTCCACCGAGACCGAACTGAAGGAGAAAAAGCACCGTTAAGGAACGGCACCATGGATATTCTGTTAAAGAAC
>JAGGTK010000017.1 GCA_021163765.1 bacterium
GTCTCCGGTCTTGCGGCCGATGTGCACGGCGCTGACCTTCCTGGTGTGAGCAGCGGTGTCTGGAAAGTCGGCTACTAGCCCCGCGCACCGGGCATGCCCTGAGAGCCGTTGCGCTTGAGCGGCAGCCAGCCTGCTAAACTGATAAGCGATGGCTGGCCGTGTGCTCATCATAACCCGCGCCGACTCTACGGTTGGCTACGAGCACGTTTTGCGCTCAACCACGCTGTCCCGCCACCTGCGCGCGGAGCTGGGCGCGGATGCGCAGGTGGTGCTGCTGGGCGATGAAAGCTCCCTTGACTACGCACGCCGGCAAAAGGAACAGGCGCTGTTCTTCCCCTCCTGGGAGCTTCGCTGGGCGGTTCGGCACAGACTTCTGGCGGAGCTGTTGCAGCGGCGCTATCCCTTCTATAAGCCGCACGTCGTCGTCTTTGACACCTACGCCTTCGCGGATACTTACTGGGGGCGCGGGCTCTTCCAGCGGCTCTTTCCGCTTTCAACATTCCTGGGTCTGGACATCTACCCGCATCGCAGCCGGCATCAGCGCCCGGAGCGCAAAGCGTACCAGCCGGTGGCTTTTGATTTCATTGTGAATTCGCAGCTCGCGCCGTTTGGCGGGCGGAAGGGCGAGCTTGACGGTGCTCAGCTCTACTACGGAACGGATTACCTCGTCCTGCCTCTGGAGCTTCTGGCCACTCCGCCCTGGCATCCGCCGCAGCGCGGGGATGGCGCAATTCCGGTCTTTCTGGGCGGCGGGTCAAGCATCGTCGCACACAGAGTACTGTCAGTGCTATCAAGTCCGCGATTCGAGAACAGGAGCTTTTGCTTCTTCTCCAACCACCCAAAGCTCGCGCAGAAGTTTGCCCGGGGCGGCGTCACGGCAGAAAAGCTTCCGCGCGGTGTGCAGTTCTATCGCGCATTCCGCTCCGCGACATTCGGCATCGTCTCCTGCAACCCCCGCATTTACGACTTGATATACCTGGGAGTGCCGCTGGTCACTGTCCCTATGGGGGCACACGAGGTCTCCACCGCCCAGAAGGCTGCGGACGCAGGCTTCGGGCTCGTTGTGCTTCCACGGGAACGCGACCTTGAAGAACGGCTGGAGCAAGCGATGCAGCGCCTGGATGACCCCGAATTCGCGCAAGAGCAGTCCAGGCGAGGGCGGCTGCTTATCGACGGGCAAGGGATTCATCGTGTGACTGCAATTGTGGAGCGCGCGCTGGAGCGTGCCCGCGAGAAGCTGGCGTAGCTAGCCAAACACAAGCGTCGTCAGGACGCTGCTGCTGGTTTTACGCTGGTCGGCCACCGAAAACTCACCTGGAATATCGCCGGGAGCAAACCGCGTTTCAAGAAAGAGCCTACAGCCGGACGCAAACAGGTGGCGGTTGCGGGTAACCGCTCCAAGCAGGGGCACTTCGAGCGGCGTTGAAAACGGGGGGTCAATAAACGCAAGGTCAACCACTTCGTCGCCTTCAAGCGCCCGGCCGACAGCGGGCAGCTCGCGGGTCGCATCCATCTTCAGCACAATGCCGCGGCCTTCAACCCCGAATCTGGCAAGGTTGGAGCGGATGCTATCAACGCACTTATGGGATTTTTCGAGGAACACGCTCTTACGCGCACCGCGCGATATCGCCTCCATTCCAACGATACCCGTGCCCGCGAATACATCTAAAAACACGGCATCTCTGACGCTGTCTGGCCCAATGATGGAAAAGAGCATCTCGCGAAGATAGTGAGTGCTGGGCCTGAACTTACAGTTCCTGGGGAGAAAGACCTCGCGGCCCTTCAGTGTGCCTGTGATTATGCGGACGCTCAAGACCGGCTCCTTATCCTAACCGATATCCCCGGATTTACCGCGCGGGCCCGCCGCCCTTGCGCTCCAGCAGCCTTTGCTGGCACACGGCCAGCGTGTCGGCGAACCGGTAACAGTCCACGACGTTGGACGGAACGCTCGCCCGAACCCAGGTCGCCAGGCCTGCACCCTTCATCGGCCGCACGAAAACGCCGTGCTCGTTCATTTCCTGAGCCAGCTCCACGCAGTCCACGCGCGCGTCAAACAGCAGGAAATTCGTGTGGCTCGGCACATACCGGAATCCATACTCATCCAGCAGTTTCCCCATCTGTTCGCGCATCTCAACGGCCATCGCCACCGAATGCTGGTGGTATTCCTCGTCGTCCAGCGCCGCCAGCAGCGCAGCCTGGGCCAGAGCGTTCACATTAAACGGCATCCTCACTTTGTGCAGGGCTGTGATGATTTCCGGACGCGCGATTATGGCGCCGATGCGCAGGCCGGCAAGCGCGTATATCTTGCTGAACGTGCGGAGGACGATTACGTTTTCATGCTCCTGGAGATATTCAAGCCCGCTCGCGTAGCTCGGGTCAGTAACGAAGTCAACGTACGCTTCGTCGTGGACAAACAGGGCGCGGCCGCCGATCTTGCTGACAAGTTCCTCTACTTGAGGGCGACGCACAATTGTGCTGCAGGGGTTGTTGGGATTATCCAGCCAGACGATTTTCGTGTTTTCGGTCACGGCTTCGCCCATGCCCGCAGTGTCGGGCGTGAAGTCGTCTTTGACCGGCACGCGCACCACTTTCGCGTTCTGGATAGCGCCCGCGATGTTGAAGATGGAGAAGCCCGGATGGGACACGACCACCTCGTCGCCTTCGTCAACAAACGCCTGGGTGATGTAGTAAATCCCCTCCGCGCAACCGGCGACGGGCAAGAGCATGTCGGGTTCCAGGTTGAACTTCTCTGCAAGTTTCATGCGCACGGCGACGGAACCGTCGTCGGGGTAGTAATGCACGCGCTCGGCTGCCTTCTGCAGCGCTTTCACGACCGACACCGGAGGGCCGAGCAGGTTTTCGTTGCTCGCGAGCTTGAGGATGTTCCTTTCTTCGCGTACAGGTTTGCCGGGCACGTAGGGATGAAGCGCGTCCAGGTGCGGACGCACGAACTTCGACAGGTCCATAGGGCTAGTCCTCCTCGAATTCGAAGTCGTCCTCAACTCCCGTCAGGAAGTCAAGGTTGCGTTCCAGTATCCACATCTGAAAGAACTCGCTGGCTGTCCTGCATCTCAACTCTTCAAGGATTTTCTCCAGGCAGGTATCCACCCGCTTTTTGTCTTGTGAGAAATAAAATACGTCGTCCGAACGAAGTCCGAATTTGTCGCGCAGAATAAGCTTATACAATTTCGGCGGCATCTCCCTTTCAAGTTCGGATCGCGCCGGAAGTTCCTCCTCCTTCAATGCCATGCCCCAGCGCACGTATGCAGGATCACGGGGATCAAGACCCTCAAACAGGCTATACTTCAACTCGTATCCCCGGGCTATCTTACCGGTAAAGATCCGACCGATTGTTACCCCAATGTTCGCTAGAAGCACTTGCCCAACCCTTCTTTAGGATTATAGGTTATGCGACGGGCGATTACAAGGACAGGCGCTCGAAATTACCCCGTTGGATAAACGGGAGCAGCATCCCCGCAATGCGCCGAGCCCGCCGATTCGCAAGCAGCCGGGCTTTTACGATATTGCGCCGAAGCTCTGCCAGTTGGGGCGCCAGCGCACCGCGGTATTCCGCCAGGGCTGGCTTAACCGGCAGGCCCACAGTCCGTGCGGCCGCCTTCCCGCTGGCAAGCGCGTAGCTTATGCCATCGCCGCTGCTCGGGCTGACCATACCCGCCGCTTCGCCGCAGGCGAGCACTCTCCCCTGGCCCAGCCAGATGTCGGAAGCCTTGCCCGGTCGGGTCAGGCGGCAGCCGCGTATGCGTCCCAGCTTAAACTCCAGCCCATACTGGCGCAGATGCTCCACGAGCGGCGCGAGCATCCCGCCGGGCGGATCCCTGCGGTCGCTTTCAAAAGCGGCTCCGATTTCGCCCAGGGACTCGCTCTTGGGAATAAACCACCCGAAAAACGGCGTCCATTCGCTGGCGAACACGGAGATATAGTACGGGTAGGGCGAGGATAACGCGCACTCAGCCTGCAATGCGTGGTAATAGGGCGCGGCCGGCACCCCCAAAGCGCGCCGCGAGGCCTGCCGCCATCCTGTGCAGTCAAGGAAGCGGGAGGCGGTTACTTCGCGCTCATCGTTCAGGCGCACGCGGACAGCTCCATTTTCGGGTTGCAGACCGGTAACGCGTGTGCGGGGGAGGTAGTCCACGCCGCTCCCGCGTGTTTCCAGCGCCTGGCGCAGCAACCACCTGTCCAGCGAGCCCCGGTAACAGTTGGCATAGTCCACCGGGAAGCGCGCTCTCGCGCCGGTATCCAGGTCGTGGTATTCAAGCTTCGTCTTGAACGGCTCAGCCCTTGCCTCTGAAGGGAGTTCGGGCAGCAGCGCCTGCGCCTGCGCCGTGAGCATCCCGCCGCACAGCTTGCCGCCGCGTGAGCTTTCCAGAGGATTTGCGGCGTCCACCAGCAGAGCGCGAGTCCCTTCAGGCAGGTGCTTCAGCGCCCACGCGCCTGCCGGCCCGGCGCCGGCTATAACCACATCGAAGTCAACGCGCGTCTTCACTCGGGCCATTCCAGGCCATATTCGTCATTCGCGCGGATGTAGATAAGCTCCTCTCCCACGCGGTTGCCGTAAGCCATCGCCGGTCTGCCAGCGATTTCCGAGAGCGTGATGCCGTCGCTCACATCGGTTGCGGGGTCAACCGTTACGGGTTCATTCCACTCTTTCCCCTCATTATCTTTGGCGACGACATACTTCACGAAATACCAGATGGTTCCGGGCGTATGGCCGTAGGCGATGGCCGGACGCTTGTTGATTTCCGCCAGGCAGATTCTCCCGCCGCTTCCGACGACACCCTCGCCTTCGCTGCTAACGACGGTCACCGGGTCGCCCCAGGAAGCTCCCGCGGGATCCAGCGCCCGGCGGTAGATTAGCGCATGCGGAAGCTCGCCGCCGGTTTCAATCGCAACTGCCGGGTTATTCCCGATAAGCGTCATAGAGGAGCGTGCAGACATAGTCGCCAGGTCAGTGGGCGTATCCCATTCGTTTCCGTACATGTCTTTCGAGCGCACATAGATGGCTCCCGTCCACCATGTGTGAAGAATCGCCGGATTCCCGTCAGCGAACACCATGCTCGTTTGCGCATATGACGCGTTTTCCAGCGACGCAACTTCAACGTAAGTTTCCGGCCAGTCGGTGCCGGCGGAATCGTTGGCCCGAACATATAGCAGTTTGTAGTTCTCAGTATCGTCGTTGGAGAAAGCGATAGCGGGGTTACCCATTACATCCATAAGCCCGGCAGCGGTAGGCTTAATCTGAAAGTCATCGTACACGGAAACCACTGCATTCCATACGTCGCCCGCGGAATCCTCCGCGCTGGCGAAGTCAATTCGTCCGCCCTTTATCATGAACGAAACCGAGCTTACGCCCGCTGGCTTCCCCCCGACAATTTGCAGCAGGTTGTTGGTATAAGTTGCACCGTCGCCGGCATACTCTTGGTATTCTCCCCATGCCGAGCCGAGTGCGTCGGTGGCTCGCACATAGCACACCGCATTACCGCCATCTCCGGTCTTGGTGAATGCAATAGCGGGATTCCCGTCCGCGACCACCATACTCGGATGCTCCGCCGTGACTCCTGCAACAACCACCTTGGATTCCGTGCCGGCGGGAAGAACCTCAAGCGTGAACGGGTATATATCCTCGTCCACGGGATTCGTTACCCTCAAACTGGCCTCGTATTCGCCCGGGTCAAGCAACAGCACTTCCGGGCTTTCGTCTACGGGCGTATCCGGATTGGCCCCGCCGCCGAAATCCCAGCGATAAGCAAGAGGGGGCCCGCCGGTGACCACCGCGCTGAACTCCACATACGTTCCTTCCTGCCCGTTCAAAGGCGACACGGACTCTATATCCGGCGGATCAATCACTGGTTCGGTTACTTCGAGCGTAAACGGGTAATCGTCCTGGCCCGCGCCGTTGGTCACGGTCACGTTCGCATCGTAGAAACCGGGATCGCTAAGCGTTACCGTCACCGAGCTGCCCGATGGCTGATTGGGTATCGCGCCGCCGCCGAAATTCCAGCGATACGTCATAGGCAGTTCACCGGTTGCGGTCGCGGTAAACGTAACCGCGTCGCCACTTACGCCGCTTAGGGGATTGACGCCGGCAATCTCCGGCGGACGGGGAACGAACTCGACGACCTCGCCTGGGACGCCGACGACCGAGCTGCTGTCGTAGGGCACAACCCGGTAGTAAGGATACTCGCCCACCTCGGCTGACACGACGAAGCTAAATCGCCCGATGCCCGACGCCAGCGAGAAGTCATACGCGCCGACGGAGTTCCAGCGCGGGTCTTCCGGGTCCGGCACCGGCGAATTCTGCAACGTGTAACCCGCGCAGTCCACACCGTAATACTGCGCGATGGGCGTAATGTCCTCGATGCCGATCTTATGGTTCCCGCTGCCGTCCACTACAGCCTGGATGGAGTTTGTATCCCCCCATACTTCGTCGTAGTGGATTGCCAGCGGCGTGATGTCGCTTATGCCGACTGTGCCGTCCTGGTCATAATCACCCGCATTTCGGTAGTGCCACATCAGCCTGAGCTGCTCGTCCTCGCTCCAGATTGTGAGGTCGGTGACCTTATTGGCTTCGCCGGTCGGCGCAGTGCGTGCAGACTTGCTGCCACAGGCGAGCAGCTTATCAGCCAGAGCGCTCTTGAGCCTTTCAAACAGCCGCCGGTCAACACCGGCGGGCGCCTCGAGCTGCTGTAGCTCAGCGAGGGCGCTTTGCAGAGATGCTGACGGGGATGCTTGCGCCTGAACTGGCGCTGCGTTGCGGGCGTGTCCGCCGCAGGCCACCAGCAACAGGGCACTGCCTGAAGCCGCAAGGATTCGCAGAAGCCTGGCCATCAGGATCAATCCTCCTTTATGGTTCTTCCGGCCACTCGTAGCCGTATGTGTCACTGGCGATGACATACTTGAGTACGCAATCATTCATGTCGTAGTAGGCTATCGCCGGATGTCCACTGATTTCGCACAGCGAGGCGTACTGCCCCACGTTGTTTTCACCGCCAGAGTCGACAACAACCGGGTCCTCCCATGCGCCGCCCCATGCGTTTTTTGCCACGATGTACATCAGCGCTCCATCAGGATAGCCAGCCATGTACGCTACGGCGGGAAGCCCGTTTATCACCGCAAGCGACGTGTACTGCCCGGTGTCAACCTCGTCCCCGCCATCGTCCAGGATTACCGGGTCTCCCCAGGTGTCGCCGTTTTCATCGTTGGCGCGCACAAACATGAGGTTTTCGGCCTCGTCGTCCTGGTAGACGATTGCCGGATTGCCATTCGCGACGAAAAGGCACGTGTACCAGGGATCGTGGTCGTTCTCCACGACTACAGGCGCGTCGGGCCAGCCGCTGCCGGACTCATCGTCAGCGCGGACGAACCTGAGCTCTTTGTTTCCGTAGTGGCGATATGAAATAGCGGGGCGCCCGTTGATATTCGCCAGCGAGTTGAAGACGCCGCAACTCCCGCTGTCTACCACAATAGGCGCGTTCCACTCGAAGCCCTCAGGATTCTGAGCGTAAACGTATTTCAGCGACGACGAAGTGTCAGTGTAATAGCTGATTGCAGGCACGTAATGCTCTCCGCTCTTGACCACCGCAAGGCGCGTGTGCCGTCCAGCGTTGTTCATCTCGTCCACCTTAACCGGAACGAGCCACCACGCATCGCCCGCGGCATCGTACGAGCCGATGAACATCAAGTCGTCGTCTGTGTCGTTGTAGTAGGAAATCGCGGGATTGCCGCCAACGAGCGCCATTGACGACCAGTCCCCCGCATCGTGGGCACTGACGATTATCTTGGGTGACGCGGGCCAGGATTTGCCGTAGGCGTCATCGGCGCGTATGTATTGCAGCGTCTCGTCGGTGGAGTTCCTGTATGAAATCGCAGGCCTGCCGTCTGCGGATATCAGATTGCAGTGCGAGCCCACGTGATCAGGCGGGTCCTGCACCCCCCCGCTGTCCACGACCAGCATAACGCCCTCAAAGCTGGAGTAGACGTTCATGCTGAAATCCTCATTATCCGTGCCATAGGCGTTGCTCACTTCAAGGCTGCAGGCATAAACGCCGGGCGTCAATGTCAGCGTAATGGTCGGGGCAGCCTTATCGGAGCTGCTTGTGCTTGACGCGCCGTCGAAATCCCAGTTGTAGGTCAGCGGCGTGCTTCCGCTCACGTTGGCCGAGATAGTGATCTCAGCCCCAATCTCGCCGCCGGTCGGGCCGATGTCGAGTATCTCGGGGGCTTCCGGTGGCGGATTTATCGTGTAGTTGAAGGGCTGCGAATCCTCACCCGCCTCGTTGGTCACGTTGAGAGTCCCGTCGTAGTTTCCCTGCGCCGTCGCAGTGAGCACCGGCTCGATCTCGCTGGACGAATCGGCGTCCAGGCCGCCATTAAACTCCCAGTGGTACGCCATCGGCTCATCGCCCGTTACGGTTGCGGTAAACGTTATCAGCTCGGTCTCGCCGCCCGGCGTGTGCTGCACGTCCTCGATCACCGGCGGATAGCCGGTAACCGTCAGGATGAAATCTTGCGTATCGTCGCCGAAGGGGTTGTGAACCGCCAGGCTGCAGGCGTATTCGCCCCGCTCGGAGGGTACGGTCACCAGGGGGCTGGGCAATGTGCTCAGATACGGATTGCAGGCTTCGTCAAACGTCCACTGGTACGATATGGGCGAGCTGCCCGAAACCGATGCGCTAAACTGCACCAGCGTGCCGACAATGACCGTTGTTGGCTCCACACTCAGGATAGCGGGTGGCGTTGTCCCGAACTGCACAATGTTGCTCGGCTCGCCTTCTTCGCCATTCGCATCTACAGGCACCACTCGATAGTACTCGCCCTCTCCGACATCCACCGTTTCCGCGAACTCCAGCCGGCCTTCGCCCGATGCGTTTCCCAGCGGGAAATCCGCGTGATCCGTCCACGCCCCGCCGCCGCCGGGCGCGTTTTTGAGTTTATAGCCCGCGCAGTTCACGCCGTAGTTCATTGCAATCGGCGTGATGTCGGCGATATCTACCTTACCGCTGCCGCTACCGTCTACGACCGCCTGTATCGAGTAGTCATCCGGCACGCCGTCAATCTCCGGCACCTCTTCGCCATAATGCATGGCGATTGGCGTGATGTCAGAGATGCCCACCGCGCCGTTTTGGTCGTAATCGCCGGCGTTGCGGTAATGCCACGAAAAGCGCGGCCTGCCTTCATCGTTCTCAACCGTCAGGTCGTCCACTCCGTTGTCGGCGCCGGTGGGTGGCGTGGACGCGATTCTGTGGGGCACTCCACTGGTGGCACGGGCGTCCCGCCCGTGAATTGCGATGCTCGCAGGCGAGACGCCTGCGCCACCGATGATTGTCTCCGGCCTACAGATAAGAGCCTCCCGCAATGCTCCCTTCAACTCCTCAAACAACGCCGCATCAACACCCTCCGGCGTCTCTAGTGCGTCAAGTTCAGCGAGTGCTGCGTCAAGCGAAGAGCACTCTGCAGCGGGCGCGTTCGCTGCAACAGGCGATTTGCGCCCACCGGCGCAGGAAGCGAGTGCGATGAAGAGCAGAACCAGCAGGAGCGCAGCTATAGAGTGAAGTAGTCTGGTATCCGATCTGTGCAAGAGCGGTTTCTGCTTTCGCGACATTCTATTCCTCCCGTTGGGAAAGAGTCGCATCAATTATAGCCCTTGCAGCCCTGGCGAACGCTAAAGGTCGGCCGGCAGCAACTGGACCATAGTCATAAAGAATGCATCCACCGCCACCAGGTGCTTGTGCTCGATGACTTCGGCGATGTACCGCTGTTCGCTTTTCTTGGGATCCCAGTTGGGATTCTCGTAACGCCGGGTCTCGCTCCAGCGGCAGTCGAAAAGCCATACAGGGAGCAGCATCTGCGGATTCTTGCGGTAGTTGATGTATGCCAGCTTTACGCCGAAGAGAGTAAGCGGCGGAGGCTGGTTCTCGAACTCGTCCAGCACGATGCGCTTGGCCTCCTGCAACGCCAGTCCCGCGTCAATCGCCGTGTAGGTGCTGCCCTTTTCCTCTATCTCCTTCGACCAGAAGTAGGAGATGTTGGCCAGGTTCTTGTCGCCATCTATCGCCACCTGGATGTAGTCGTCCACCAGCGGCACGCCCCGGTATAGCTTGGTGAGCCGGTAGGTGAACAGGCGGCCTTTTTCATGCTCGAACCATGCTTCTTCCCGGATGGTGAAATCGCCGCTAACCGGGCCGGTGCCGGGCGTAAGCTGGTCTATATACTTCTTGGCGGCGGCAATGCCCTCCTGCTTTGTGAACTTGTAGGAGTACTTGCGGTTCGCGGGCGTGCTCCCCGCCGTTTCAACGCTCGTCGGGGTTTCAACCAGGTTATTGACGTATTCAAAGCCCCAGGGGTATTCGTCCAGATAAAATGAGACGCCCTCTCGGGAGCCGCCCGCCTTGGTAATCGACAGGCGCGGGCCTTTGTGGCGTGTGCCCTTCCCGTACGACGGCGATGTGATGGGCTCGCTGCCGACAGCCTTTTTTACGTCGCTGAAAAACCTCTTGTAAACGTCTCCCAGCTCCGGCCGTCCGCTGCGCTTGAGGAAGGTCAGGCGCGGAGCCTTGCCGCCCCATTCCTCCGGGCCATCATCCCACATCGGCAGGGGGATATCCACCGAAATGACCATTGATTGGAGCAGAAGGTCTATCGTGGTGTCGCTGCCGCCCTGGGCGGCGGAAGCTGAAACTGCAATTAAGGCAGCCAGGGCGCCAAGCGCCACGGTTCGCGCAATCCTTAACATATCCCCATTATACCGGAATGCGCCCGGCTGCATCTCACGCCGGCTTCGGCACGGGCGGCGGCGCACGTTGTGTTATAATTTGCCCCGCCAATCTCAGCGAGCAAAGGAGCGTACTGTGACTGGATTCCTCGCACACACAAAAGACACCGATCCTGAAATCTGGGCGGCGGTTATCCGCGAATACCACCGCCAGCACGAGAAACTCGAGCTCATCGCCAGCGAGAATTTTGTCTCCCGGGCGATTCTCGAAACGATGGGCACGTGCCTGACGAACAAATACGCCGAAGGCTACCCCAAAAAACGGTACTACGGCGGCTGCGAGTTTGTGGACATCGCCGAATCACTGGCTCGCACCCGCGCCAAGAAGCTCTTCGGCGCCGAGCATGCAAACGTCCAGTCGCACGCGGGCGCGCAGGCGAACATGGCGGTCTATATGGCGCTGCTTCAGCCGGGCGACACACTGCTCGGAATGGACCTCTCGCACGGCGGGCATCTCACTCACGGCCACCCGCTGAACTTCTCCGGCAAATACTTCAATGTCGTGCCGTACGGCGTGCGCAAGGACACAGAGACCGTGGACTACGACCGGCTGCGCGAGCTGGCAAAGGAGCACAAGCCCAGGCTCATCGTCGCCGGCGCGAGCGCCTACCCGCGCACTCTGGATTTCGCAAAGTTCCGCGAGATCGCGGACGAGGTCGGCGCGTACCTGATGGTGGATATGGCGCACATAGCGGGGCTGATCGCCGCGGGGCTGCATCCCAACCCGGTGCCCCACGCGCACGTGGTCACGACGACGGTGCACAAGACGCTCCGCGGGCCGCGAAGCGGCATGATTCTCTGCACCAAAGACCTGAAAAAAGACATCGACCGTGCCGTCTTCCCCGGCGTGCAGGGCGGGCCGCTGATGCATATGATCGCGGCAAAAGCCGTGGCGCTGAAGGAAGCGATGACTGACGAGTTTAAGCTCTACCAGCAGCGCATCATAGACAACGCGCAGGCGCTGGCGGGCGCGCTGGCGGACAAGGGCTTCCGTATCGTCTCCGGCGGCACGGACACTCACCTGATGCTGATAGACGTTAAGAGCCGGGGGATACTGGGGATTGAAGCCGAGAACCGGCTCGACGAGGTGAACATCACCGTCAACAAGAACACCATCCCGTTTGAGACCGAGCCGCCGATGAAGGCTTCGGGCATCCGCCTGGGCACGCCCGCGCTAACGACGCGCGGCATGGGCACCGGCGAGATGGTCCAGATTGCGGACCTCATCGCCCGAGCGCTGCTGGAGGCGCCGGGCGGCGAAAGCGACGGTGATATCAAGGCCGGTGTTGCGGAGCTTGCCTCGCGCTTCCCGCTCTACGAATGGGCGTGGGAGGATTCGCTTGCCGAGGCGATGCGCATCCAGGAGGAAGCCGCCGCGCGCAAAGCCGCCGCCAAGAAGGCCAGGGAAGAAGCCAAGGGATAATACCGTAGACTTGCCCGTCCTCTGCAGAAGCCCTGCTTCGGAGGATGGAGCGCAGGCTGGTCCCGCCCGTGATTCCACGCAGGCCACCGGCTGGAAAGCTGGCGCTACCCGGGTTTTCCCTTTGTCCGGGTTTTCATTCTGTAGGGTAACGGCACACCGTGCCCTCCCCTCAGGAGCACGCGGCACTGACCAGTGCCGCTCTTAATCTCTGGATTCTTCATTCTTGCTGGCGACTGGCGCCGATGGCTGATTCAGCCGTCAGTCTTCAGTCTCCAGCGGTCAGCAAGACTTAAGAAACGCAACGCCTTTAGCCTTGACTGGTAGCTGACGGCCAACGACTGTTGCGCTCCGCCTTACTCAGCCGGCGTGACCACGAAGTCCTTGTCCGGGTTTACGCCTTCGCTAACGGTGAACGTGCCGGTCTCCGTCTCCGCGTACTCGCCGCATATCTGCGCCAGGCGCAGCACGTAGACCATCCCCGCGCCGATGTCGGATTCGGCGAACCTAAGCTCGTAGCGCCCGTCGGCGTCGGTATACGTGAGGTTGTGGTTGTTTGGATTGTCGGGGTCGACCTCGCCGTTGAGAAAGTCGTGCGCCAGCGTCTCGCCGCCGTCAACCAGGTAAAGCATCACGTCAACACCCTCAACCGGCTCTTCGGTCACCGCATCGGTGATGATGCCGGTAACGATGCCCGCAGCGTCCCCGGGCAGCGTGCCGCCGTCAGCGAGCAGCCCGTCAAACAGCCCGATGGAGCCGACGTAGTAGGCTATGCCTGTCGTCGGCAGCGTCGCGGTCGCAAGCGTCCCTTCGGAAGTCACTGTGGCGATGGCGCTCGCGAAGCGAATCCACTTCCCCTCCAGGTCGTCATAACGGTAGACCCAGTATTCCATCCCGTCTGTGAGGTCTTCCACCCGGATGTTGAAGGTGACAGTGATGTCACGCTGGAACTGGTTGTCTTCCGTCGCGGGATTGTTGATGGTGAGGTATGAGACCAGCCCCGGCGTGCCCGCGGGATAGGTGTCGGCCTCGCGCTCCGGCCCCACAATCGTGTCGGAAAACACGATTATTGTTGGGACTTCAAAGCAGCCGGACGGGAAATGGACGCGCGCGCCGCTCTCCAGCGTGATAGTGGAGTCGCCGTCGGGCTCCACCGTCACCTGCTGAGTGTGCTCCGCGCCGCCCGGCAGCAGCGCTCCGTCGCCGCCTCCCCCGCCGCAGGCGTTTGCGGCGAGCGCGATAATTAGCACTATGGCAAACGGGATATATCTTGTGATCATCGGTAATTACCCCCTTCTTTCGCGGAAATCAGTCTATCAACTCGCCTGTGCAAAGTCAATTTATGCGCGCACCTGCTAAAATACACCGTGTGGAACGCTTACGCAGCAAGATTGATCCGAAATCCTCCGAATTCAAGGAAAACGACCGGGGCAACCGGGCGCTTCTCGCCGAGCTCAACGAGCGTGTCGCCAAGGTCAAAGAAGGCGGCGGCGGCAAGTATCTCAAGCGGCACACGGGCCAGGGAAAGCTTTTCGTTCGCGACCGCCTGAAGCTGCTGCTCGACCCCGGCACGCCGTGGATGGAGTTCTCGGTGCTCGCCGGCTGGGAGATGTACGACTCGTGGGTGCCCTCCGGCGGGCTGGTCACCGGCATCGGGCGCGTTAGCGGCGTCGAGTGCGTAATCGTCGCCAACGACGCGACGGTAAAGGGTGGCACCTACCACCCCATCACCATCAAGAAGCACCTGCGCGCCCAGGAAATCGCCCTAGAGAACCACCTGCCTTGCATCTACCTCGTGGACTCGGGCGGGATATTCCTGCCGCTCCAGGAAGACCTGTTCCCGGACAAGGAGCACTTCGGGCGCATCTTCTACAACCAGGCGATAATGTCGGCGAACAACATCCCGCAGATCTCGGCGGTAATGGGAAGCTGCACCGCGGGCGGCGCGTACCAGCCGGCGATGAGCGACGAGGCCATCATCGTCAAGGGCTACGGCACCATCTTCCTCGGCGGCCCGCCGCTGGTGAAGGCCGCAACCGGCGAGGAATGCACGCCCAACGAGCTTGGCGGCGCCGAGGTGCACACGCGCCAGAGCGGCGTGGCCGACCACTACGCGGTGGACGACGAGGACGCCATCCGCCAGGTGCGCAGCATCGTGGAGAGCCTGAACCGCCCCAAGCCCTTCCCGCTCGAGCGCTCCGAGCCTGAAGACCCCTATTACGACCCCGAGGAGATCTACGGCATCATCCCCACAGACGTGCGCAAGCCCTACGAGGTGCGGGAGCTCATTGCGCGCATCGTTGACGGCAGCTACTTCCACGAGTTCAAGCGCGACTACGGCACTACCGTTGTCAACGGCTTCGCGCGCATCCACGGCTATCCCGTGGCCATCCTGGCCAACCAGGGCATCCTGTTCAACGACTCGTCGGTGAAGTGCGCCCACTTTATGATAATGGCCTGCGAGCGCAAGATACCGCTGGTGTTTTTGCAAAACATCACCGGCTACATGGTGGGCAAGAAGTACGAGGCCGAGGGCATCGCCAAGAACGGCGCGAAGATGGTGCACGCGGTCGCCAACGCCAACGTGCCCAAATTCACCGTCATCATCGGCGGCAGCTTCGGCGCGGGCAACTACGGCATGTGCGGCCGGGCCTACGGCGCGCGCCAGCTCTGGATGTGGCCCAACAGCCGCATCAGCGTGATGGGCGGCGAGCAGGCCGCGGGCGTGCTGGCGACGGTCAAGCAGGACCAGCTCAAGCGCGAGGGCAAGCCGCAGATGACGCCGGAGGAAGAGGCCGAATTCAAGCGCCCCACCATTGAAAAATACGAGCACGAGGGCAACCCCTATTACGCCACCGCGCGGCTGTGGGACGACGGCATAATCGACCCGGCGCAGACCCGTGACACGCTTGCGCTGGGCATCGCCGCCTCGCTCAACGCGCCCATCCCCGACGCCAAATTCGGCGTCTGGCGGATGTAGGAGGCTACGCGCAATCGCGCTTTGTGGCATTGCTGGTATAATGGCGGCAGCGAAGTGGGACGCGGGAGCAAAGCCCCGGGCTCGCTGATACTCCGGCAAGCTTCTGCTGAAGCAGCAGGTATCCTTACAGGCGCGGCTAAAACAGCTGCATTTCGCTCCAGGGATCAACGTAGGCGATATCCGCGAACTCGTCCAGTAAAAACTCCCGCGCCTCGGCGAACGTCACGCCCGGCGGAAGCTTGAATTCGCCCGCCATAATAATGCCGTAGGGCATCAGCAGCTCGTAGCCGAGGTCAAGCAGCGCCTGGATGGTCGGATGGTTGACGAACTCGTCGTTCATTGCCTCGGCGTCCACCGGCGGCCCGAGAATCCATCCCGGGAAGTACTCAAGCCCGATGCTGGCGTAGCCCTCGATGATGTATCCGGCCTCGCCCGTGTCCGGATTCACCCACCAGACGCTCTGGCCGCTCAGGTCCTCGCCCTCGTTGGCGTCTCCGCCTTCGCTCTCCTCGCCGCTCGTGCCGGGATCGGGAGTTTCGGTTTCATCGTTGGCGGGCGGCGTGCTTCCCGATTCGGGCGCTGTGTCAGCCGGGACAATCTGGAAGAACCGGACAGGGCTGCTGCCACCGCCGCAGGCTGAGAGCGTAACGGCGAACAGCACAATCAGGGCGACCGCAAACGCGCCCGCCCGTCGTTTTTGCGCTTCTTTCTTCAACATATATCACCTCCTTATTGTTGTTGCTGGCTACGGGGCATCCGGTAGCGTGACAGACTTGCCCTCAAGATACGCAGTGTACGGAGAATAGTGAATGATTATACAAAGGCGGGTTTCTCCGGGCTCCACGAGAACGTCCGTGCTGTAGGTGGGCCAGCCGGTCAGAGGAACCTCATAGTCGTGCCAGTTAATTGCTTTCACGCGCCTTGGTTGTTCTAATGTATTACGTGCACAAGCTAGTTCGAATCGTTCGAAAATCAGGCCATAGTAACGCGCTATAGTGGTAAGGTCATCGATTGTTATTTCTCCATCCTTAGTGCCGTCTACAACTGCTAGATAAGGGTCATATGGGTAGCTTTCGACTTCTTCACCGTAGTGCATCGCGAGGGGAGTTATGTCGGCGATGTTCACCTTTCCATCGCGGTTGTAGTCGCCGGGAAGATGCACTTCCCAAGAAACATGGTAGCCCCCATCTATGGGAGTAAGTTCGACGTTCCACACCACCGGACGGATGAGCGGCCCAAAAATTGGGCCCAAGTCGTCAGTGCTACTCTCCTCGGCCAGGGCCGGGCTTACGGAGATGCCCGCAGGTTCCACCTGGATGAAAGCAACACAAATCAAAGCCGCCATAAGCAGCCCCGCGACCAGCGATGTCAACAATCTTTTCACCGCCATCTTTCTCTCATCCATCATTGACCTCCCAGGCTCAAAGCCAGCTCATAGTCGATTCTAGCAGGAATCTCCGGACTCTGCAGCGGCGGGTCGCTTCGGGTAAACGCTTCGATAGCATCATGTATCTCCCAGGACGACATCTCGGGGTATTCGCAAGTCATTAGTAGCGCTAGTGCGGATGCTAATGGGGCTGAAGCGCTTGTCCCGCTAGCAACAGCATAGTGATTCGGTGGTGGAACTAGCCCAAGCATCGCTGCTCCCGGTGCTGACACATCAACCCAATTGTAAGTATGGTTAGGATCCTCAGGATTGTAGTAGCTCGCGGCATACTGCAGCGCTTGCTGCCCTATCCATCGTTCACCAACCGAATCGAAAGCGGTAACTGATAATACGGTATCTCCCCTTACGGCTTTGAGCTGGTCAGCCCACCAGCAATCATAGGCTAGCGGTTCCGAGGCCGCGGGAAATACCATAGGATTTCCCCACGGTTGACATCCCCAATTTCCTGAACTCGCTACAACGACAGTTTCGAAGCTCAAACACCAGATTATAATCGTTCTTATCGAGTTGTTGATCGTACTACCCAAGCTCATGTTAATGACTTTAACGTTGTAGCCTGGATATGCTCCTTGAGTGATGACGTTAACAAGCCCGGCGTCATTCATTAACCAATAAAGGGAGAGCGTAAGCCACTCCGGGCTGAGTTCGCCTGCCGGATTAGGATTCTCGCGCTGTATGTTTATGGGAAGCACGTCTCCGCCCCAGGCTCCTCCAGCCATTTGGAAAAAATTGTTCGTGCTAGCTGCCATCAGACTGCAGGTATAAGTTCCGTGGGCTGAATTGAAAACATCTGGATGCGGAGTGCCGCCACCGAGGGTCACATTATCAGTGTAGGGATAACTAGGAGGATAATCCCCCCACATGTTCCAGCCCCATTCTGTAAGGCGATAAGGCTCCAGGTCAGGCGTACTGCGGTCAACGCCCGAATCTATTTGCGCAATCACAACGTCACCGTTACCCAGTTGGTAGAACCAGCCCTCAGGAGCGCTAACATCGTAGGGATAATCCCAGTTCTCCAGGTACCATTGGTAAACTCCCGGCGAAGGACCGCTGACCTTTAACATCCAAGGGTCGTTCGGATAGGTTGTTGGCTCTATGGCGCCCCAAGGGTCCACATAGGCTATATCAGGATAGCCTGGCATTAAACCTGCCCGCGCCTGCGCGAACGTCATTCCTTCGGGAAGCTTGAATTCCCCCGCCATGATAACGCCATACGGCTGGAGCAGTTCGTACCCCATCTGTAGCAATGCTTGGATGGTCGGTTCACTGAGAAACATCGCGTCGTAAACTTCAGCGTCCGCTGGCGGATCGAACACCCACTCCGGGAAGTACTCCAGGCCGATGCTGGCGTATCCCTCGACTATCCAGCCCGCCTGACCCGTCTCAGGGTCTTCCCACCATACATAGTCGCCCAGTCCTTCAGGCGGATCGCCGCCGCCATCCCCTCCGGTGCCCGGGCCAACCGCTTCCGTGCTCCTGTCTGCGGGCTGTGTGGCATCCGTAACGGGCGCGGGTGTGTTGGCCTTAACTGACGCGACATCAGGCGAAGAATGGGTGCCGCTCCCGCAGGCGACGAGAAGTGCAGCCAGCATCACGATGAGGGCAACGCCGAATACTCCGAGGGCGATTGCCCCCCCCCTGCTATATTTTTGACTTCCCATGAAGGCCTCCTCGCTCCCCGATACCTCGGGGCTTGCTGAGTAATATAATAACACAGGTCTCCCGCATGTGCAAATTTGCGCCGGGACCCTATCTCTATCCTGCAGAGCTGGTAGCCTGACCGTCCGTTTGGGATAATAGGCGAATGGGCGTGAGAGTAGTTCTTGGCGGGTGAATAAGGTATGATTGAAACCGGCTCCTGAGGGGGGAACGATGAAGGTAATTGCATTCGCCGGAAGCCTGCGAAAGGAATCGTGGAACAAGAAACTGCTGCATCACGCAGCCGAGCTTCTTCGCGGCATGGGCCATGAGGTCGAGGAATACGATATAAGCGAGCTGCCGATGATGAACGAGGACCTGGAAACCGGCGGGCCGCCGCCGATTGCGGGAAAGTTCCGCGACCTCGTGGAAGAAGCCGACGCGCTGCTGATTGCCACGCCGGAATACAACCACTCGGTCTCCGGGCCCACGAAAAACGCCGTCGACTGGCTGAGCCGCCCGCCGAGCAACGTGCTTGCGGGCAAGGTCGCGGCGATTATGGGCGCAACGGTGGGCGTTGACGGCACCGTTCACGCCCAGCGCGAGCTGCGGTGGATACTGGCGCGCCTGGCGTGCCTGGTGCTGCCGTGGCCGTGGGTGCTCGTGCGGTTTGCCGAAAAGCAGTTTGACGGCGAGGGCAAGCTCACCGACGATAAGCTCGCAGAAAGCGTCGAGGCCCTGATGCAGGCCCTGGTGGACACCGCCGCCAAGCTGAAGTAAGCGTGATTTCGGTAGTCTGGGGCTTCAGCCCTGGCTCTTCACTGGGAAGCAAAATCAGCCCTAAAGGGCTGCCCGGTGGGGGCCGCTCGCAGGGGCATAGGATACCCCTGCAATCCAACAACCAAAAACTAACGGCGCTTCCGCCCCACGGAAGTAGCCCTACTTCCCGCGTGAGGCGAGCAGACTTTTAAAGCGGGTGAATTCCTCGAGTATCTTCTGGGTGCCCAGCACGACAGCCGACAGCGGGTCGTCGGCCACGCGCGTGACAATTCCCGTGTCCTTGTAGATGAGCAAATCTAAGTCTCTTAGCAGCGCGCCGCCGCCGCAGAGCACTATGCCCCGGTCGATTATGTCCGCAGCCAGCTCCGGCGGCGTCTCCTCCAGCGTGTAGCGCACGGTCTTCAGGATCATATCTATCTTTTCCCACATCGACTCGCGGACTTCTTCGGTCGTTATCTCCACGGTTTTGGGCAGGCCCGTCACCTGGTCAACGCCGCGCATCTCGGTGGAGAGGTTCTCGCTG
>JAGGTK010000028.1 GCA_021163765.1 bacterium
CGTGAGGGAAAGGTGAAAAGTACCCCGGGAGGGGAGTGAAATAGTACCTGAAACCATGCGCCTACAAACTGTAGGAGGGCTATGTCCGCCTTCGGGCGGAAATGCCTGACTGCGTGCCTCTTGTATAATGAGCCAGCGAGTTGCCTTCAGCAGCAAGGTTAAGGGGTGATACCCGGAGCCGCAGGGAAACCGAGTCCTAACAGGGCGACTGAGTTGCTGGAGGCAGACCCGAATCCAGGTGATCTACCTATGGGCAGGGTGAAGCGTGGGTAAAGCCTCGTGGAGGCCCGAACCGGTGTACGTTGAAAAGTGCTCGGATGACCTGTGGGTAGCGGTGAAAAGCCAAACGAACCTGGCGATATCTGGTTCTCCCCGAAATTCCTTTAAGGGAAGCCTCGAGGAAATGGAGCGCGGGGGTAAGGCTCTGGATGGCCAAGGGGGTGTAAAAACTTACCAAAGTCAACTAAACCGTGAATACCGCGCCACCTTATCTCGGGAGTGAGAACGTGGGGGATAAGCTCCACGCTCGAAAGGGAAACAGCCCAGACCAACGGCTAAGGTCCCCAATCCAGGCTAAGTGGGAAAGGAGGTGGAGCCTCTCGGACAACCAGGAGGTTGGCTTAGAAGCAGCCATCCTTGAAAGAAAGCGTAACAGCTCACTGGTCAAGAGACTCTGCGCCGAAAATTCAACGGGGCTAAGCCTGGAACCGAAGCCTTGGATACGCCGTTTTAACGGTGTATGGTAGGGGAGCGTTCCGCAGGAGATACAAGCCGTACGGTAACGAGCGGTGACGGCCTGCGGAAGTGCGAATGCTGGCATGAGTAGCGACAAGACGGGTGAGAATCCCGTCCGCCGAAAACCTAAGGTTTCCTGGGCCAGGCTCGTCCTCCCAGGGTTAGTCGGTCCTAAGCCGAGGCCGAAAGGCGTAGGTGATGGCTAGCAGGTTAATATTCCTGCACCACTTGCAATCGTTGATCCGGCGGGGACGCCTTTGGGTAGGCTGGAAGGCTGATGGAAGTGCCTATCCGGGACATAGGGGTGCCCGTAGAGGCGCCCTGAAGGGAACCGGCGACCTGGATTTATTTCCGGGGAGCAGTTGATCCCAGGGGACGAGAAAAGCCGTCCGGTGAGATTGCAGGTGACCGTACCGCAAACCGACACAGGTAGGTGAGGAGAGAATCCTCAGGCGCGCGAGCTAACCACCGCTAAGGAACTAGGCAAACTCGACCCGTAACTTCGGGACAAGGGTCGCCACGTTAGGGTGTAAGGACTTGCTCCCCAAGCCCGAGGTGGCCACAGTGAAAAGGCCTGGGCGACTGTTTACCAAAAACACAGGACTCTGCCAAAGCGTAAGCTGACGTATAGGGTCTGACGCGTGCCCGGTGCTGGAAGGTTAAGGAAGGGGGTTAGTCACGCTTCGGCGTGGCGAAGCTCTCAACCGAAGCCCCAGTAAACGGCGGCCGTAACTATAACGGTCCTAAGGTGAGACTATCGCTTGCCTTAGTAAAACTGAACCATATGCGGGAAACTCCTCCCACAGCCGTTCGGTACTCGCTCCGCGAATGGAGCAGTAAAAATCCAACGGACATGGGGACAATCCGCAGGGAAGGCTCCCAATGGCTTATAATTGGGAGAACCCTCAGAGACTTTACGTTCGGTCCCGGCCTATGAATCTCGAAGCCCAATGGATAGTCGGATTTGTTGATGGCGAAGGCTGCTTCTATGTGGGGATGAACCCCCACCCTGAGATGTCAGCCGGATACCAGGTGCTGCCCGAATTCACCGTGGTGCAGCACGAACGCGACGTTCTGTTGTTGCACGCCCTGAAGTCGTTTTTCGGCTGCGGGGTAGTACGGCGGAATCGTGAAGACCGCATGGCGTACCGCGTTCGGAGCATCAAGCATCTGGGAAGCATCATCATACCCTTCTTCGAGAAGCACCAGCTTAAATCGAAGAAGAACATCGACTTCAAGAAGTTCAGGCGCATTGTCCGGCTGATGGAAGCCGGCGAGCACCTCACATCAGAGGGCATCGAGAAGGTTAAGCGAATCACGGCGCAGATGAACCGGGGCCGTGATCGTGGCCGGGAAAGATAAAGTCCGGCTCCTTCGGAAACGGAGAGAGAGATTCCGAGCGAAATTCCTTGTCGGGTAAGTTCCGACCCGCACGAATCGCGTAACGATCCGGGCGCTGTCTCAGCGGTGGGCTCGGCGAAGTTGCAAAGCCGGTGAAGATGCCGGCTACCCGCAGTAGGACGAAAAGACCCCGTGGAGCTTTACTATAGCTTGGTCTTGGTCTTTGGTTCGTCTTGTGCAGGATAGGTGGGAGGCTTTGAAGCCGTGCCGTCAGGTGCGGTGGAGCCATCCTTGAGATACCACCCTGGATGAGTCGGAGACCTAACTCTGTGCCGTGAATCCGGCCACAGGACAGGGCCTGGTGGGTAGTTTGACTGGGGCGGTCGCCTCCTAAAGAGTAACGGAGGCGCACAAAGGTTCCCTCAGCGCGTATGGAAACCGCGCATCGAGTGTAAAGGCATAAGGGAGCCTTACTGTGAGACCTACAAGTCGATCAGTTGCGAAAGCAGGTCTTAGTGACCCGACGGTTCCTTTTGGTAGGGCCGAAGCTCAACGGATAAAAGTTACCCCGGGGATAACAGGCTGGTGAGATCCAAGAGTCCACATCGACGATCTCGCTCGGCACCTCGATGTCGGCTCGTCGCATCCTGGGGCTGGAGAAGGTCCCAAGGGTTGGGCTGTTCGCCCATTAAAGCGGTACGCGAGCTGGGTTCAGAACGTCGTGAGACAGTTCGGTCTCTATCCACTGTGGGCGTAGGGAAATTGAGGGATGCTGCCCCTAGTACGAGAGGACCGGGGTGGACCAGCCTCTGGTGTACCTGTTGGCGCGCCCGCGCCACCGCAGGGTAGCTATGCTGGGTGTGGATAAGTGCTGAAAGCATCTAAGTACGAAGCCCTTCCCAAGATAAGTTTCCCCATCCCCTTCGGGGGAGTAAGGCCTCCGGAAGACTACCGGATGATAGGCGGGAGGTGTAGAGGCGGCAACGCCACAGCTGACCCGTACTAATAGGCCGAGGTCTTGACCACTCTATCTGCTTGATATTTCTGCAATCACCTTCGTAACGTATCCATTCGCGCGCACACACGCGCATGCCCGCTTCGGCGGGCGGCTTTGGACGCCTGGTTTCTTGAATGGCTAAGGGCTTGTCCGCCTTCGGCGGATGGACCAGCCCGCCTTTGGCCGTTACCCATGTCTATTGCGGGTAAACCGCGCTTGTGGTGATACAATCAGCGTGAGTGCGCTGGCTATGGGGCGTGCGACGGGAGTGAGCCATGAACATCTACGCGCAATTACTCATGGCCGTGGTTTATCTGGCTGTTCTCCTGCTCGCTCTCGGACTCCTCTACAACTCTTTCAAGGCGCTGGCGCGGGGCGAGGCAAATTACGACCCGCAGGCGCGCCGGGAAAACCTGGTAAGCATCTGGGTGGGCGTGATCCTGTGCCTTATCGTCATCGCCGCCATCTTCAGGCGCTGCGTCTTCTGAGCAACTCCGCATCGCAGCCGTCCATCAGCGCAGTTTGCTTTTCACAGGACGAATGTGCGAGAGCGGGCCGAGACCACCCTACTCTTCCGGCTCTTCCTCAGCTTCCTGCCAGGCCACAAGGCGCCAGCTCGCGCCGTTAAACTCCCATACCGTTATGTCCGTTGCCGAAGCTTCGTAGTCCTCCGGCGGCACGGCGAGGACGTAAGTCGCGCTCAGATTAAAGGCAAGTTCGCAATCCGCGACCGTACCGTTTACATTCAGCGCGCCCACATCCAGCGTCACCGCGACATTCTGATTTTGCGCGAAGACTTCACCGAAGAAAGACCCAACGTCCGCCGACGGCGCGGGTGGGTCGGCGAGCGTGCTTGTAGTCCTGAAGCGCAGCGCCACGTTCTCATCCACCGAATATAACTCCGAAGCGATGCTCTGAATCGTGCCTATATCCTCGTCGCTGATTGCCTGGGCGAGTGAAGCTACCGCAGTGCGCAGCGCTTCCGCAGTCGGTCCCGGCTGCGGCTCGGCCTTCTCGCGCCACAGCGCCAGCCGCCATCTGCCGCCAACCAGATCGAACGTCATCTCGTCAGCGCCACTTGCACTGTATTGCTCCGGCGGCACAACCCCGGCGTAAACCGCGGTAAGCGAAAAATTCAGGCTCACGAACGCCTGCGTGCCCAAAACGATGACCGAATTCGCATCGAAGCTGGCCTCGATGCTCTGATTCTCCACAAACACCGTACTGAAGAACTCGCGGAAGTCGCTGGACGGCTGGGGGTCATCGCCCAGAGTCTGCATCGTGCGGAAGCGAAGCTGCACCTCGCGGTCCAGGAACATGCCCGGCTCGGCGATGTCCGCAGCGGCGTCAATATCCTCGTCGGCGAACGCCTGCGCCAGCGCCGCAAGCTGCTCCAGCACGCGTTCCTGCTCCAGCGACTCGCCGTCCTCCGATCCCGGATCCGCCTGCCAGGACGTCAGCTTCCAGCGGTCGTCCTCCAGGACAAACACCATCAGGTCGGAGCCTTCGGACTGGTAGGTCATCGGCGGCAGGTCCATTATGTAAAGCGCGGACAGGCCGAAGTCCACGCTGAGCGTGGCGACCGTGCCCCGAATGCTGACATTAGTTACCGTGAGCTGGCAGTAGACATTTTCGTTTTGCTGGAAAAAGCTGTCGAAAAAGCTCACCGCGTTCGTTGTGGCAGTCGGATTGTCCGCTGTAGTGGTCGTTGTGAAAAAGCGCAGCGCCACATTGCCGTCGAGCGAGTAGATATCCGAAAAGACACCTCGCAGCGCGTTGATGTCCTCGTCCGTAATCGCTCCCGCCATATCGGTGACGGCGCGCAGCACCGCTTCCACCTGGACCGAGCTGTCGCCGGACTGGTACGGGGCGTAAGGGCTTGTGCTGCCGGACATGCAGGATGCAGCGCCGAGAACAAGCGAAACCAATGCAGCCGTGACGCAAAGCCGCTTCATACACTCATTCTAGCACAGCTTACCGCCGGCTGATCCTTGCGATTTCGTCGCCGATATCCTCTGGCGCGGTGAAGACGGTAAACTCCCCGCCCACACGCTCGATGATGCCGAGAACTTCCTCCGTCCGCAGCTCCGCAAGGAGGCCAGAGGCACCTCGGAAGCCCTGCTCGTAATAGGCGGCGAAACTCGGCTCGGCCAGAAACAGCAGCAGATAGTCGGTGTCACCCGCAACACTGAGTCCCAGATTGAAGTCCACGTAGGACTGGTTGACCTCGTCGGGCTTGAACGGGAGTTCGCCCGCCACCGAATAGGCGAACACCGCCGCGAAGGAGAAATCCGGCCCCGCCGAGATTGGTATCGGCGTCCGCTTCCCTATATCCGGCGGAAGGCTCCGCACAGCGCCCTGCCCTCCCTGTCCTGCGGCGAAGAACTCGCTTTCGGGCCCCGGATCAACCCGGGTATCCTCCGAATAGCGCTGGCTCATCTCCGCCATTTTCAGGTATTCGGACACAAACGGCGGCAGGAGGAACGCGGATACCGCCAGGACGACGAGAATCGCCACCGTCATTACCACCCAGACGGGTGCTGTTTCCGGCTTGCCTGCGCCCTTGTCCATAGCATTATTCTATCAGGCATCCGGCGTTTGCGACTATCGGCACTGCAAGCAGGTATAATCGTCTGCCATGTGTCTGGCTATACCCGGCATTATCGAGGAGCTTGAAGGCGAATGGGCAAAGGTGCGTGTCGGCGGCGTGACCGTTGAAGCCAATGTCGCCCTGGTGCCCGGAGCGGCGCTCGGCGATTACGTGCTTGTGCACGCGGGATACGCCATCCAGCGCCTCACGCAGGAGGATGCGGAGGAATCGCTGGAACTCCTGCGCGAGTTTTCCGAATTCCAGGAGTCACTCGACGAGGGCAAATGAGCGAAGCGCCGAGCAAGCATCCCGACGCCGCGACCGTCATCGAGCGGATACGCGCCCTGCCCCTGCGGCCCGCGAAGTTTATGGAAGTCTGCGGGACGCATACCGTCGCCATCTTCCGCGCCGGTATCCGCAACACGCTTCTGGCCGAACGCAAAATCGAGCTTGTCTCCGGGCCCGGCTGCCCCGTTTGCGTAACCGCTGCGGCGGAGATCGACGACGTGGCACAGCTTGCGCTGCGCGAACCCGGACGAATCACTATCACGACCTATGGCGACCTCCTGCGAAGCAAGGGTCACGATACGTCGCTTGCGGATGCGCGCGCGAAAGGCGCGGACGTGCGCGTCGTGCTGTCACCCAATGAAAATATCGCGCTGGCACAGCAGCATCCCGAACGCGAGATTGTGTTCTTCGGCATCGGCTTTGAGACCACGCAGCCGGGCCTGGCCCACACGCTGCTGGAAGCCGAGCGGCGCAGGCTTGCGAACTTCACTGCGTATGTCAGCCACAAGCTCGTCGCGCCGGTGCTGGAAGTGCTGGCGAAGGACCCGCGGCTGAAGCTGGACGGCTTCGTGCTGCCGGGGCACGTGTCAACGATAATCGGCGAAGAGCCGTACGGGTTCCTCGCGCGCGACCACGGGCTTCCCGGCGTAATCGCCGGTTTCGAGGCGCTGGATATCATCGTCGCGCTTTACTACCTGCTGGCAATGCGCGAGAAAGGCGAGCCGCACATCGTCAACGCCTACAAATCGGTAGTCCTCCCCGAAGGCAATATAAGGGCGCGAGAGATGATAGACCAAGTATTCGAGCCCACGGACGCGCACTGGCGCGGCATCGGAGCGATACCTATGTCCGGACACGTGCTGCGCGAGCGGTTCGCAGCCTTCGACACCCACCTGCGGTTCGGGCTGGAGCGCGTCATCGAGGACGAGTCGGGATTCGGCGAGTGCCGATGCGGGGAAGTGCTTCTGGGCCTTATCAAGCCGCCGGAATGCGGGCTGTTCGGAACGCGGTGCACGCCGGAGGAACCTGTAGGCGCGTGCATGGTCTCCAGCGAAGGCGCGTGCGCCAACTACTTCCGCTTCGGCCAGCGCCGCTAGGGCACAGGGCTCAGTAATAGCGGTCGACGGTGAAGACGTAAAGCTCGTGCGGCTGGCTGAGGTCAATCCCGCCCTTCTGGGCGACGATGCGCTTTTGCGTCGCCACGTCGTCCACGCCCTCCAGGTCAGGCAGCAGCAGGCCGCGCCGGTAGCCCTGCTCGATGATGAGCCCGAACTTCTTGGGGTCCAGTTCCGCTTCCGTCGCCTGCCTGGGCGCGGAAAGCACGTCTACGCTGGCACTGAGCCGGGGCAACTCGTCAGCCTGCACCGGCGGAAAGCGCGGATCGCGCGTGGACGCGCTGATTGCGTTCTCAATTATCTCCTCCGCCAGGCTCTTCATCGTGGGCTCGATAGTGCCGATGCAGCCGCGTAACTGTCCCGCAATCTTCAGCGACACGAAGCACGCCGACGGCTGGCTGAGTTCATCTCTCACCTCCGACAGCGACGCGTCCAATTCCGAGGGCAGAGCCTGTGCGTTGAGCCTCTTGCCATCCGCAATGAAGCTGTACATCGAGGCAAACGCCAGTTTTACGAACGGATGGAAATCCTCCGACAGATACCAGTTGTGCTGCTTTTCTTCCATTTCACTTCGCGGGCCTAATTGCGCCCACCAGATAACCTACGCCGAACGTGTCTTCGTAGGAGTACACTTCGCCTTTCGCGGGCACCCCGTCCATTACGCCAAAGCCGATGAGGAACGAGAACAGCCCGCACTGCTGGGCACGATGGATGAAGCCCTCGTCAAGCTCCATCAGAAGCTGCGGGCTATTCCCGCGAACCGCTTCCACGACCTTGCGGTCGAATTCGGGGCCTTCCTTGTGAAAGCTCCTGCCGGGCCCGTCCTTCGTGCAGTGTGAGAGGTCGCCGCTGGCGACATACACGTAGCGGCCTTCACGCGACCGGAGTATGCCACCCAGCTTCTTCCCGAACTCCCAGAAGGCGTCGCGCTTGCCCCAGATTGCGGAGATTACCACAAGCTTCGGACGGCAGCCTTCCCGCGCCAGAAAGTCCATGAACACGAGCACGCCGTGGTCCAGCCTGGACTGCGCGAGCGGCTCGACTGTGCTTGCGGAGTCCGCAGATTGCAGGATTTCATCAACGAGCTCGTTGTCGTTTTCGTACGCATACGTTAGCGAGTTGTAGCCGAACTCGCCAAAGCTGCCCGAAAGGTGCGGTTCCGTCAGCACGCCGATGTAGCCGGGGCTGCCGCTAGTGTGTGGTGAGCTGATGACAATCGTGTCCGGCGGCCCTGCGGACAACTCGCGCGCAAGGCTAAACAGGGATTCCCGCGTGCCTTCTACCTCGCTTATATGCGGCCCACCAATCTCCTCAATGATTATGGGTGGGTGCGGCACGAAAAGCGAGAATACGTCTTCCATCTACCCACCTCCCTGCAGGAATACGGCATTTTACTACCAGCCGATTATAGCACGCCGGAATCGCGCATTTACAGGGATGAGGCTATGCTAACGCGCCTTAGCGCACTCCCACTGAAGTTGCCGGGGGCTTGATGTGATATCGGGGAAACGCAAACTCCAGGGAGGCTTGAGGATGAGTACAAAGAATTTCAAGCGGTTAGCTGGGGTAGTGGCAGCCACATTCTCTGTGACTGCCCTCGCAGCCTGGGGGCAGGGCTAGCCCAGCAATCCCTATCCTCGCTGATAAGAATGCCTCCTCGCAAGCTTACGGTGGCGGTTTTGCGTTGCTTGCTGCGCTCAGATTGCCCCAGGTGACGGCCAACGCACTGCCATAGTTGAGCGGCGTTTTAAGTGGCCCCATCCTGTTCCGCGCTGGAGGCACGTTCGGTCCTCGTGATGATTCGGCTGAGCGCCTCGCCCAACCTCAGTTGCAATCCCTGTCGAATAAGCCGCCAGTCCGAACGGCCATTTTTCACGCGAACGTACACGCGGTCGAATCCTACCCAGAGCGCCAGCAGAGCGCCCAGCGTAAGCAGTATGCTGCCCAGATACACAATGTCAGTGCCTCGGTCAATCTTGTACGAGAAGATCGAGATGCCCACGACCTCATCGCTGCTTCCCATTGTCATCTTCAGTGCGGACACAACCGCCGGCTTGTCAGGGCTGACCAGATAAAGGCCGTACTCGCCTTTCATGCCGATAACCCGGACGAGCGCAGTTGGCGGAAGTTCACGCACGAGCTCGTTGCCGTCGTAAACCTCGCCCACTTTGAAATCCAGCACTTCAACAATGAACGGCCCCGGATGCGGGGCTCCACGCACTTCGAAAACGCCCCGGTCGGAAACGGACAGCGCCATTCCCGGCGTCACGGACCTGGAGGGCAGATCGCGACCCCTGTATTCAAAGCGCAAAGGCGCGAAGTACCTGTACGCGCTCTGGTAAATGGTCAGGCCTTCAAAGCGCAACGGCCAATTGACGGAGAGGTTCTTCTTGCGCCACTCCCTGTTGCCCAAACGCACTGTCAGGTCTGAAGTGTACTGGCGCACCACGAGGTTCTGGAACTCGCCGACTTCTCCATACCCGGCCATCTGCTGCTCTTCCGGAAACTTGAGCACATCCATTGGGATACTGAAGTTGTTCAAGACAAATTCGCACGTAACCGGCTCGGTGTGCGTGGACAAAAATGCGCGAAGCCACGCTGGTTTGCCCTCGGTCGGATTCAGCGTTACACGGGTTGGCTTAAGCGGTTCGACCGAAACACTGCCGTGCACGCCGTACACCCAGCTAAGCAGTATCCCGAACAGGATAACGAGTATGGAGAAGTGCATCATTACCAGCGCCCAGAGCTTGGACAACCCCCGCTGCCCAACGATGTGGACCGTGCCGTCCGGCTCGGCTACTGCTCGCACACGAAAATGGGAGGCGCGCAACAGGGCTCTTGCCGAGTCGGCGTCGATAGCCTGCTCCCGACGAAAAGCTTTACCCGAAAGATAGAATGTGGAGGGGCGAGCCCTGGCCGTCTCACGCAATGCCCGCAACGCCTCACGCAGCTTCTTTACGGTGCACGCGGCTGCGCTCACCGCCAACCACACGTTCAGCACAATGAAGTACCAGGTGCTGTACATTCGGTGGAAGCCGAAGAACTTTATGGCGCCCCACTTGAAAGCCCCGTAACGCGCCAGGTAGGCAGCTTCGCTGGCACCCTGAACCTGGTCCCACTGCGGAACCATGGTTCCGATGACCGAGAAGACCGCAATCAGCACCAAGACCCAGATGGTCACTCTAAGCGAGTTCAGCCATGTCCAGAGCAGGTCGGACAATCCCGCTTCAGGGGCACCAGCATCCTGGCCACCATCCGGATGGTGTGCGCCCGGTTCAACCGTTGCGGATTCGTTTCGACCGTCCATGTCTATGTGGCCTAATAACTGTGCAGCGAAGTCACGTTGAAGTAATCTGCCAGGTAGTTAACGCCGAAGAAAGTGATGAATACAGCGATGATCCCGGCAACGGCAAACCAAGCGCTGCGCGTCCCACGCCAGCCCAAAGAAAGCCGCGTGTGCAAGTATCCCGCCCAGATAAGCCAGGTAATAAAGCTCCAGGTTTCCTTTGGATCCCAGCCCCAGAAGCGGCCCCAGGCCTGGTCGGCCCATATCGCACCCGTAATGATCCCCGCTGTGAGAATGGGGAAGGCGAACACAACGAACTTGTAGGCGAGCATATCATGCTCCTCTACTGTCATAGCACCAAAAAGCCGCTCCGCCCAGCGGAAGCCGCGTAATCTGAACAAGTAGAAAACCGCGATCAGCGACCCGATGAGAAGGCCGGCATACGAAAGCATCATCGCCGTTACGTGAATATTGAGCCAGGGGCTCTTGAGGGATGGCATCAGGGCCCGGGGGACCATCGCTGCTCCCGACAGCATCGCATAACCTACCATCAGCGCGATGACCCCTGCCACGGGAGCGCCGAAAAGGCGAGTACGCATGAAACGCTCGCTGATGAGGTAAACCAGAGCTATCATCCAGGCGCAATAGCTTATCGCTTCAAAGAGAGAAGCTGTCGGCAAAATGAACGCCTGGTGCTGGTGCCAGTATTCGGAAACCCGCACAACCTGAAATGCGGTATGGGCGGCAAACCCCAGAATCAAAGCGACATACCCCAGTATGCCCACCGCTTTGCGCCGAAGGAAGGTCGCGTAAGCCAGATAAACTACCGTTGAGACGACGTAAGCAAGCAGCGCGATTCGTAGAAAGACAATGCCAAGTTCGGTCATAAGCTCCTCAAGGAAAGATTCCGAGGATCAGTATGCTACCCTCCAGTAAAATCCTTAATCACACTATCAGGAACACACTCACAGGCGTTCAGAGGGCACCGTTTGACCCAATCCGATTTCGTCGCCCACATTCTAGGCACACACGAGTTGCCTGTCAACAATGCAGCTAAACCGTGATACTGCCTTGACATTGCCTGCACTGTTCGGGGACAGTTGTAACATCGCAGGGAGCCGGGAGGCGTTCGCCGATGGGACAAAGAGGCAGATGGATGGGGAGGAGCGGCGGTTGGCGAGTTGTTCAGGGAGAGTTGCCGCCTGGCCCCGGCACCGGCCCGCAGCATTTGTTCGCGACCCTGGACCGCTAAAGCAAGGACGTATTCCTGCGGGCATTCCCCCGCGCCAATGGCTCTGCGAGAGACGGCGGAGAATGAGGATTCCGGTGGCGGGACGATTTTCCCAACAGTGCGTGCAGCGGCGAATGCCCGATACCGGGCGAGACGATAGCATGTGGGATGCAGTATCGGAGAACAGGACGGACTATTACTCTCCTTGCGCCATTAACAGCAATCGGGGTGGCGGGATTCGAACCCACGACCTCCTGCTCCCAAAGCAGGCGCGCTAACCGGGCTGCGCCACACCCCGATGCAGTTATTCTAACACGAAGCAAGTTCGCGGGCGCGGCGTTAATAGGGTTTCAGTGAGCGGGTACGCAGTGAAGCACACTGACAAGCGCGAGAAGGCTTTACGGTGCTGGCCGCTACTTCAAGCCCGTTGCCTCGGCGTTGGCAATCGCAATCTGCTGGGCCAGCTTGCCTGCGATTTCGCGGAATACCTGCGCGACCTTGCTGTCGGGCTTCGATTCCACTACCGGCATCCCTGCATCGTCCGCGCTCCGCATCCGGGGGTCGAGCGGGATTGTGCCGAGGAAGGGAATCTTCAGGTGCTCGGCCATGCGTTCGCCGCCGCCGCGGTCGAATATCTCGTGCTCTTTGCCGCATCCGTCACAGATGAAATACCCCATGTTCTCGATGACGCCGAGCACGTGCACGTTCATCTTCCGGAACAGGCTCACGACTTTGCCCGCAATGGAACTCGCCATCGCCTGCGGGGTGGTCACGACCACCGCGCCTGCAAGCGGGATGCTCTGGGTTAGCGTGAGTTGAGCATCACCGGTTCCTGGAGGTAGATCCACGATGAGATAGTCCAGCTCCCCCCAGTCAACGTCGCGCAGAAACTGCTGGACCAGGGAATGGACCATCGGCCCGCGCCAGATTACCGCCTGGTCAGCGTCAACCAGGAAGCCCAGCGACATTAGCTTGATTCCGTACCGGTCAATGGGGATGAGCTTCTTTCCCTCTGTCACCTGAGGCATCTCACGCACACCCAGCAAAATGGGCAGGCTTGGCCCGTAAACGTCGGCGTCGAGCAGGCCAGCCTTCGCGCCCTCCTTTGACAGCGCGAGCGCAAGGTTCGCGGCTATCGTGCTCTTGCCTACCCCGCCCTTGCCACTGGCAACCGCTACCACGTTCTTCACGCCGGGCAAGCGAATCTCTTTTTGCTGCTTCGGGCGCGATGTTACCTTGGAGGTCAGGCTGACGCTAACGTTACTTACCCAGTCAAGCTTGCCAACGAGCTCCTCGGCCTGGGTCTTGAACTTCTCCTTCATCGGGGAGGCGGGCGTTGTGAGCTCAAGCGCGAACTTAACGTCGCCGCCCGATATCTCGATGTCCTTTACGAAGTCCAGGGTGACAATGTCTTTGCCGAGATCGGGGTCGATGATTGCCTTAAGCGCATTCAGGATTTCTTGTTTTTTTGCGTCATTAGCCACGAAGCCGTACTCCTCGTTTAAATGCCGGTGCTATTTACTCTACCGAAAGCGTGCACGCAATATCTTAGGATGCCCGCATTAATCGTTTTGAGCCGGGACATCGTCGGCATGCCGGGCAACAAGCTTGTCGCGCCTTTTAATGGTGCTGGAGTGCTCCCGAAGAACGTCCTCATCCGTCAGCTCCAAGAGGCTCCTGGCGCGCCTGCCGTCCAGGAAGTAGAATCGTCCATCCTCATCCAGCCATGCGGCCACCGCCATATCGCCGGGCGAGTAGTAGTCTGCGCGCATAAACGGGCGATTTTTCACCGGATTCACGTACCGCAGCGACAGCTCTCCCGCGATCTTCTCGAAGTGCAAGGTTAGCTTCTCCTTGAGCTTGTCTGGAGGCAGAGTTGGCTGGTCGGTGAGGAACAGGTAGCGGTTATACATTCCGGGGAGCAGCAATTCAAGGTGTGTCGCCATCTCGGCAACGAGGAAGTCGGAGCGCGGCCGCTGGGATTTTACAACGCGAAGATTCGCCGCGCGGTAGTTGAACGGCAGCTCAACCCACAGCTCCTCCCAGGCTCCCGCGCTGTCGTATATAACGAGCTGGAGGCTGTCCGCATCCGCATAGTAAATCAAATCGCCAGGAGAGGGGAACTCCACACGCCCGGGCTCGATTCGCCTGCCGGAGGTGGTCACGCGGCGCGTGCCCTCGTCATCGACGATAACCTGCCCCGTGCGCGGCTCAGGCAACTCCTCATCCTCTCCAGCGCCAAAGACGCCGCCTTCGGGCAGCGCTCCGGTTACGGCGAAATCCTCATCGTGCGGGGTGAACGGAATCTGCTGGATCGGCAGGCCGGTGTACTGGTTAAGAATATCCACCACCCAGTACGGGCTATCGCGCAACTCCTGCAGGGACTCGGGATAGGCGCCGTTGCGCGCGAGAAAGACATGCGCCATGTAATGGATAGTCTCCAGCTGTGCCTGGGCGACAGCGGCAAAACCGGGCTCCGTACTTCGCGGCATAGGCATCATCTGAGCCTGCGCGGGCATCGCGGCAAGAACCAAACCCGATAAGACACAAACAGCGAAAATATTCCTGTTGGCCCTGCGTTTCACAGTGCAACCATTATATAGGAAACGCTCCCGCACGGCCCTTACGGCCCTGCAGGTTCGGCGGTTAAACGCTGTCCCCATAATGCCGCCTGAGCACGCCTGCGAAGCTCAATCAGCTATAAATGCTGCCCGCCGCGGCACATCGGGCTTTACCAAGTTGTTGACAACGAGACCATAGCGTGTGGAGAAAACGGCTGTAGATTGTGTCCGGGATTTCGGAACTGCCTGCTGCTCCCGCGCATCTGCTGCTTATGTCTGGTAGAATCAGACGGGTCTAAGCGACCGGAATATGAAGGACTTCATTCGCAAGACGCTTTTTGTCCTCGGAGTGCTGCTGGCGCTTGTGTTCCTCTACCTTATACGGGGGATATTCATCTACCTCGTCATCGCCGTGCTGCTGGCGTACCTGATGTACGCTCCCCTGCGCTGGTTGAGACGCCACCGCGTTGCGCGGGGTCTGGCCGTGGCTATCGTCTTCCTGGGGCTTCTTATCGTAATCGCGGGCCTTATTGCGTTGATAATGCCCGTTCTCTACCGCGAAACGGCCCAGCTTGCCAAAGAGATACCCGGAGCGCTCACGACTCTTGAGAATCGCTTAAACAGCTTCCTTCAGCAGAGCTTCCCCGAGAGCGCACTTCAGTTCGGCTTCAAAGACACCTTCGTCCAGATGCTCGATAGTGCCAGGCAAAACCTGCCGGCGACGCTACAGCAATCGTTCTTCTTCGTCTCGCGCACAATAAGCGGGTCGGTCACCTTTATTCTCGGGCTCGTTCTCATTCCTCTCATATGCTACTACTTCCTGGTGGACGCGGAGAAGTTCAAGCACTCATTCAAGCTGCTCTTCCCTCAGACGTACAACGAACGCATAGAAACGACCATATCGCAGATGAACGTTATGCTGGGCAATTACGTCCGCGGCCAGCTAACGCTCTCGTTCATCATGGCGGTGCTGGTAACGGTAGGCCTGACAATCTTCGGGGTCAAGTACGCGCTGCTGCTGGGACTGATCGCAGGCGTCGCCGAGCTGATACCAATGGTCGGGCCGATACTGGGGTTCATCCCGGCGGCACTCCTGGCGCTTGCCATTTCCCCTGTGAAGCTGCTATGGGTCGTAATCCTCTACGCCGGCCTCCACCTGCTGGAAAACAACGTCTTGGTTCCGCGCATTATGGGCCGAAATATGGACCTGCACCCGATGACCGTAATAATCGCGATGATGATAGGCGCGCAGCTACTGGGGGTTTTGGGAGTCCTCATCGCGCTTCCTGTAACCGCCGCCGGCAAAATCGCGCTCAACATCCTTGTCTTCAGGCGCGAAGAATTCGCCCTGGCAACCGCACATACAAGCCCTGCGGACGGGGAAGCGCAGAAGCCAGGCTAGTCGGGAAGGTTTCCCATCTCGCTGGTAGTCTCCACTTCCTCGCCCGACGCCTGTGAAGGCGAGATCAGCGTGACTTTCCCAGCAGATTCAATCTGATTGCCGTCAACCGTGGCGACATAGCGCACCCTCTGCTGATAGGCTACGATGCGCTCCACCACCGTCAGCGCGTCTTCCTTCACCTTGTAGCTCTTGCCGGAATCCATCATTATGACCGTGTCCGGGGTCGCTTCCACATACTCGATGTGGTCGGCGTTGAGGTACATCGGCGTCCCGCTTTCTCTGGTAACCTCGATCATACCGCTCCATTATACCTGAAAGCGCGCTCCGCCACCTATCCCTTTCGAAAGGTTGTGAGCCGGCTAGTCCTCCCGCGAAGGCTTGTGTTTCTCCTCCACTTCTTTGAGCCGGGGGCGAAGCCAGGAGCAGCATTCCTTCAGCTTCTCCAGGTCGCGGCTGCGAATCCGCACTTCCACCCATGCCCAGTTATCCAGCTTCGGATAGCTGCCGATAGAGACGTCAGGCCACTTTTTCTGGGCATCTTCGAGCAGGTCGGCAAAGCGGCTCTCCCCGACGCTGACCTCAATCGAGTCCTTGTAGAGGACGCTGCCGCGGAAATTCTCCGCCACCTGCTCAAACATATCGTGGAGCAGTCCGGGTATTCCGGGAAACACATAAATGTTGTCCACATGGAAGCCGGGCGCTCCGGTTTGCCGGTTCCCGATGAGTTCGCAGCCTTCCGGCAGCATCGCCATCCGCCTGCGCACTTCATTAAGCTCACCCTTGTGCAAACCGGCTATCATCTCCTCGGCGCCACGGTTCAGCACCAAAGGCCTATCGCAGGCGCGCGCCACAGCCTGCCGCGTAAGGTCATCGTGCGTTGGGCCGATGCCGCCGGTTGTTATGACGGCGCTGTACTGACGGCACAGCTCGCGCAGCCTTTCCACAAGCTCGTCCATGTCATCGGGCAGCACAACGACTATGCCCACATCTGCGCCGATTTCCACCAGCTTCTGAATCAGCCAGTAAGAGTTGCCGTCGCGCGTCGTGCCGTTGAGTATCTCATCGCCGATTACCGCGATCGCTATTGCGCTCCTCTTCATCGCGACATAGTATACTACTGCGCGTATGTCCCGCAGCCAGCGAACCGCAGCCATCGTCCGCGCCATCGTGCTGACCTTCGTCATCAACCTTGCGGTCGCGCTGACGAAGATAAGCGTGGGCCTGCTCACCGGACTGCTGTCCGTTACCGCGAGCGGTTTCGAATCCCTGCTGGACACAACGAATAACGTAATCGGCTTTGCTGCGATGCATCAGGCGAAGCGCGCTCCCGACGCCGACCATCCCTACGGTCACAGGAAGTATGAGACCTTCGCGGCCCTAATCGTGGCATTTATGATGTTCCTGGCGGGCACGCACATCTTTCTCACCGCAATGAACCGTTTCAGGGAGGGCTTCACACCTCAGACCGGCTTCTGGCCCTACGCCGCTATGGGAATCAGTATGATGGCGAATATATTCGTCATCAAGTATGAAGGAAGCCTGGGGCGCAAGCACAAGAGCGAATTCCTGACAGCCGACGCTGCGCACACCGCCACGGACTTCCTGAGCAGCGCCGTCGTCCTCATCGCCATATTCTGCGTCAGCCTCGGAGTTCCCTGGGCAGACCTGGCGGCGGCGTGCGTGGTCGTACTGGTCATTGTCTGGGTCGGATTCAGGCTTATTCGCGGCACGTTCAGCATCCTCGTGGACTCAGCGCAGATGGACCCCAGGGTACTCACGGATTGCGCACTGAGCGTTGACGGGATCCGCTCGGTCCATAATGTGCGGAGCAGGGGCACGCCCGACTCCGTAGCCGTAGACCTGCACGTGAAAGTGAATCCTGACCTTACGGTGGAAGAAGGCCACGGGCTCTCGCACAAAGTCAAGGACTGCATCACCCGCGACTTCCCTGAGGTGGTGGACGTGGTGGTTCACCTTGAGCCTTACCACGGCGAGGACGAGTGCGATCTGTAAGAAGGCTAAATGCTGGTCAGCCCTGGAATGAGTTTGGTGAAACGCTCCACCAGTTCCCTGTGACGCGGCTGACGACGCGGTCGGCTTTACCCCGGATATCAGTTATCGTGCAGCGCGGCTCCAGGATGAGGTTACGGCCAGACCGAAGCTCTTCAGCAGCGATACTGCGGTCGCCCACGCTGCTTCGTTACTTGGCAAAGAACGGCGGCTCGCCATATTTATTCACTTCTCCGCCACTTCCGCTGTAGAGATACCATGTGGAGCCAAGTTTCAACCATATTGTTGGCACCGGCTCGTTCCCGTAATCAGTCGGCACAGAAATGGTCACCTTGGCCCATCTCCCGCGGGCCTGGATTTCAATGTTGCCGGACCCCACTTTGTTTAGGGCTTCCTGGCCCAGCTGTTGAAGCTTCGGGGCTGCTCCGGGCATTGCCGCTGTGCCTCCACCCGATCCGTAGCTGGCAACCGCTTCCTGCATCAGAGGCGTCAGGAATTCCTTGGCAGCATTGAAGTCACATGCGACTTTCAGGTAGCTCTTTACCCTACCCTCAAGCAGCACGTGGCCCGGATTGCAGGCGGCTATGCCCAGCAGAATCGCTATCAAAAGCGTTCCGAAGAATAGTGGACGAAAAGTCATCTAGCATCCTCCTGAGGTCGTTCGCACCATATTATGCCACAGCACCGCCCGGTTGTATACAATTCCACGCCTGCCCGAAATCCCTGAGCCCGCTCCGCATCCCAGGAACCAGCAGCACTAGGCGCCAGGACGCCAAATGGAGCGTTCGGCAGATTCTATTGCGGGACAGGGCGACGGCCATAAATACAGTTTGAGGGGGCGAATCATCGTTGCGACAGGTAGTAGCTGATAACTTCCAGGTTGGTCGTCAGGTCGACGGACACGGTAATCACGTGAGGCGGCGCGGTCAGCGGAATCGGCGCAAAGTTGAGCAGCCCCTTCACCCCGACCGCAACCAGCGTATTGGCGACGAACTGAGCGGAGAACGCAGGCACCGCAATGATCCCGATTTCAACGGCGCCGTTGCTCTCTACGAATTCCTCCAGCGTGAAGATGCTCCGTACCTCCAGGTTGCGAACAGTCGTGCCGATCTTTGCTGGGTCGCTATCGAACAGCCCGCAGATGCAGAATCCCTCCTCTGCGAAGCCCTTGTAGGACAGCAAGGCACGGCCGAGGTGGCCCACTCCCACCAGGATAACCCGGCGTTCCCTGTTCAGACCGAGGATTTTGCGCACCTCGCGGATAAGGCTCTTTATCTCGTAGCCAACGCCCCGCACGCCAAATTCTCCGAAGTATGAAAGGTCCTTGCGGACGAGAAACGAGTTAACCTTGGCTTCGCGCGCAAGCTCGTTTGAGCTTATCTTTCCGGTGCCGACTGTTTGCAGGCGTTCAAGGATTCTGAGGTATTGCGCCAGCCTTACAATGGTCGAATACGGTATTTCGCCCTTGATTGCCCTGCCCTGCTTCCTGCTGGAACCGGACGGGCTTCTTGGGCGGCCGCTTTTGGCTGCGGTCTTGGTGGCCTTCGCCTTACGCTTTGCCATAACCCCTCCCGCCAGGTGAGTTTGTGTTTAAAATCTCTTAGTATTAAGG
>JAGGTK010000086.1 GCA_021163765.1 bacterium
TTGTGGTGTTTTGGTGGGGGGTGGTTGGGGTTTTTGTTTCGGGCGGGGGGTGCTGGCTCAGCTTGGATCCATGTCGAAATCGCCGGAGTACCGCACGAGTTCGCTTCGCTTGCAGGGATTATGGAAGACACAACCGAGCTCCTGTTCAATCTCCGCAAAGTAAGGGTCAAGCTGGTGGGGAACGCGGAGGCCGCGGTACTGGAGCTGAAAGTCACGGGGAAGAAACGTGTAACGGCTGCCAGCTTCGAAAAGAACCCGGACGTGGAAATAATTGAAGCGAAAGAAGCGCACCTGTGCTCCATTACCGACAAGAACACAACGCTGGAGATGAAGGTGCATGTCTCGCGCGGAGTCGGCTTTGTCCTTGCCGCAGACCTGAAGCACAAAGACGCCCCCATAGGTGAAATCGCGCTTGATTCCAATTTCTCGCCTGTGGAGCGTGCTTCTTTCAGTATCGAGAACACGCGTGTTGGGAAGGAGACCAACTTCGAGCGGCTGGTGCTAACTGTTGAGTGCAACGGCTCCAAAACGCCCGACGAGGTGCTCGGCGAAGCTGCATCCCAGCTCAACTCCTACTATCAGTGGGTACGCGAGGAGCAGAACCGGTTCCTCGGCATCGAGGAAGAGCCCGCGGTGGATGAGGAGCTGATGCGCAAGATAGAGATGTCCATCGAGGAACTCAGCCTGTCCAGCCGCGCGCACAACTGCCTTGCTGCGACGAGGATACGCACGGTCGGTGACCTCACGAAATACACTGCCGAGAAGCTGATGTCTATTAAGAATTTCGGCGAGAAATCGCTGGTTGAGATAGTCGACAAGCTGGCCGAGCTCGGGCTGTTCCTCGCGGAGAAGGAGGACTGACGGCGCATGCGGCACCGCAAAGGCGTTACAAAACTGGGACGGCCCACCGACCAGCGCATGGCCTTGTTGCGCGGCCTGGCTTCGCTCCTGTTTACTGAAGGCCACATCGAAACCACGCTTGCCCGCTGCAAAGCCACGCAGGCCTTTGCCGAGCGCCTTATAACTAGGGCGAAGCGGGGCAGCCTCGCCGACCTGAGGCAGGTGGGGCGCAGGCTTAACGGGAAGCGTCCGTTCAAAGCGCTTATGTCGCGGGTCGTGCCTGCGGCCAAAGACCGCCCGAGCGGTTATACGAGCGTCGTGCGCATTAAGCGCCGGCGCGGCGACGGGTCGGTGATAGCCCGGCTCTCAATAATCGGCTATCCGGAGGAATCCTCCGATTGAGTCTATTGTGCGTGATGCACATTGACAGCGCCGAGACACAGCGTAATCCTGGTTGTCCAGTATGACGGGACCGATTTTTACGGTTCTCAGGTTCAACCGGGAGTGCGCACGGTGCAGGGAACATTGACAGACGCCCTTTGCGAAACTCTCGGTCTTGCGGTAAGGCTCCTCTTCGCCTCGAGGACCGACCGGGGAGTGCATGCGACCCATAACGTCGCGATGCTGACCGTTGACCATCTACCGTTCGCCGCCGAGAAGCTGGCGGACGTGCTCAACGACAGGCTCCCCGGAGATCTCGTTGTTGCGGAGTCGCGGGAAGTCCCGCGCGGATTCCATCCGCGCTATTTCGCCGACCGTCGCGAGTATGCCTATCGCATATTCCGCGGGCTGCGGCCCGACATCCGCTACTCGCGGTTCG
Organism: bacterium; assembly: GCA_021163765.1. Taxonomy (GTDB): domain Bacteria; phylum 4484-113; class 4484-113; order 4484-113; family 4484-113; genus JAGGTK01. Next base: position 1,661 of record JAGGTK010000086.1, read on the forward strand.
CGGCGCACCATCCGCAGCCGCTTGACGTTCCGGCGATGAGGCTGGCGGCGGCGCTGTTCCTCGGCGAGCACGATTTCACACAGTTCTCCTGCCGCGACAAGGCCCTGAAGAACCCCATCTGCAACGTGCATGCGTGCGAGGTGGAGGAGCGGCGCAAGCTCCTGACGGTTAATGTGAGCGCCGCGCGCTTTCTGCGGCGGATGGTTTGCCTGATGGTGGGGGCGCTGGTTGATGTTGGATCGGGAAGGCTCTCGCCCGGCCATATCGCTGACGCGCTCTCGGGCAGGGAACACCCGGCTTTCACCAATATGCCGGGGCACGGTCTTACGCTTACGGGCGTGCACTACCCCGAGCACGTCTGGTACGAAGGTTTCGCTGAAGGTGCGCTGGATACAGAAGATGCCGGTGACGACGATGAATAATCCGACGCCGTATTTCACAAAGCTGGATGTGGACCGGGAATGGTACCTGGTCAATGCCGAGAATGAGGTGCTCGGCCGGATGTGCACGCAGGTCGCCAAGCTGCTGATGGGCAAGCACAGGCCGACCTTTACGCCCGGGCAGGACGCTGGCGCGTTTGTGGTCATAGTCAACGCCGACAAGGTGCGCCTTACAGCGGGCAAAGAGCACAAGAAGGTGTATTTCTGGCACACCGGCTATATCGGCCACCTGAAACAACGGACTTTCGCCGAGAAGATGAAGCAGTCCCCGCGCAAGGTGCTGATGGATTCGGTGCGCGGTATGCTGCCGCACAACAAGCTCGGCGACCGCCTTATCACGAAATTGAAGGTCTACGCCGGGCCCGACCATCCCCACAAGGCCCAGCAGCCGACTGAGCTTACATCTGAACAATTACATAAACTCTGAGGTCTAACATACGCTTATGGCGGAAGAACGGCAGTTTATATCGGTAGGTCGGAGGAAGACCGCCACGGCGCGCGTCATCCTGACGCAGGGCAGCGGCAACTTCCTTATCAACAAGCGGCCCCTGACTGATTACTTCAAGACGCCCTACGGGCAGCTTCGCGTCCAGGAGCCGCTGCGAGTCCTCGGCCTGGAGGACAAGTTTGATGTAAGGGCAAACGTTCGCGGCGGCGGCATTACCGGCCAGGCGGACGCCGTCTGCCTGGGTATCGCGCGTTACCTTGAGCATATCAACCCGGACTATCGTCCGCCTCTGAAAAAGGAAGGCCTGCTCTCACGCGACCCGCGGGCGAAGGAGCGCAAGAAGTACGGCCGGAAGCGCGCGCGCAAGCGCTTCCAGTTCAGCAAGCGCTAATCTATGCGTATTTCATCTGCAATCGGGCGAAATGTGCTTCTTGGCCTGATGGTCGCAGCAGTGGCATTGCTGCCCGTTCCACCATCGGCAAACGCAGCACCGTCGCCCGCGTTCCACGAAGAAGCCGACGATGCGGGCTTCGACTGGGCGCGCATCATTTCCGACTCCGCGCAGCTTCTTGCGGCGCCCAGCCACCGCAGCCGCTCGGTGCGTGAGACCGACCTGTTTGAGCTTCTGCTCATCGTTGACCGCGTGAAGAGCTTCTACCTGGTGCGCGACGAGCAAACCCAGTCCTTCCTGTTTATTGACCAGTTCGCTGTCGAGTTTGTGGATTATGAGCCGCCCAAGCGCCAGGGCACGTACCTGCGCGACGAGAAGATGCGCCTGGGCACTACCCATCCCGACCTCCAGCTCTTCGGCAGCCAGTGGAGCAGCTCAAAGCGGGGTTCCGGCAAGGAAGCGGCCTACGACGGCTACTGCGGGGGCAAGTGGTATCCCACAAGCTACAGCGAAAACGCAAGTTACGAGCCGAAGCTCGACGGCCACAAGCTTATCCGCGACGCCCAGGCGTATACCGGAACGCGCTACGTTTACGGCGGCAATTCCCAGAAGGGAATCGACTGCTCCGGCTTGACTTCGGCGGTCGCGCGCAAGCAGGGCGTGAGCCTGCCGCGCCGCGCCTCGCTGCAGGCCCAGAAGGGCAGGATGGTTTCCCGCAGCGAGCTTCAGCCCGGCGACCTGGTATTCTTCCGCGACTACCGCGATCCAGGCTACCTATCACACGTGGGCGTCTACCTCACCGGCGGACGCTTCATCCACGCCAGCAGCAAGCTGCGCAAAGTCGCCGTCTCCTCGCTTTCTGAGAAATACTACTCCGAGCACTTCGCCTTCGGCCGCCGGCTGTAGGGTGGCCCGCAAAGCATTCTTGCCGCAGGGCGGGGTCTCTATGCCCCGCTGTCCTCTATCAAGACCCCTCACGAATTGCCAGTTTGAATCCACCACAGGATAGAGTCAGCCATTCAGGTGGCTTCGATCTTTACCTGGTTAAGCTAGTTTGCATCCTGCGGGCAAATAGTCTACAATTGGCGGCGATATGTCGCCAACAGGCCTACTGCGTGTCCTCTTGCCCCGGGCGCGGCGGGCGATACTCGCTGAGCTTTTCGCGCGTCCCGATGAGCGGCTGCACCTGCGCGAGCTCGAGCGGCGAACCGGCCTTAACGCCAAGGGGCTGATGCGCGAGCTGCATTCACTCACTGACGCCGGAATTCTCACGGCGCAGCGCTCCGGCAACCGCGTCTACTACCGGGCTAATCCCGGCTGCCCGATTTATGCCGAGCTGCGCGCGCTGGTGCAGAAGACCGCGGATCTCGCTGGAGTCTTGAAGCGCGCTCTTGAGCCGCTCGCCGGACGCATCACGCTCGCCTACATCTATGGCAGCCACGCCACGGGCGAAGCCGGGCCGCAAAGCGACATTGACCTGATGCTCGTGGGCGAGCTTGCGCTTTCGGATATCGCGTCGCCCATCGCCGAGGCCGAGCGGCAGCTTTCCCGCGAGATTAGCCCTACTCTCTACGCGCTGGACGAATACCGTCGCCGGGCGCGCGATGAAGACGGCTTCGTGGCAAAGGTGCATCGCGGCGCGAAGATCATCCTGCTGGGGGACGCGGATGAAGCTCTATAAGATGGAGGAGCGCGGGTATCTCGCGCGCATCACGCCCAGCAGGGACGATATGGCGCACCTGGTAACCGCGATCCAGCGCCGGCTGATGGACGCGGGGAATCCCAGTGTTACCAAAGAAAACCGGCTCCAGCAGGCGTACCAGGCCGTGTTGCAGGTCGCCATCGCCGCGCTCCACGCGAAGGGCTACCGGCTGAAGAGCAAGCCCGCGCATCACGTTATGGCGATAGAAAGCCTGGAGCACACAGTCGGCGTTGACCGCAGGCTGCGCGATTATTACCAGTCGCTTCGCAAGCGGCGGCATCACGCAATCTACGACGCGCTCATATCGGTTTCAAAGCAGGACCTGGAAGAAGCGATCGACCGAGCTGAGGGCCTGTTTGCGGCATTCCGCAAGTGGTTGGAGAAGGAACAGCCCGAGCTTGTGGACGACTCCGTCTGGGAGCGCCCGGTGGATCCGGGCTAGCACTTCAGTCCACCACAATCCGCTGTCTCTCCTTTATTTTCTCGCTGCACGCTATTTACCCGCCATAGTCACGTGCCTTGCGTGACGACGGCGGGCTCGCCCCTTGCCACTTTCTTCTCCCCCCGCGTCAAACTTACATCCAGCGCGGTATAATACATAGGCGGGGCGTGAAAGGAAGCGCATCCCGCAGCGGAACATTTACATGGGGGTGACCTGGTTTCGACCGGAAGAGTCGAAGGCGAGGTCGCGGCAGGTGGCAGCCCACGACGTCCACCTAAATCACGCGTGGGAATGGTTCAAGCGCCAACTATCAGCTTGCTGCAGCTTAAGATTTAGGCTGCACCTCGATCGGCGCGTCGCCCGGGGCGCGTCGGCGGGGCAAAGTTCCCGGGCTTTCCGCCGGAGCTGGCCGGCCCGGCGGGAGATTTAGGCCTGCACCTAAAGGGGCACGGGTGTTCGCGCGCCGTCCCTTAGGTTAAGAGCGCCTGACGCAAAAGAGCGCGGACTATTGCCGTAGACGCCTTACCGGAAGCTTCCTGGGACGGGGGTTCGACTCCCCCCACCTCCACCATCCTTCGCTCGCAGCTATGCGAAGAGAGAAGGATGGTGCCCTCCATAGCTTTAGCGACGGAGGGCTAAATGGCCCATTGAAACTGCGAGCTACGGATGGCAGGCCATAAGATATAATATGCTCGCTCGCAGCTATGCGAAGAGAGAAGGATGGTGCCCTCCATAGCTTTAGCGACGGAGGGCTAAATGGCCCATTGAAACTGCGAGCTACGGATGGCAGGCCATAAGATATAATATGCTCGCTCGCAGCTATGCGAAGAGAGAAGGATGGTGCCCTCCATAGCTTTAGCGACGGAGGGCTAAATGGCCCATTGAAACTGCGAGCTACGGATGGCAGGCCATAAGATATAATATGCTCGCTCGCAGCTATGCGAAGAGAGAAGGATGGTGCCCTCCATAGCTTTAGCGACGGAGGGCTAAATGGCCCATTGAAACTGCGAGCTACGGATGGCAGGCCATAAGATATAATATGCTCGCTCGCAGATGCGCGCTCCTGACCGGGTGGGGTCGGCTATCCAGCCGACCTCTGTGAATGCGTTCCAGTATCCATACTTGTGGATAGAAGGTCAGCCGCCTGGATAGGCGGCTGCACCCGGGGAAAAAGCGAAAGCGACTTCGCTTCTTACAGCGCTCCGCTCTCAGTCACCGCCAAAAACAGCCTACACCAGGCTTTCGTCTCCGGGTGCGGCTTCCTGCTCGATTTTCTTGGCGCGTTCCCGTGCGGCTTTCTTCACCGCGCCCACGCTGGCCGAAGGCTCGAAGATTATGCTGTAAGGCGGCAGGCTTGAAGTGAGGAACACCCTCGCGCCGATGATCGAGTGGTGTCCCACGGTAATCCGCCCGAGGATAGTGGCTCCGGTATAGATGACCGTGTCGTGCTCAACGACTGGATGGCGCGGGACGCATTTCTTCGGGCGGCCAGTTTCCTCGTCCATCTCGAACTTCTTGACCCCGAGCGTCACGGCCTGGTACAGCCGCACCCGGTCTCCGAGCACGCAGGTCTGGCCGATTACCACGCCGGTGCCATGGTCGATGAAAACCTCCTCGCCGATCTGGGCACCCGGGTGAATGTCGATGCCGCTCAGGCTGTGCGCGTGCTCCGTGATTATCCGTGGAATGAAGGGAACTCCGAGATTGTAGAGCTCGTGGGCGATGCGATAGCTGGTAAGTGCCATCATGTTCGGGTAGCAGAAGATCGGGGCTTCCGGGATCGTTACCGCGGGATCCCACTCGTAGCAGGCCCGGGCGTCCGCCATCAGCTTGCGCTTGACCTCCGGCAGGGCTTCAAGGAACGAATCGATGACGTGTTCCGTCTGGTCAGGCGTCGCAAGCACACGGCTGCCCGGAAACTGACGCCCCTCGACGTAGCGCAGCGCATGGCGAGTCTCCTCTTGTAGCGTGTAGAGCGCCTGATCAAGGTTGGCTCCGATGTGGTAGCCCTGGGTATCGGTACGGAATTCGCGGTAGCCGAAATAGCCGGGGAACATGACCTGGCGGAGTTCTTCCACGCATTCCAGGACTTTATGCCGCGAAGGCAGAAACACGTTGGCGAATCGTCGTTTACGCTCGTGCTCGTGCCAGGCCGGCGGCTTGCACAGATCCTCAATAACCCGGTTAACTTTCACGTTATGCTTCTTGCCGCTGGTGCGGTTGTCCATGATAACTCCAAGATTTTTAGCCAGTATCTTACATCATTGCGGGCGCACCACACGTAAAACGCCCCGTTCAGCACGAATCGCCGCCTATTGCAGATTGCGCGGCTGCATTTCTGCGGGACAGCGCAGCCACAGGCCGTATCTCGTCAGCACCGCAGAAAGCACCCCCGGACGCGATGGCATACCTGATGGAATCATCTTCCCCCGCCATGTTTCCAGGCAGGCTGTTTGCTGGATGCACATCAGCCCGCCAACCGGAAAAGGTTGCCTGAATCAGCGTTTGAAGGTATAGTAAAGTTCCTAAACGTTTTGGAGGTAGGCGATTATATGAAGTTACACCTGAAACTGCCACAGATGCCGAAGCTCAGGATCGGCAAGCTGCTGGCCAGGATTCCGATCATACAGGGAGGTATGGGAGTCGGAATTTCGCTATCCGGGCTTGCTTCGGCCGTGGCAAGGGAGGGTGGCATAGGAGTGATAGCGACCGCCGGGATAGGTATGCTGGAGCAGGACTTCCAGAGCAATTTCAAGGCAGCCAACGAGCGGGCTCTGCGCCGCGAGATCAGGCAGGCGCGAAAGAAAACCGATGGCATCATCGGCGTGAACATTATGCTGGCCCTGTCGGATTACGCTGAACTCTGCCGGGCTTCAATCGAGGAGGGTGTCGACGTGGTCATCCTCAGCGCGGGGCTTCCGCTGAAAGTCCCCGACCATATGCCACCGGACTGGCCGCGTGGCTGTGGCAGTATGATTGTGCCCAAGGTTTCCTCCGGCCGGGCTGCCCGTCTGATCTTCCAGTACTGGTCTAGGCATTACGACCGCGTGCCTGACGCCGTTGTTCTTGAAGGGCCGATGGCTGGCGGTCATCTGGGATACCGCAAGGAAGACCTGGACAATGCGGACTTCGCTCTGGAAAAGCTGGTTCCCGATGTCATAGCTGCGGTGCGCCCCTTCGAGCAGCGTTATGGAGTGCACATCCCGGTGGTAGTTGGTGGCGGCATCTTCACCGGCGGGGATATTTACCGATTCCTTGAGATGGGCGTTCAGGGTGTGATGATGGCAACGAGATTCGTGGGCACGTACGAGTGTGACGCCCACGAGAACTTCAAAGAAGCGTACGTGAACTGCCGGAAAGAGGACGTGGTTGCTATCGACAGCCCTGTCGGGCTGCCGGGCCGGGCCATTCTCAATAAATACTTGAAGGATGTGGCCGACGGGATTCGCAAGCCATACAGGTGTTTCTGGAAGTGCCTTCGCACCTGCGATGTCCGGAACGCGCCCTACTGCATCGCGGAAGCCCTGACCAATGCAAAGGAAGGCTTGCTGGAGAAAGGCTTCGCATTCGCGGGCGCCAACGCATACCGCGTGAATAAGATTGTTTCGGTTAAGAATCTGATCGAGTCGCTGGTCAGCGAATACCAGCGCGCGGCGGCCACAGCCGCAGTTAAGCTGCAACCGGTACACGCCTGATCTGGCTTATGCACAGCGTCTCCGGATGCTCGTTCAGCAGGCAAGGAGACTCGCTTGCGAGCGGGTTTTTATCTCGCGCCTGTTCGCTTGTTGCATTATGCCCCGGCTGGTGGTATTATTATATTGCGCTGTTATGAGCGCGAGTGCACTTAAAGGATGATTTCTTCCCGACCCTTCGATGGCTGCCTGGTGAGTGTTCCAGCGTTTGTGGTTATTCCCAGTTTAGCATCCGTGGGCAAGGTCCGAAGCGCCTTTGTGTGCCCCAACTAAACACAAGGAGTTTGTATAGTGAACATTTACGTAGGTAACCTGTCTTTTGACTGTTTGGATGAAGACCTCAGGACCGCCTTTAGCGCCCATGGCCAGGTGGATTCTGCAAGAGTCATCTCGGACAAGTACACCGGCAAGTCACGCGGCTTTGGCTTCGTGGAGATGGCCAACGACAGCGAGGCGCAGGCTGCGATTGCAGCTTTGAACGGCACCGAGCTGAAGGGACGCGAGATCAAAGTCAACGAGGCGCGGCCGAAGACCCAGAGCCGTCCCCGTGGCGGCGGCGACCGCGAGCGCGGCTGGTAGTCAAACACCGCAACCAGACACTGGGGGGCCTGCGTCGCATGTGCGGCGCGGGTCCCCTTCGCATTCTGTTACCATGCTTCCGCGCGTGAGGATGTACCGTTCGCGCGGAAGGTAATTGCGGGGAATATCCGGGGTTAAATATCCACGTCGCTCATTTCGCAGCGTCTGTTATGTCCTCGGCGGCTTCTCTTTCTTCTTCCGCTTTCTGGCAAGCCGGGCATAGGCCGAGGAGCTCCAGCCGGTGCCCGACAACCTTATAGTCGCAAAGGTCGCGGAACGCTTGTTCCAGGTAAGAAAACGGCTGCACTGGTAGGTTAGTCACGCGGCCGCAACGTATGCATCTAGCGTGATAATGGTCCTTCGTGTCGGCGTCGAAGTGTTTCTTCGAACAGCCGACCTCAAGCACTTGGATCCTGCCATGGTCGCACAGCGTCTCGAGGTCGCGGTAGATGGTGCTCATGCTGATGCGTGGCAAGCGCTTCCTTACCGCTTCGTAGACCTCGTCGGCGGTGGGATGTCCGTCGAAGCTCCTTATCTCCTCAAGGATGACCCGGCGTTGCCGGGTCATCCTGAGTTCCTGGTTTTGCATACTCCGATTCACTAATTAGAGATTATCTGACTGACCGGTCTCCGTCAACTCCTGGCCGCGCCTACCGGAACTTCTGCCGGTGAGCGCTTTTCAATGGCGTTCTCCGGGCAGATGTCGATGCAGGCGCCGCACTTCACGCAAGCCTCCAGGTCGATTTCGTGGAGCAGGCCATCCTTGCGTTTCTTCCCTGGTACAGTGTGGATAGCGTCGGACGGGCAGACCTTAGCGCAGGATCCGCAACCGGTACAGGAATCCGGCAGGACATGGTAGGAAATCAGCGCCTTGCAGACGCCTCCCGGGCACTTGTGCTCGACGATGTGTGCGATGTACTCGTCGCGGAAGTGCCTGATGCTCGAGAGCACCGGATTCGGTGCTGACTTCCCGAGTCCGCAAAGCGCGGTTGCTGCAACCGTCTCGCCGAGCGCCTCCAGGTCGTTTATGTCCTTGAGCTTGCCATCTCCGTCGCAGATCCGGTGAAGCATATTGGACATCTGCCTGAGCCCTTCACGGCAGGGCAAACACTTGCCGCAGCTCTCATCGATCAGGAAGTCGATGAAGTACTTGGCTACGTCAACAACGCACGTGTTCTCGTCCATAACTATCATACCTCCCGAGCCCATCATTGAGCCGGCCTTATCCAGCTCATCGAAGTCCACAGGGAGGTCAAGTTGAGCTTCTGAAAGCATCCCGCCGGACGGTCCGCCGGTCTGCACTGCTTTGAAATCTTTTCCTTCTTTAATGCCGCCGCCGATGTCGAATACGATCTCCCTTAATGAGATTCCCATAGGAACCTCGATGAGGCCGGTGTTTTCCACCTTGCCGACGAGCGAGAATACCTTCGTGCCAGGGCTGCCCTTGGTGCCGATACCACGGAACCACTGCGCGCCCTTATTAATGATGTGCGGTACGTTCGCCCAGGTCTCCACGTTGTTGAGGTTCGTGGGCTCGTCATGATACCCCTGTTCCGTAGCGTGGACAAACTTGTCGCGCGGCTCGCCGACCTGTCCCTGGAGGGAACGTACGAGAGCGGACGATTCGCCGCAAACGAACGCGCCAGCGCCGAAGCACACCTGGATGTCGAAGTCGAAGCCGGTCCCGAGGATATTCTCGCCCAGCAGGCCGTAGTCTCTCGCCTGGTCCAGGGCGTTCTGGAACGTATGCACCGCGTACGGATACTCGTGGCGGATGTAGATGTGGCCGTCGGTGCCGCCGATGGCGTACGCTCCGATAATCATGCCCTCAATGACCGAGTGCGGATTGCCCTCCAGGACCGCTTGGTCCATGAACGCGCCCGGGTCGCCCTCGTCGGCGTTGCAGATGATATGTCTGCGCTCGCCGGGTGCTTCGCTACAGGTCTTCCATTTCCATCCTGCCGAGAATCCGGCTCCGCCGCGCCCGCGCAGGTTTGAATCAATCATCTCCTCGATGATATGCCCACGCTCCATCTCTGTCATTGCCTTGGCCAGGGCGGAGTATCCGTCATGGGCGAAGTAATCCTCGATCCTTAACGGGTCGATGTACCCGTTGAGCTCCAGCACTACCCGGTGCTGCTTTGCGTAGAAGTCGATTTCGTGCTCCTTACCGAGCTTCTCTCCAGTTGTCGGATTAGCGTAGAGCAACCGGTCAATGACCTCGCCACGCTCGACCGTCTTCTGAATGACCTCGTTTACGTCACCGGGCTTGAGCATCTGGTAGAAGATGTTCGACGGTCGGACAACGCTTAGCGGACCCTTCTCGCAGAAGCCCTGGCATCCGCTTCTGATGAACCTGATGTCACTGCTTCCCCCAACGATTTTTTCAAATGCGTTGGCGACTTCTACGGCGCCGGTCGCCCGGCACGACATCCCATGGCAGATGGAAATGACCATGGGGTAGGCCTCAAGCTCCTTGCGGAACTTCTCCTGAATATTTTTAAGCATTTCAGCTGATTCGATCCTAGGCATTTTCCGCCTCCTTCTCGGCCAGTCGCTTCAGCCTCTTTATAACAGCGCTGGCGCGATTCTGCGTCATGTTGCCCCGGTACTGGCCGTCAACAACCAGAACCGGGCCGATTGCACAAGCTCCCACACAGTTCACGCGTTCCAGTGTGAACAGGCCGTCGTCGGACGTGCTGCCCAGAGGGATATCGTAGTCTCTCTGCAGGGCGTCCGCTATCATGGGTGCTCCCCGAACATGGCACGCCGTTCCCATACACAACTTGAGAATATGCTTGCCTCGCGGAACCAGGCTGAACACCTTGTAGAACGTCGCGATGTGGTAGATCTGGCCCTTGGGGACCTCGAAACGGCGGGAGAGGTAATCCAGGGCGTCCGGCGGCAGCCAGTTGTACTTATCCTGAACCGCCAGCATAGCCATGATTAGCTTCTCCCCGTCATTCCCCCAGTCTTTGACCAACTCCTCGACCTCCTTCTCGGTTTTTGAAGTTGGCTCGATTACACTAAGTTCCTTTATTGCCTCCATAGTCACCTCCCAGAGACCTTTAGCTCCTATCAGTCCATATTGTAGAATAGGAACTATTCTCATTATAACGCCGGACATAGGGTCTGTCAACCCGCTGTAAGGAAATTTAACCTTCAATAATAGGAATTATTCCCATTTCGTAGTTACCAGATGGGCCATCTGTGTTCTCAGTTCCAAAACCGCAAGCTCAGCCTCAGAATTCTGAATTGAGCAAAGCACTGCTGTGGTGTTTGAATCTAGATACCAGTTGCCACTCACTCTCAGTTTTGATGCCCAAAGGAGCCTTCGCGGGCTGGTGATCACTGCGCTGACCTTCGGAGTTGAGTCGAAGGCGCCGTCACTTGAGTATCACGCCCCCACTCCGCACAGCACGCTTCTGTGCTAGTATCTTCGGAACGCACTTTGGGGGTTGTATATGTCCTACTTGCTTACCGCAGCTATAGTCGTCGTTATAGCTCTGGTTTTATTGTGGCTGATAGTAGCTTACAACCGCTTCATCCGGGGCACGAACCTGGTGCGCGAAGCGTGGAGCGGCATAGACGTGCAGCTCAAGCGCCGCCACGATCTCATCCCCAATATCGTAGAAGCCGTCAAGGGCTACAGCAGCCACGAGCGCGAGGTGTTTGAAGAAGTCGCGGCGTTGCGGGCAGTAGGCTCCGACAGCGACGATGTGCACAAGCGCAGCGAAGCTGAAAACGCCCTCACACGCTCCATCAAGACTCTCTTCGCGGTCGCCTTACTGGCAGGATTAGTGGCCTGCTCCTCAGGTCCTTCTCCTCCTCGATTCGGATTCTACATGAGCGATAATCCCTGGATTGAGATAGTCGAAGCGCAGGAACATACGAGGGGGGAAATCATGTGGGGGATGGGATTCTCCATTGACCGGATGAAAACTACTCCGGTTCCCAAGGGTCGGTTCTCGGTTTGGGTGTATTCGGACCCTCCAACTCCAAAGCTCACTCTCCACCTTGCCCTATACGCCACTGAGCCGTTCGCCGAGAAGCGGACCAAGAATGTTACTTACACAACTTATTGCCTGGAGCCGTACAAGTCAGAGTATCTCCGCTACACATCTGGAGAGGGATCGGCGATTGTGAAAAGGTTCGACTTCGACCTGAATAATCCGCAGCTAAAGGAAGCAATAAGACAGGCGAAAAATGCCATACCCGACACGTACGCCCTCAACAGCAGTGTGTTGGGTATCGCCTTCGTTAGGGCTACATCAGAGGTACGGGCGCACCCGCAGCTCGACCTGCCCGCACCACCCGAAACACCTAAGAACACCGAAATGGCTTTCGGGTTTCCGGTGCTTCCCTACGAGCCAGGCAGCTATAAGAATCGAGGTTTCGGCAGTCCTAATCCTCCAGGCTCGGCAAGAGCTCTCCATATAGGTGAGGATATTGCGCTAGATCCAGGAACACCAATACGTGCGGTTGCTGACGGAACTGTAGTCCGAAGCGGTAAGTCAGAAGGATATGGGGCTGTTATCGTTGTGGAGCACGTACTCCACGATAGCACAGTCGTTATTTCGATCTACGGTCATGTCTCATTGCGAAAGGGCTACGAGCCACTAGCACTCGGCAAACGAGTTAAGCGGGGTCAGACGATTGCGTATGTGGGATGGGACCCGAACTGGCCGATTAGCTCTTGGCAAGGGGTAGATTCACGCACCTACCGGGCCGGCGTAGCGGACGACATGGAGAATGGTCATGGCTGGCCGCATTTGCACATGGGGCTACGCATTATAGGCAAGAGGCGCAACTATAAGAGTGGCTTATGGTACAGGGGATACGGAGACAAAAGCGATATAGGGCACGTCACAAGAGACGGAGAGTATGTGACAGCAAGCGGCTCTCGGTCAGGCTCGACGTACGTCGCTTTCAGTGAGTTCCTCGCCAACCGTTTTCATGGGATTGGTGTGGTCAAGAACTAAAAGCAATAGGTGAAAGCCTGTGGAGGGTAGCACAACAAGGAAACGCTGATCGCTTCGACTGAAATCGTTCTCTAAGAGACTACGCTCGAATCCGAACACTAATAGGCCAGGGCGGTAACAATCTAAGTTAAAGATGACTTGCTGTTGACAAATGTCCGTGCTCGTATTAGTCTGAGGGTGATCATACAGCTCTTGTAATCCACAAGGGGGTGGGGAAAATGGAAGGCCTGCGGAGGATGTTCTATTTCCGAGACTGCGTCAGGGGTATTAAGGTCCCAGTGATAATCGTTGAATGGGTTACCTTCCTGCTTGTGCTTGGTTTGCTCTTTGGGGATGCTAAAGTAGCCCCTCGTCTCTTTACCATTCTCATATTAGAGTTGGTCATCTGGGTCATCTTCGCAACTATCCTCAATAGCTTGAAGAAAGACCCCTACTACAGCTTTGAGTTTATACCTACTTCAGCGGTTGTGGGCACAGTGATACTGGTGATTCTCTTTTTAATATTAGAGAATGCGCCTGATCTCTTTGGTGGGGCTGATGTATGGTCCCAGCTATCTATGAACACGGTCTCAGGTTTTACTTCTGCGTTGAGTTTACCTGTCCTCTTCTTCAATTTCGTCGGTACCTACATCTATGGTGCCTTAGGCAGCTCTATTGCCCTGCTTTTCTATGGCAGCTCGACTGAATCAAATGTTGTAGGCACATGGGCTAAGGGAGTCGCATCTGACTTTAGGGGACTAACAGAATCTGATCGAGAGTCTCGAAGGTCAGCTTCAGCTTCTGCCGCTCCACCGGCGATGCCCTCTTCCTCCGCGCCAACCGCTACTTCCTTGGATGAGGGTCAGATTGCTGCTCGCAACGCCTGGCAATCTACAACTGGCGGTAACCACATTTACTGCCGTAGGTGCGGAGAGAAATCAGCGATTTGGGAACCTGCCGACTTCTGCAACCGTTGTGGCCAGATCCGTGGGATTTCTACGCCAGAGGTGGAGTGTATCGAGAAATGTGGCGCCAGGATCGGTAAAGAGGATAAGTTTTGCTTCCGCTGTGGCGCTCAACAGCCGGTTTAGGTGCTTTTCACTACTGTACGGTAGAAAATAACGATAGCGGATCTCCACGGGGAAGGACTTATGCCTGAAGAGTGTGACGTGAGATACGCCCGATGGGGGGGGTAATCGCATATGCGTTTGAGGAGATGCCTTTGCCTATTAATCGCATTCACGATATTCGTTTTAGCCGCGTGTTCTCCATGGCCCAATGAACTCGGCTGGTACTACCGCAATCAACAAGGCGAATGGACAGCCTTGAACCAGGTTTCGCAAGGAAGTAATATATTGCCAGAACTCGATCTGGCATGGGACACAAGTGAATTCGAGTTAATCTATGTTTTTCTCCCTCAAGGCGCAAAGCGAAGTGAGATTTTGGAAGCGAAGCCGGCGGCTCAAGAGGTGTTCTCCAAGCATAGGATAGTAGAAATCTGGTTGGAGTATGATGAATCAACGGACGGGCAATCCGAATCGAAGTACGTTTACCGGCCCGTTCAGCCACGTTGGGAAGAATATCTTATAGATCAGTCTGAATCTCTTAGCCGGGCTTTAGTATTTAAAACAAGCAATCTGAATCGGGGTGCTGGTTATGCGATTGCGGAAGTTGAGGAACAGGCGGATAGACCGGGATATATCGATTTTGGAGGTGCGTATGTTCCCTCAGTTGAAGAAGAACCAATGGTTTTAGTCGGAAACATTATGTTTAAAATGCCTGGTGAGCTTGTGTTACTCGGCGTACGGGAGCTTTCTTTCCCACTGCCCGAGTTGCCCATCGAGCCAGGATTTTACTTCCTAGATGCATCTTATAGTGGCTGGCGAACTGCTCTGGAGGATCCGAAGCTGCTTAGTGACTCCAAATACAAATGGCTTTCGCTCGGAGGACCGTCAGATTGGAAGATAAACTATGTGGACGATTTATTGGCTCTTGCCTGGGTGCCTAACGAAGAGTGGAGGCCTGTAGTTCGCCATCAGCAGTATAGGTTACAGAATAGAGTCCTTTGGCGCATTTCTGTGTACTCGGTCTTGGGGAACACCTTGACTCTCAATGGTAAAGACGAAGACGGTATTGCCTTGGTTGATGTAAGCCCGCCTGGGCTGCCCGCATTGGTTTTCGAGCTGGCAAGTTCGCTGAAACAGGGCGAAACCGTGGGCATCTGCAATAGCGCTGTAAGCTTTCTCTTTCATAAGGGCGGGCCACAGGATTGGCGATCTCCCAATCAGCGTCTGTCTCAGGATAGGGGTACTGAAAGCAGCGGTGGACAGACCGCACCAACGAGACAGCCTGCGGGAGAGAACAGCGCGACTCCACCTGGCAAATGGTCCAGGGTGAATAGCTATGGTCTGTGGGGGTGGCGCGGGGAAACGCTGATTCAGCTTTTGCCGCCTTTCGGCAAGGACCCGGCCAAGGTCTTCTATCTTGACGAAATCAAGGAGACTATTACCGAGTCACAGCTAGTGCTTTGCTGTCGAGGTGATTTCCCCGATGATTTCGAGTTGACCCATCTGATTGTTCGAGGAGAAAAGGTTAAAGAACAAAGAACCTCATATTCCAAAACAAAAGAAGGCGAGGTCTTTTTCCTAGAACCGGCTAATCCGTTCCTAAAAGGTGAATACTATAGAGTCACCTATACTGACATTGGCAAGAAAACATTCATATTTCAGTACGTTTCAAGGACTTGACCCTCGAGCTAATGACCTTTCTCGCGAGAGTGTGGCTCTCGCCTTCTTCATAATGATTAGCGCGGGAAGCGTGTCGCTTTTCGTAATCCCGTTCGGGTTCGCCTATGTAGTGGTGCTCGCGCTTTTCGGCCATTTGCTGAAAGCGTGGACGCCCGCTGGCCGCGAAGTGCTGGACAAAATAGAGGGCTTCCGCATGTACCTCTCGGTTGCCGAGCAGGAGCGCCTGGAGATGCTCAATCCGCCGGAGCGGACGCCCGAGCTTTTCGAGATGTTCCTGCCCTACGCGCTGGCGCTGGATGTGGAGCAGAGGTGGTCCGAGCAGTTCGCCGATGTCTTCGCGCGAATGAGCGCGGAAGGCCGGGAGTACCGACCGGTGTGGTATTCCGGTAGCTCGTGGCGCGGGCTGGACGCGTCGCGGTTCGCGCACACGATGGGCAGCTCGTTCACCACGGCGATATCTTCGTCGGCCAACCCGCCGGGCTCAAGCTCCGGTAGCGGCGGCTCATCCGGCGGCTGTGGCGGCTGTTGTTTTGGCGGAGTTTTTTATGGTTTGTCTTAGTTT
>JAGGTK010000077.1 GCA_021163765.1 bacterium
CTTCAGATCCTGCGTCCCCGAGGCCAGGCTACCTACTTAAAAAGCGAGCTGATGCTCTCGTCGGTGAAGCAGCGCCCGATGGCGTCCGCGAATGTCGGCGCAGCGGTGACCACTTCTATTTTCTTGTGCCGGTGCGATTCTTCCAGCGGGATGGTATCGGTGATGACCACGCGCTCAATCGGGCTCTCGCTGATACGCTTAATAGCCTCGCCGGAGAGCACGCCGTGAGTGGCGTAGACGCTTATGCTCTTAGCGCCACGCTCCAGCAGTATTCCCGCGCCCGCTGTGACGCTGCCCGCGGTGTCCACCATATCGTCGTATAGGATGCAGTTCCGCCCGTCAATATCGCCGATAGCCTCAATAATCTCGGCCTGGTTGGGTCTCGGACGCCGCTTGGCGATAATCGCGAGCGGGAAGCCCAGCCTTTCGGCAACCTCACTCGCACGCGCGACGCCGCCCACATCCGGGCTGACGATGACGCTATCCTCGGTCGAGAACCCGTGCGACTGGATGGCGTGGCACAGTATCTTCAGCGCCGAAAGGTGGTCCACCGGTATGTTAAAGAAGCCCTGCGCCGCGCCGCTGTGCAGGTCCATGCTGATAACCCTATCGGCACCCGCGGTCTCAATGAGGTTTGCCACCAGGCGCGCGCTTATGGGCTCGCGCGGCTGGTCCTTCTTGTCCTGACGCGCATAGCCGTAATAGGGAATCACCGCAACGATGCGGTGCGCGCTTGCCCGCCGAACCGCGTCAATGATGACAAGCAGCTCAACCAGGTTTTCGTTCACCGGATGGCAGGTCGGCTGTATAACAAAGACATCGTGGCCCCGGATGCTCTCGTCGATCTTCACCCTAACCTCGCCGTCGGAGAACCGGGCAACCATCGTCTCGCTCAACTCAAGCGACAGGTGCTTGGATATATCCTCCGCCAGCGCGCGATGAGCTGTTCCCGATATCAGTGTCAGTTTTTTGCGGTATAAGTGCTCGACGCTCATTTCCCTTCCCCCTGTGTTTCCCCTGTTTCATCGCCGGATTCCGGCTTTTTGGACTTCTTCCCGCGGAGCTTCGCCGCGTAGCCTTCCTTGTTATCCTGCCGGCTGCGGCCAACACCAAGCGCGTCAGCCGGCACGTCCTTGGTCAGCGTGCTGCCGGCTGCGGTATATGCGCCATCGCCAATCTCTATCGGCGCAACGAGCGTGTTGTTGCTGCCGATAAAGACTCCATCGCCGATAATGGTGCGATGCTTGGTGAAGCCGTCATAGTTACAGGTTATAGTTCCCGCGCCGATGTTTGTGTCATTGCCGACCTTGGCGTCGCCGATGTAAGACAGGTGCGATATCTTGCTGCCCGCACCGATGGTCGACTTCTTCAGCTCCACGAAGTTGCCGATCTTCACAGTCTCCTCTAAATAGCTGCCCGGACGCAGGTTCGCGTACGGCCCGATTGTGACCCCCTCCTCGGCCTTCACTTCCACCAGGCGCGAACAGAACACCTTGCAGCCGTCGCCGAGGCGGCTTTTCTCGATGTATGCCATCGGGCCGATCTCGCAGTCCTCGCCGATAACCGTTTCGCCGCGCAGCACCGTGCCCGGGAGAATCGTCGTGTCCCGGCCGATGCGCACGTTGAATTCGATGTACGAAGTATTCCCGCGCACGAACGTTACGCCGCTTCGCGCGTGCTTTACCAGCAGGCGCTGCTGAATAGCGTTCTCGGCGTCGTCCAACTGGGCGCGGTCGTTTATTCCCATCAGGTCCTGCGCCGGCTCGTAAAATACCGCGCGCGTGCGCAGGAAGTTCACGATATCCGTGAGGTAGTACTCACCCTTGCGGTTATCTGTGCCGAACTCCGTGCGCGCTCGGTCGAGCGCCGTGTCCACCCACTGGCGCTTGATTGCGTAGATACCGGAATTGACCTCCTTTATCTTCAGCTCAACCGCGTCCGCGTCCACTTCCTCGACTATGCCGGTCACAAATCCCTCTTCAGTCTTGATGCGGCCGTATCCCCGAAGCTCCGGCGGCGTGAATGTCAGCAAAGCCGCATCCCCGCTGGAAGAGGCGTACAGGACATCGCGCAGCGCGCTCTCCGTAACCAGAGGAACGTCCCCCGGCAGCACCAGAACATTGTCCACCTCATCGCTCACAGCCGGCATCGCGGTAGCAAGGGCGTCGCCCGTTCCCAGTTGGGCCTCCTGCACGACCGTCTCGTAGATATTCCCGTAGTGCTCGGAAATCTCCGCCTGCACGTCCTCATTCACCACGAGAATTATCTGCTGCGGCGTCATGCCGTGCAGCGTCTGGAGAATATGCTCCAGCATCGGCACGCCGGCGATGGGGAACAGAACCTTGCTGCGCACGTGCTTGCTTCTAAACCGCGTGCCGCGGCCCGCAGCCAGCACCACCGCAGCAAAAGTCCCATAAGGAGCTTCGGCCATCTCTTACTCCTTCCTCCGCGCCACTTTGTCCGCTATTTCGTCCCTCAAGCGGGACACGAGGTCCGCCGGCAGCATCTGTCCGAGGTCTCCGTCGAAGTAGCCGCGCACAGAGACCGTGCCGGTCTGCACCTCCTTCTTCCCGACGATGAGCGCGTACGGCACCTTCTGCATTGTGGCCTCGCGGATCTTGAAGCCCAGCTTCTCGCTGCGCCCGTCCAGCTCAACCCGCAGTCCCGCTGCCGCAAGCTCGCGCTGCACGCTGCTTGCGAACTCGAGCTGCGCGTCCGTGATGGTCAGGATCCGCACCTGCTCCGGCGCGCACCAGAGCGGGAACGCGCCGTTGAAGTCCTCCACCAGCAGGCCGATGAATCGCTCGAAGCTGCCGAGGATGGCCCGGTGGATCATCACCGGCTCCTTGGCAGACCCGTCACTGTCTATGTACTCCAGGCCGAAACGCTTCGGCAAATTGAAGTCGAGCTGAACCGTGCTGCCCTGCCATTCGCGGCCCAGGCTGTCGCGGATGTTGAAGTCAACCTTCGGGCCGTAGAACACGGCGTCCTTTTCCTGTATGTAGTAGGGTATGCCGCGCTCGTCCAGCACCTTCTTCAGGCCCGCTTCGGCCATGTCCCAGATCTCCGGGCTGCCCAGAAACTCGTCGGGCCGCGTCTTCAGCCCCACCGTGTAGTCGAACCCGAACGTATCCCACGTGTCGAAGCAGAAATCCAGGCACAGCTTTACCTCGTCCTGGTATTGCTCCGGAGTGCAGAAATGGTGCGCGTCGTCCTGGGTGAAATATCGCACGCGCAGCATCCCGTGCAGGACGCCGCTGCGCTCGTTACGGTAGACGGTGCCGAACTCGAAAAGCCTCAGCGGCAGGTCGCGGTAGCTGCGAGTTTTGTTCTGGTAGATGAGCATATGACCGGGGCAGTTCATCGGCTTGATGCCGTACATAATGCCCGGAAGCGGCCCATCCTGGCTGCCGCCTTCCATGTCCTTGACAAAGAACATATCGTCCAGGTAGTGCTCCAGGTGGCCGCTCACCTTCCACAGGTCGGGCTTCAGGATGTGCGGCGTGGTCACCGGCTGGTAGCCGCGCTTGAGGTGCTCGTCGTACATCCAGCTCTGGATCTCGTGAAGCATTCGCGAGCCGCGCGGGCTGTAGAACGGCAGCCCGGGCCCGGCCTCGTCGTAGAAGTGAAACAGGTCCAGTTCGGGGCCCAGCTTACGGTGGTCGCGCCTTTCGGCTTCCTCCACCCGCTTGAGGTAAGCTTCCAGCTCTTCCGCGTTCTCCCAGGCGGTTCCGTAGATGCGCTGCAACATCTGGCGCTTCTCGTCGCCGCGCCAGTACGCGCCCGCGATTTTCAGCAGCTTGAAATGCCTGATTTCGCCCGCGTTATCGATATGCGGGCCGGCGCAGAGGTCGATGAAACCGCCGCTTTCGTAAAACGTCACCTTCTCGTCCGCCGGAATGCCTTCGAGAAGCTCCAGCTTATATGTTTCGTCGTGCTCACGCAGGAAGGCTTCAGCGTCCTCGCGCGACTTCTCGATGCGCTCAAACGGCGCTTTCTTCTTTGCGATTTCGCGCATCCGCTCTTCTATCTTCGGCAGGTCTTCCGGCGTGAAGCGGTGCTCGGTGTCGAAATCGTAGTAAAAACCGTCTTCGATGGGCGGCCCTATGGCCAGCTTCGTGCCGGGAAACAGCTCCAAAACCGCCTGCGCCATCAGGTGCGACGCGCTGTGGCGCAGCGCGTGCAGCCGCGAATCCTCCTCGTGGTCAACGTCTCGTTTTGCGATAACCGGCATCTATAGCACCCCACCCGACTGCGGCGGCTACAACCCGCCTGGGTCGGGCGCTGCTATATTACCACAAGGCTGCGCCACCCAATCAACACTCCCAGCGGGTTCACAGGTATAATTATCGCTGAAACGCTTTCCTGGAGGCGCTAACGGATGCAACTGAAGGAATACACACTAGACGACGTTAAAGGCAAAAAGGTGCTGGTGCGAGCGGACCTGAATGTGCCGCTAAAAAGTGGCGGAGTCGCCGACGAGACGCGGATTGCCGCCAGCCTGCCAAACATCGTGAAGCTCCACGAGTATGGCGCAATCATCTCGGTCATCTCGCACCTGGGGCGTCCGAAAGGCGAGCCGAAGCCGGATCTGAGAATGGAGCCCGTGGCGAAATCTCTGGAACGCCTGCTGACAGCCCACGGCAGCGGCATCAGCACCGTCACCTACGTGCCCGACTGCATCGGCGCGGCGGTTCAGGAAGCGGTTGCAGCTCAGTCGCCGGATACTGTCCTGCTGCTGGAAAATACGCGCTTCCATCCCGGCGAGACGAGAAACGACGCCGAATTCGCGCGCTCTCTGGCGCAGCCGTATGAGGTTTTCGTCAACGACGCGTTCGGCACGGCGCACCGCGCCCACGCCAGCACCGTTGGCGTCACGGAGCACCTGCCCTCCTTCGCCGGAGCGCTTATGCTGCGCGAAGTGGAAGCCCTCTCGCTTATCACGGAACATCCCGCGAAGCCCTTCGTCGTGGTGCTAGGCGGCAAGAAGGTCTCGGACAAGCTGCCGCTGCTGCGAAACCTCTGCGGGCGCGCTGACAGAGTGCTCATCGGCGGCGCGATGGTATTCACGCTCGCCCGCGCCCTGGGCCTGAGCGTCGGCAGGTCACTGGTTGAGGAAAAACACATTAACGCCTGCCGCGACATCATCGCGGACTACAGCGAGAGCGCAGCGAAATTGGTGCTGCCTGAAGACGTTACTGTCACTGACGACATCGAGTCGCCGCATAACATCGCCAACCGGCGGCTCGCTGAAATAGAAGACCGCGAAATGGGCGTGGATATCGGCGAGATGACGCGGGACGCTTTCGCATTGCAGCTATCCGACGCGGCGACCATCTTCTGGAACGGTCCTATGGGCGTGTTTGAGCACAAGCCGTTCGACGCCGGGACGATTGCGGTGGCGAAGGCTATCGCTGCCAATCCTGAAGCCTATTCAGTGGTCGGCGGCGGCGAAAGCGTGGAGGCGGTAAACAAGCTGGGCTTCGCCGCAAGCATCAGCCACATCAGCACCGGCGGCGGCGCCTCACTGGAGTTTGTCGGAGGACTGGAGCTTCCGGGCATTAAGGTGCTGACGGTGTAACCTCATTGCAGGAGCGGTGGTCTACAGGCCGCCGATTTCCGTCCGGAGTGGGGACTTCAGTCACCACATTTCGGGCCGGCAAGCTTCAGCCACCAGATTCGTAAGCTCTCCGTTTGCAGCGTGGGGAATGAATTCCCCACTCCCGGTGGTGAAGCTTACCCGCCTTTGGTGGGTCGCGCGTCCTGTCTGGGATTTCCCCCGCTACCGCTTCACCACAATCCCCGCGGTGTTGAATCCAAATGCGTGGTAGTTCTCGTCATCCGGGGAGCCGCTGAACAGTTTTCCCCGGTGCAGCATCCAGAATCCATCTGCCAATTTGAACTCCATCTCCAGCCGTACTACTCCGTTCTCCCGGACGATTACATGCTTGGGGAAGTCGCGCTCTATGTCGCTATAGTCAGTGTAGTTGTACTCCACCTCTTTCACTGGCACCGCCTGGCTGTAATCCCAGCCGGACCCGTCCTCCAGTGCCGTCGGCTCGGTGATAATCTCCTTCACCAACCGGAGGTCATCTTCGGCGAACCACATCTCGCAGCCATTCACGAAATTTTCTTTAAGGCGGTATTCATCCAGCACAAGTATGCTCCTAACAGGCATCCAGCCGTTCGTCCAGGCAACGCGAATAGGACTTGCCCATTTGACGTAGCTGGGAATCGGAGTGCCATAGTAACGGTCCTCCGGCATCGGCGTAGGCGCTAAGATCATTTTGAAGTAGCCATCCTCATTCGCGTACTCGCACTCCGACACGTCGCTCTGGAACAGGACATACTCACTGGGTACCTTGAAGTTGACCCCCCGGTCGTACGGCCCTTCAACCGGACGCACACGCGTGGCCAGTCCAGCGTTGTTGGCGAAAACATAAGTGTAAGCAATGGACGAGTAATCCCGCCGGTCTTCACAGAGAAGCCAGAAGGCGTTGCGGTCGCGCGCGCGGATAAGCTTGTCCACGATGTCATCGGGAAGCCGCTTTTCCGCCCACTTCGCTTCATCACTCGCGGCAGCGTACAGCCCCGCCACCCGCACCGGCTGGTCGATTCCCGGAAATAATACATAGCGTCCTAGCTTGGCCGGATCAAACTGGGGCTTCTTCCCGCTGAAGGTCTTGGCGTAAGCCGCGGTAGTCAGGATCAGCAGCAATACGCATCCGAATGCGCAGAACCGCGCTCCGCGTCCGATAGATAATATCCTCTTCATTTTTCCCTCCCTTTGCATCAGTATACCGCGATTATGGCTTTCCTGCTAAGGCACGGTGTGGCTCCTATTCGTAGGGGCACAGCATGCTGTGCCCCTACATCTCTCTTCCCTCGCTACTGGCCATTTACCCGCCATCACGCAGGACGCGCCGCTCAGGCGTCATCCTGCAACGCGTAATCCCACGGGAACACAAGGTCGGTTTCCACCGACAGCTTGTAGAAGTCCGGCTCGTAGCCGTCGCCCTTGCGGTCGGCGTAGCAGGCGGTTTTGACCTCCACCGGCTCAAACTTCTCCAGCGCGCGCCGCGCGATATGCATCGTCGCGCCGGTGCGGCTGATGTCGTCCACCAGCAGCACACGCTTGCCCGCTGCGTAGCTGTAGGGCTTGATAACGAGCACCGGCTCTTCGCTCACCACTTCCATCATCATCCGGCGCGATACCTTGATGGGGAAGAAGTCCACCTCCAGCGCGCTGGCGATGACCGCGCCGACGATTACGCCTCCGCGCGCAATGCCGACAACCAGATCGGGTTGGTACTCGGCGTGGATTTGATCGGCGAATTCACGAACGCCAGTGCCGAACTCCTCCCAGTCGAGGACGATACGCTCCTTGCCTGGTGTCGAACCCTCTTCCATCCCGGTCTCAAGTTAGCCCATCAGCGCCCGGATGTCAAAACACCTGGCTGCCTTTAGCACCTGCGTCCTTTGATGAAGGTGCCTTGATCTCCGCTGCCAGCTTCGCGCGCTGCGCCAGAAGCTGCTGCATCTTCTCGCCCAGCTTCTGCGCGCTTTCATCATCGCCCTCGCTCTGCGCTTTCGCCAACTCCTTTTGTAGCGCCCGGATCTCGTCGCTAAGGTCCTCCAGCTTGAACGCTCGAATCTTCGCCACGTAAGCCTCGATGCCGTATTCCCCCTGCGGCACGTCGCGCTGCTTCAGCTCCGCGCATAGCGCCGCCAGTTCCTTGGGAAAGCCAGGAAGCGCGTAATCCTCGGCGCTTTTTACCACGCGCCTGAACAGCTCGCGGAACTTGCCTTCGGGAAAATCATCCTCGGTAAGCTCACCCGCAGCAGCGGCGCGCAGCTCGGCGTCCGCCAGAATCGCGGCAAAGAACCGCGACAGGAAATCCTCGCGCGGCGTCGTCATTTGCGCTTCTCTAGCCTCAGTGCCTTTCTTCCTGCGGCGAACCCGCGCGCCCGCATGCAGCAAATCGCGCACCTGGCGCTCTTCCATCCGCAGCGCGCCCGCCAGATCCCTGCTGAACGCCTCCTGCACCATCGCGTCGCGGATGCGCGAAAAAACGGGCGCGACCTCCTCAAACAGCCGCTTGACCTCCATTGGTTCAGGCTCCGCAGTCTTGATGCGCACCGCCGCGATGAGTCGCGGGTATGGCACAGCCTTGGCCTTCAGCCTGTCAAACGCTTCCTTGCCGCCCGCGCGCGCCACGTCGTCGGGGTCCTTTCCCTCCGGTATCACGATAACGCGCGGGTAATGCCCCCCCGCCATAAACTCCTCGCAGGAACGCAGCGCCGCTTTGATGCCCGCCGCGTCGCCGTCAAACGCAAGGAAAAAGTTGTCGGTATTCCGCGCCAGAGTCCTGATGTGCTCGCCCGTCAGCGAAGTCCCGCACGTGGCGACCGCGTTCACCACGCCCGCCTGGTGCAGCGAAATCACGTCCATGTAGCCCTCGACGATGAACGCCGCGTCCTGCTCGGTGATAGCCCGGCGGGCGAAGTTAAAGCCGTAGAGCATCCGGCTCTTGTTGTAAAGCGGCGTGTTTTGCGTATTCAGGTACTTGGGCTCGCCGTCGCCCAGCGCGCGTCCGGCGAAGCTCACCACGTCCCCCCGGTGGTCGAACAGCGGGAATATTATGCGGCTGCGCAGCATGTCAATCATCTCGCCGCGCCGCCCTTCGAGCGTGAGGTTGAGGTCAATCAGGTCGCGCGTGCGGGCGTTGTGCTCCTGCAGGAAATGCGTCAGGCCGTCGGGCTCCAGCGGCGTTACGCCGATGCCGAAGCGCTTTATTACGCCTTCGCTAAGCCCGCGCTCCTGGAGATACTTCAGCGCCTGCTGGCCGTGCGTGGTGCTCGCGAGCTGCTTGCGGTAAAAACCGTCGGCGGCGCGCACAATCTTGAGCAGCATCTGGCGGCGGGTGATGCGCTGGCGCTCCTTCTCCGGCTGGTACTGCCGCAGATCCACGCCGTAGCGCTTGGCGAGCATCTCAACGACTTCGGACATCTCCAGGTGCTCGATTTTGGCGATGAACTGGAAGACGTTGCCGCCCTCCTTGCAGCCGAAGCAGTGCCACAGGCCTGTCTCGACGTCCACCGAAAGCGACGGGTCCTTTTCCTTGTGGAACGGGCAGACGGCGAAGAAGCGGCTGCCCTTCTTCTTCAGGCGCAGGTATTCGCTGAACACAGCGTGGAAGTCCATCCGCGCAGCCAGTTCTTCAAAGACGCTCGCCACTTCTTCCTAGTATAGCGCCTTCCAAGCCGCACAGGTAGGCCGCTGCTAGTCCTTGAAAGCGTAAAGGTAGCCGTCGTGGCTGCCAATGTAGACAGCCCCATTCTCACTTATAGCCGGGCTGGAGTAGACCTTAGCATCCGTCTCGTAGCACCATTTGAGCTTCCCATCCGCGTCAATAGCATAAATCCAGCCATCGTAGCTTCCGATATAGACTGTGCCGTCAGCACCTATCGCCGGACTGGAATATACGTCGTCACCCGTTTCATATCGCCAAAATAGCGTGCCATCGGGATTAAGAGCGTAGAGGTAATTGTCTGCGCTTCCAACGTACACAATGCCATCATCACCTATCGCTGAACTAGATTCTATCCTGCCACCAGTCTCGTATCGCCACTTGAGCGTTCCATCAGGATTAACAGCGTAGAAGTAGTGATCGTTGCTACCCACATAAATGGTTCCATCAGCTCCAATGGCGGGACTTGAATTTATATCGTCGTCCGTCTCAAATCGCCACTTGACTGTGCCGTCTGGATCGAACGCGTATAAGTCCCATCCTGCCGCGTAAACCGTCCCATCAACGCCTATCGCCGGGCTGGAATACACAGGCCAGGATGTATAATATCGCCATTTAAGTGTTCCATTTATGGCGATAGCGTAAATCCTACCGTCATGGGACCCAACATAGACAGTGCCGTCATCACTTATTGCCGGGCTGGAATGCACCCAGCCGTTTGTCTTGTATCTCCACCTGAGTATACCGCTTGGGTAAATAGCATAAACGTAATTATCGCCGCTTCCAACGTAAACTGTCCCATCAGCTCCTATCGCCGGGCTGGAGGTCACATATATTCCATTTGCATACCGCCACCTAAGAGTGCCATCGGAATTGACCGCGTAAAGGTAGCCATACAAGCTTCCAACGTAAACAGTGCCATTTGCGTCTATCGCCGGGCTGGAATATAACCTGTTGCCTGTATCATACTTCCAATCTAAAGTTGAGGTCTGGGCCCCCACGTAAGGGCTCCTGCGATTGCGCCTCGGCTCACGGCCGAACATATACCAGTCGCCCGGTGGCGTAAGATCGACAGAGGCAAGCTCGAATTGATAAGTGTCCGCACCATAACTGTTAGTCACCGTCAGACTGGCGTCGTACACACCAGACTCACACATCGTCACCGCAGGCGAGGGATCGTTGCTCGTGTTTGGCCACGCGCCCCCGCCGAAGTTCCAGTAGTAAGAAAACGGCGGCGTGCCCCACATTTTGGCGGTGAACTCAACTACCTTCCCCGCATTGCCAACTGCAGGGCTAACGCTGACGATAACCGGGGGGCTTTCATGATGGAATGCGTAGAGGTAGTGATCGTCGCTACCCACGTAGACGGTTCCGTCCGCGCCTATCGCCGGGCTGGAACGCACATTACTACCAGTCTCATATCGCCACTTGAGCGTTCCATCAGGATTAACAGCGTAGAAGTAGTGATCGTTGCTCCCCACATAGACCGTTCCATCTGCTCCAATCGCTGGACTGGAGTATATGTCCTCGCCCATTTCATACAGCCACTTGAGCGTACCATCTGAATTGATGGCGTATAAGTGATTGTCATAGCTTCCGACGTAGATAGTCCCGTCTGAGCCTATCGCGGGGCTGGAGCGTACGTAGTCTCCGGTCTCATAACGCCATTTGAGTGTTCCGTCAGGATTGATAGCGTACAGGTAGTCGTCATCGCTGCCCACATAAACGGTCCCATCAGCTCCAATGGCGGGACTGGAGGACACACCACCCTCGGTCTCGTAGCGCCACTTCAGGCCGCCACTAGGATATAGTGCGTAGAGAAAACCGTCACCGCTTCCTACATAGATGGTTCCGTCCCCACCAATAGCCGGGCTGATGGATAAACGACCGCCAGTCTTGTAGCGCCATTTATAAGTGCCATCGGGTCTAATAGAATATAAATACCCGTCACAGATCCATTCTCCGGTACTATCTATGTTATAGTCACGGCTTCCCACATAGATAATTCCGTTAGCGTCGATGGCGGGACTGGAGTTCGTTTGGCCCAGGGTCCGATAGCGCCACAGGAGGGTCCCATCAGGATTGACTGCGCAGAGGTAGTTATCCGAGTTTCCCACATAGATGGTTCCATCTGCGCCGATGGCGGGACTTGGGTACATCCACAATCCGGAACAGTCAAACCATCGCCACTTAATACTCCCATCAGGATTTAGAGCGTATAAGTAACCATCCGGGCTTCCGACATGGATGGTGCCATCCTCGCCGATGGCGGGATTTGATCTTTCACCGCCACCCGCCAAGTAGTACCTCCACTTGAGAACCGCGTCCTGCGCGCCAACGTAGGGACTTCTTCGGTTGTGCGTAGGCTCACGACCGAACATCCACCAGTCGCCGCGTTGTCCCAACGAAACGTCGAGTGTAAATTCGCGGCTATCAGAGCCCGCGCCATTGGTCACCGTGAGTTCGCACGCGTACTCTCCTGCGTCCCCGACTACGACTTCCGGCCACGCGTCATCGGTTTCATCCGGGAATGCTCCCCCGCCGAAGTCCCAGTGATACTCCATAGGCTCGGTGCCGAAGACCTGGGAGAAGAACTGCACCTGGGTGTTCGTCACCGCTGTAGTCGGCCACACCCGCTCGATGAACGGCGGATACACCGCAGGCGTCACCAGCACGGCGAAGAAGTAGGTGTGCTGCCCGTGCGCGTTGCTCACCTGCACCCGGCATACGTGCCGCCCCAGCTCCTGCAACAACACTAGCGGCTCGGCGTCCGTCGAACTAGATGGAGTCCCCGCGTCGCCGAAGTACCAGTAGTAGTCAAACGGCTCCTCCCCTTCAACTGTCGCCGCAAACCGCACCGCCGCGTCCGGCTCGCCTATTAGCGGCGATACCGCCGTCACCCTTGGAGCAGCGCTCGGCGAGCGAAACTGCACCGGCAGGCTCGCAATTCCCCGCGCGCCTGCTGCATCCACCGGCACCACCCAGTACCATAGCGCATCGCCCGTCGGCAGCGCAAACACTAACTCCTTCCAACCTTCATCGCCGCCCGTCGCACTGGCGAATTCCACGCTACCAACCTCAGCGTACTCGCCATGCTCTTCCGCTGCGCTCTCGATGATGTATCCCGCAACCGTGCAGCGGTAGTTTTCCGCAATGGCCTGCACGTCTCCAATGCCCGCCGCGCCGTCCAGGTCGCCGTCAATGACCTCAACTAGCGGGTTTTCCGCAATCGTCTCCCCGAAGTGCATCGCCAGCGACGTAAGGTCACCAATGCCCACCGTACCGCTCTGGTTGTAATCGCCGAGATTGCGGTAGTGCCAGACGAGCCGGTTGCCGCCGACGCCACCCACCACGTAGTGCAGATCCACGATGAGGTTGCCTTCGCCGGTGGCGGGCGCAGCTGTCACCTTCCCCCCGCGCGCTTCCAGCACCTCCGCAAGCGCCGCTGTGAGCCGCTCCATCAGCGTATCCGCATTGGTTTTCGCCGACCTGCTAATCTGTGGCGCTGCGGTTTCAGCATCCGTGCTAAGCCACGGCAGCGTCGGTGGCGTGTGGCGCTTCTTCCCGCCGCACGTGGTCAGTGTCAGTGCGAACACGGCCACCACCACAAGGGTAGCGCGAAGCGTTCCCGACTTCCGATACAAACCCATCCATCCTCTCCTAACGAACCGGAGTTGCTCAGACTGTCATCTTAGTATACCCGCAGATTCCGGATGTTGCAGATGTGCACAAGCAGCTCGCCTCACGGTATAATTGAGCGTATGCGCGAAACGCGAAACTCATCTGGCTCCACGGCGGGGGCGCTGGCCCTCGCGATGCTGGTCTTCTTTCTGACCGCCGGCTCCTGCGCCCAACCTCCCGATACCGATACTTCCGAGCCGGAATTCGACCTTAACAACCCGGTCGCCGCCCAGCCCAAACAGCCCGCCGAGCCGGAAATAGGCGCCGACATCATCGGAATGGACGCCGAAACCATCTGGAAGGCGCGCTGCGATATGTGCCACGCAAAGGAGCGCGGCCTTGACCACTTCGTCGGCGAGGAATGGCAGCCCATCATCGAGCGCATGATGAAGAAACCCGGCGCGCTGATGAACGCGGGCATAGCAGGGATGATATACGTCTACCTCTACGAGTGCACGACCGGCGAGCTGCATCCCGACCGCGACGAGCTGCTCCACCCGCCGGTGAACACCTCCGGCTCCCAGCAGTTCATGGGCGGGCAGAACTAGCGGGAATGCAACCGGTTATCAGGTATCAGTCGCTTCGCTCTCTCAGTCGGTGCTTACGTCTTCAGCCGGCGCGGTGTCGCCGGTTTCGGCTTCCGCTTTGAAATGGTCCACCGCCAGGCGCGCGGGGTCGAATTCCATCCGCAGTATGCCCTCGTCATCCATCGTGAAGGTCATTTTCTCGTCACCGGCTGTCATCTTGCCTTCCAGCACCAGCTCCGAAATGGGATCCTCCACCATCCGGCTGATGGTGCGCTTGATGTTGCGCGCGCCGTAGGACGCGCTAAATCCCTCGTCGACGACTCTATCCGCCACGGCGTCGGTGAAGCTCACGCTGTGGCCCGCCTCTTCCAGGCGCTCGGTGAGCAGGCCCAGTTCGAGCTGCGCTATCTTCTTCGCTTCCTCTCGCCCCAGCGGGTTGAAGTGCACAATCTCGTCGAGCCGGTTCAGGAACTCGGGCCTGAAAGCTTTGAGCAAAAACTCGTCGGCGCGCTGCCGGTACCCCTCGTGCCGGCGTCCAATCTCCTCGTCGGTTTCAGCCGTTTCATGCTTGAAGCCGATTTCACCGGTTGAGTCGAAGAACCTGCCGCCGAGGTTCGTGGTGAAGATGACGATGGTGTTGTGGAAGTGCACCTTCCGGCCCTGGCCGTCGGTGAGCACGCCCTCGTCGAGCAGTTGCAGCAGCGTGTGGAAGATGTCGGGATGCGCCTTCTCCATCTCGTCAAAGAGCACGAGCGAATACGGGTGCTTCTTCACCATCTCCGTTAGCTGGCCGCCCTCGTCGTAGCCCACGTATCCCGGCGGCGAGCCGAGCAGCCGGCTGACGGTGAACTTCTCCGAGTACTCCGAAAGGTCAATCTTGACGAACGCGTCGGGGTGCGCGAATACCTCACGCGCGATAACCCGCGCAAGCTCGGTCTTGCCCACTCCCGTCGGTCCCAGGAATACGAAGCTGCCGATGGGCCGGTTGGTCTGGCGCACGCCGCTGAACGAGCGCTTCAGCGCGCGCACGATGATGTCAATCGCCTCGTCCTGCCCGATGATGTATTTCTTAAGCTGGTCGTCCAGGAGCAGCAACCTCTCCTGGTCGTCCATCGTGATGTTTTTGCTGGGAATGCCGGTCCACATCTCCACGACCTTGGCAATGTGGCTGCCGCTCACTATATCGCTCTCAATGGGAACATCAGCGCCCATTCCGATGAGCCGCCCCGCGCGTTCGAGCTTTTTGGTGTCGAAATCCCCCGCGAGCGCAGGCGCTTCGCCGCCCTCATCCGACAGCAGGCTCAAGGTCTCCTCGTCGGGCATGTCGCCCTTGCGCGCCTGCTCGGCCTTCCTGCGCTGGGTGTCAATCTCCAGATTGACCCACGCCGCCGCCTCGTCCATCACGTCAATTGCCTTGTCCGGCAGTTTGCGGTCGGGTATGAAGCGCTCTGAAAGGTAGATTGCCTGCCGCAGCGCGTCGTCGGTAATCGAAACGTGGTGGTGCTTCTCGTATTCCTTGCGCAGGCCGCGCAGGATGCTCCACGTCTCCTCGAAATTAGGCTCTTCCACCATCACCGGCTGGAAGCGGCGGGAAAGCGCGCCGTCTTTCTCGAAGTACTTGCGGTACTCCTTGAACGTGGTCGCGCCGATGCACCTCAGCTCGCCGCGTGACAGCGCAGGCTTCAGGATGTTGGAGGCGTCAAGGCTGCCTTCGGCGCTGCCAGCTCCCAGAATCGTGTGGAGCTCGTCAATAAAGATGATGATGCGGCCCTTGGATTCCTGTATCTCTTTGATGAGCGCCTTCAGGCGCTCCTCGAACTCGCCGCGGAACTTCGTTCCCGCGACAATCGCCGCGAGGTCAATCGCCAGAAGCTGGCGGTCCAGCAGCGCGTGCGGCACCTTGCCTTTCACGATGCGCTGGGCTAAGCCTTCCACAATCGCGGTCTTGCCCACGCCGGGCTCGCCGACGAGGATAGGGTTGTTCTTTGTGCGCTTGCACAGAATATGGATAAGGCGCGATATCTCGCGCTCACGGCCGATAACCGGGTCGAGCTTCTCCTCTCGGGCGAGCTTGGTCAGGTCGCGCGAGAACTTCACGGCGATGCTTGGCGGGCGCTCCTTGCGCTCGCCCCGCGGGTGCCCGGCGCTGCGCAGATAATTCAGGAAAGCCTCGCGGATAATATCCGCGGTTAGCTTGTTCTCCGCAAAGAGCTCCTGCAAAAAGTCCGACGGCTCCTGCGCCAGTGCCACCAGGATATGCGTCGTGCCTATCTCGCGGTGGCGCAGGCGCTTGACCTCCTGGTTGGCAAGGTCCAGCAGGTTCAGCGTGCGGCGGGAGAAGCTGGGCTGGTCTTTAAAGCTGCCCTGGTGCTCGTAAAGGTAGTTCTCCAGCGAGTAGGCGAGCTTGGGTCGGTTCACCTGCAGGTGCGCGAGCACCTGTAGCGCGCTGCACTGCTGCAGCGACAGCATCGCATAGAAGATGTGCTCCGGCTCGATGTACTGGTTCTTGAATTCGGAGCAGACCTCGTTGCTCTTGGATATGAGCTTCCTTGCGGAAAACGAGAAAAAATCTAGTATGTTCATAACTTACGCAACCCGGCATTCCCCGGCACGTGCATATTATGATACCACCCAAAATCCGGGCCTAACCTACGGCCACACTGTGATTATACCACTGGGAGATTGTAGGGCGCCGTCTCCGCCACCGTCCCTCGCGCCAATATCGAAAGAATTGAGGATTAGACCTTGAAATAGCGTCAGATTGAGGGTATACTGGGCACAGGCGGCTAAAGTAGGCCGCTTATCAAGTCGGCGCAAGGGAGGCGACTCGGCGCAAGGGAGGCGACCGAAATGGAGGTAAGGGCGATTCTTCGGGGGATATTCCTCACCGTATTACTGTGCGCGTTCGCGCTGGTATTAACAACGTGCGGGAGTAGCAGCAAACGCGCAACGATTCCCGCGTCCACCGGGAGCGGCGGCTTCCAAGCCGCCGAAGACTTGGGCAGCCTGGAGACTGCCCCTCCTGCTATTACGTCGCCCCAATCCCTCGACTCCGCGCTCGCGGAACTCGACGCGCTGGAAACGCCGGAGGGCGTGGATGAAGCGTTGTTCGCACAGTTGAAGGATGCGCTGGCGGAGGCGCTGAATGATCCCTGTAGGGCGGGGATTTATCCCCGCCGTTCTGCAACAGGTATGTATGACTGCGGCCATAAATGGCCGCCCTACAGCGAGGGTATCAAGCTCGCGTCCTCCCCCCCCACCGGCAACACAAACCGCATAGAAGACCTGGCGTGCTCGCTAAGCGACGGCGAATACGCGCTCTCGTGGCTTTACCGAAACTGCGGCGACTACGACCAGAACGGCGCTGTCGGCATCGAAGACATCACGCCGCTGGCGATTC
>JAGGTK010000067.1 GCA_021163765.1 bacterium
TGTTTGTAGAGCGGGCTGACGGCTCACCGGTGGACCTGAACGACTGTGCAAAGCTTTCTCCGAGGGTAAAGCTGTTCTTGGAGTCTAACCTCGTATTCAACGATGATTCATCACTGCTGGTGAGCAGCCCGGGAGTTGACCGGCTGCTCAAGCGCGATGTTGATTTCGAGCGCTACGCCGGCAGCGACGTGACGGTAAGCCTTCGCATAGAGGGTCGAAAGCTGACCCTTGCTGGAGAGCTGGCAGCCTGCAACAGCGAATCCTTGGAGCTAAGGACAGGGGGGTTGCCGCCTCAGTTCGATGGCGAAATGGGCGTAAAGGCGAACGGCGGAGTGGTTTCACTGCCGCGCCGGCTGATAAAAGCGGTTCGGTTGAGGGTCGAGGGCTAAGCAATGAGAATCGACGCAAAGGTTTCGGCGGCACTTCAGGAAATAGAGGTAACACGGGGCGTGCCCCGGCAGCGCATCATTGAGGCGCTGGTTGAGGCTATGAAGGCCGCCTACGAGCGCAAGCACGGGCCCACGCCCAACCTGGAACTGGAAGTAGATATGGCTTCGTCAACCATCGAGGCGTACCTGAGCAAGAAGGTTGTTAAGCAGGTGGAGAATCCCGATTTGGAGATTTCGCTCGAAGAAGCGCGGAGCTACGACCAGAACGCCGAAGATGGGGACTTTCTGCTGATCGAGATTGAGCTGGGCGACCTCGGTTACTGGGGCGTCGCTACTGCGAAGACGATGATTAAAAGCCTGATCCGCCAGGCGGAGAAGGACCATATTCAGCGGGAGTACCGGACGCGCACCTACGATCTAATCTCATGCACCGTGCAATACGAAGAGCGCGGTGACCTGTTTGTGGAAACGCCGGACAAGGTTGAGGGCATTGTGCCGATGAAGGAGCGCATTGCGCACGAGCGCGTGCGTTCGGGGCAAAGGCTGAAATGCATGCTTGTCGAAGTGCGCTCGGGCAAGAGGAGCGGGCCGCTGCTCGTGTTTTCGCGTACCCATCCCGATCTCATCAAGCGCCTGATGGAGAATGAGATACCGGAAGTGCGCGAAGGAAGCATAGAGATTATGGCCATTGCGCGCGACCCCGGGTTCCGCGCCAAAGTAGCTGTGAAGAGCAACCTGCCGGAGCTGGATCCGGTAGGCACGTGCATAGGTAGCCGGGGCGTGCGCGTCACGGCTATTTCTCACGAACTCAGTGAGGAGAAAATAGACCTGGTGCCCTGGCGGGCTGACTCGTTTGAGTTCATTGCCGAAGCGCTGTCGCCGGCCAAGGTGCTGTCCGTTGAGATATTCGAGAGTGAGAAGCGCGCTCTGGTTATCGTGCCGGACGACCAGATTTCGCTCGCCATCGGAAAGTCGTGGCGGAACGTGAAGCTCGCGTCGCGCCTGACCAAGTACTTCCTGGAGGTTAAAAGCGTGTCCGAGATGGAGGCTGAGGAGGCGGGCCCGAAGGCAGCCGAAAAGCCGCAGCCAGAGAAGAAAACGCCTGAAAAAACTGCGAAGGATAACCCGGCTGAAGGCGTGAAGGACGCACCGGAGGGTGATAAAGCGTGAGCGTTACCAGCAACTCCAGGCCACTGCGTATGCGCACGTGCGCGGGATGCCGGGAAAGGCATCCCCAGAGCGAGATGATACGGCTCCGCTACGTGAAGGACCGGATGGTGATAGTCCGCTCCGGTGACGGCACAGCGGGGCGTTCGATATACCTGTGCCCGAGCGAGGGCTGCTGGCATCGCGCCCTCAAGCGCGGTCGGCTGATTTTCAAGTCGGCCAAGCGAGACCGAGCGGTGGTTCACCTGGATCCGCGCGAACGGGAGCAGCTTCTGTATCGGCTTAAAAGCTATACCCGCGAGATGGGAAGCCCTAACTAATATGCCCAAGAAAGTCATTTATCTGGTTAAGACCCTGGGGGCCAAGTCCTACGACCAGGTCGTGGACTGGCTGCGTGCGGTGGGTTACGACGTCAATGCGGACGGGTTTGGCCCGCTTGCCGAGATAGATGACAAAACGATATCCAAGCTGAAGGATGTGGCCTCCGGCAAGGTGGAAGTCGAGGGGCCGGCAAAGCGCATCAGGCGTGCCACCGTTGAAGAAGACGCGGATGTTCCCGAGCCGAAGCTCAAGGACTTCTTCGCGGCGCCTGCCGCTGCGAAGGAAGAGGAAGCGGTTCCGGTGGCAGCCCCACCCGCTCCTGCACCCCGGCTAAAGCCGATTATTCCAGACCGCCCGGCGGCCAAGAAGGTTAAACTCGCCAAGGCGAAGAAGGAAAAGGAAAAGGCGCCGGCCAAGGCGGAGGAAGCGCCCGCTAAGGCAGTCGCGGGAAAGGCTCCGGAAGCCGCTGAAAAGGGTCCGGAGCAGAAAATAGAGCCCGAAAAGCCCGCCAAGCCGGTGAAGCGGCCTAAATCGCGCCTCCGGCGGCCCACGCGGTTGAGGCGGGATTTCCTGTCCGACGACGATGCCACGGTCGTAAGCCGGAAGCGTGTCTTCAAGGTCAAGGGGACGGGCCGCAAGAAGCCCGCGCAGGAGGTGGAGCGCCACCTCAAGATTACGCGGCCAATGACCATACGCGAAGTGTCGGAGCTGACCGGCGTCAGGGTCTCAAACATCATCCGGTTCTTGATGGACGAGCTGAGTATATTGACAGGCATCAACTACACGGCGTCCATCGACGAGATATCGCTTATCTGCGACAAGTTCGGCATCGACTGCGAAGTTGCGCCGGCGGACCAGCCTGAGCAGGATCTGGAGATATTCGCCCAGGCGGACGAAAAGGAGCTGGAGTTGCGTCCGCCGGTGGTTACGGTTATGGGGCACGTTGACCACGGCAAGACCAAGCTGCTGGACGCTATCCGTGCAACGAACGTGGTGGATGAAGAAGCCGGCGGTATCACTCAGCACATCGGGGCATATCAGACCAAGCTTGGTGATAAGACCATTACCTTCATCGACACGCCGGGGCACGAGGCCTTCACGGCCATGCGGGCTCGCGGTTCCCAGGTGACGGACTTGGTGGTTCTGGTCGTGGCCGCTGAGGACGGCGTAATGCCCCAGACGATCGAGGCAATAGAACACTGCAAATCGGCAGGTGTCCCGGTTATCGTTGCCATCAACAAGATCGACAAAGCTGACGCCAATCCCGACAGGGTGAAGCAGCAGCTCTCGCAGCACGGTTTGATTCCTGAAGACTGGGGTGGGGACACGGTCGTCCTGAACGTTTCCGCTCTAACCGGCAAGGGAATTGACGATCTGCTGGCAATGATAAACCTCCAGGCGGAGTTGATGGAGCTGAAGGCTGACCCCACTGCTGCGCCGGTAGGCGTTGTCGTGGAGAACCAAATTGACACGGGAGTCGGCATCATTGCCACCGTCCTTGTGACGCAGGGAACATTCCGCAAAGGCCAGTACATTCTCTGTGGCGAGTCTGTGGGTCGCATTAAGCGGATGGTGGATGACAAGGGAAAGGAAGTGAAAACCGCGGGCCCGGCTATGCCCGTGTGCATAATCGGGTTCGAGGATCTGCCGGAGAACGGCGAGAAGGTGTATGCCTTCAAGGACAAGAAGCGCGCGCAGCAGATAGCCGAGAGCCGCGAGGCAAAGCGCGACCGTCACGCGCCGCCGCGTCAGGCTGCGGGTTTCTCGCTGGACGATGTGCTTGCCAAGATCCGCGCCGGTGAGGTGAAAGAACTGGCAGTCGTCGTGAAGGCCGACGTCCAGGGGAGCATGGAGGCGGTTACGGACGCCGTTAGCAAGATCGAGATTGAAGGTGTGCGGGTTAATGTGATTCGGTCAGGCGTGGGGCAGGTGAATGAAACGGACGTGATGCTGGCGTCGGCGTCGGGCGCGATGGTGATTGGATTCAACGTCACGGTGGCGGCACAGGTGCGCAAGCTTGCCGAGCAGGAAAAGGTGCAGGTGCGCCTGTATAGGATTATCTACAAGCTTATTGAGGATGTCGAGCTGGCGGTCAGCGGCTTGCTGGAGCCGGAGATTGTGGAAGTTGCCATCGGCGAACTCGAAATCCGCGCGATATTCAGGACCGAGCGCAACGCGGTCATCTGCGGCGGTATGGTGACCGCGGGCAAAGTCGTGCGCAACTCTTATTACCGGCTGATGCGCGGCGGCGAACTGGTGCTGGATGGCCAACTGGGTTCGCTCAAGCGTTTCAAGGATGATGTCCGCGAGGTAACGGAGGGTTTCGAATGTGGCTTGAAGATCGAGGGTACGGCGGACGTGCAGGAGGGCGATATCCTTAAGCTCTACGTCAAGGAGGAGAGAGCGAGGGAAATCGTCTCCGCATCGGCGTCCGACAAGGGCAGCGTTGAAGAATAGTTACGGGAGAAGGCATCTTGGAAAACGTATGTGAACCATCTTTCTTGAGGAAAAAGCAGATTGAATGCCTGCACAGCTTCGTGGATGCAGCGGAACGCGCGAACCTCGGGCTGTGGGTCTGTGGCGGATGGGGCGTGGAGGCTCTGGCGATGGAGCAGTACCCTCGCGAGCACTACGACCTTGATTTCCTGGTGTTCAGGCTGTACTCGTCAGCCTTCCACAGGATGGCGCGCCGGCTGCACTTCTCGTTTGCCGGTGAGAGCTATTACGGATTCAACCTGCGCAAATACTCCGGAGGCGCGCTGATTCGCGTGCAGATTGGCTTCTTCGACTGGGAAGAGGACGGCAGTCTTGTAACCTACCTGCCGGAGCACACGGTTAACTGGCCGTGTGCCGACCCCGCTGACCTGCCGCGTCTTCCCGTTTCGGGCAAGGACGTTCCCTGCTGCGACTGGGAGATGATGTTCGCTGCAAACCAGGTCTACTCTTTTCTGAATCCGGAAGAAGAGGAGTCGCCGGACGCAGAACTCATCAGCAAGCAGGTGAGTGCCGCGAGACGCAAGGCTATTGCCAGGCAACTTATAGTTCCCTACGGTCCGGAGCCCGTCTGAGCTCCGCCCATCTCCTGAATGATTGCACGCACGGTGCATGCGGTCGCGCCGGCAAGTGAACGCGCGACGGTTCTGGCGCGCGCTCCGATTTTCAGCCTGCTTTCTTCGTCCATTGCCAGAGTACTGAGCGCCTGCGAAAGCTCGTCGGGGGCGGCCTCGACTACGGCGCCGGCATTGCGCAGCCGCAAAACGTGTTCCGCGATGGAGTCTACATGCGGGCCGATGATGACGGGCTTCGCCAGGTGCGCCGGTTCCAGTATGTTATGGCCGCCGATGCGGGGATTAAACGTGCCGCCCAGGATGACGGCGTCAGCGATACGGTAGAAATCCAGCAGCACGCCGATTTTGTCCACCACGACCACGTCCGGCGCCTTGCCCGAGGCCTTGCGGCTAAGGAGCCGGGCGGTAAGGTTCAGCTTCTCGGCGAGTGCCATCACTTCTTCGCCCCGCTCCGGGTGGCGCGGCGTCAGCGCAAGCACCCATTCCGGGTTGGCCACTCTAAGCTGCTGAAACGCATTCAGTATCGCTTCTTCCTCGCCGGGATGCGTCGATCCGGCGGTCACGACGCGCCTGCGTGCCCAGCCGAACTGCGACTTGAAGCGCTCCCCCTGCGGCTCCGGCCACGCCTCGGGAGCGATGTCGCTTTTTATGTTGCCGCAGACGATAAGCTTCTCGCGGGGCACGCCTATGCGCGCGAAAGCATCCGCAAACTCCTGTGACTGGCAGACGATGCGGTCGAAGTCCTGCAGGAGCATTCTCGTCAGCTTAAGCTTCCACGCAGGCTTGCGGGACGAGTAAATGCGGGCGTTGACCAGCAGGGACTTAACCCCCCTGCGCTTCAGCCGGGCCTGGAGGTTTGGCCACGCTTCCGCTTCTGTAGCGATGTAAACCAGAGGCTTGACAGCGTTCAGGAAGCGCGCGATAACCCACGGCAGGTCCGCCAGCGGGAAGTAGGATGCGATTACATCCTCCTGGCCCTGCGCAATGTGGTCCAGCATTTTCCGGCCGGACCGCGTAATAGTGGTGGTGAAAAACTTAGCACCGGGCAAACGCTCGCGCAGAGCGGAAATGAGCGGCTGGAGCAGCTTAACCTCGCCCACCGACACGCTGTGCAGCCATATATTCGTCCCGACAGGCATTCGTATCCGCTCCGGTTTGGGCCAGCGACCCAATCTCTCGGCCATCCCCTGGCGCAGCTTGGGGTTCATATTGGCCACGAGATAGACGAGTGGCGAAAGCAGGACCAGGAGAACGTTGTAGAGCAGCCGCACGGCGTGATTATATCAGAGGCTGCCCGGAGGATTCTCTCTCACTGGCAGCCGCACGAGCCTCAGCCAGGCAAGCGCCAGCCTGTCGGCGATGCCGTTTCTGCCATCAATCCTTCCGGAAAGCAGGGGCAGAAATGCGGCGTCCCGCACCGGTTTCACTGTTTGCCTCGCAAGAGGTTGCGCCTTGCGCAGGAGCCCCATCCTCCGCCGTTCGCGGGCGATGCGGAATAAATTGCCGAGGAAAAACCCGTCAACGCGCACTATCGCCAGGAATTCGTCCCACGACATGAGTGCCCGCAAGTGGCGGGCTATGCTCTCGACGAAGCACAGCGGCCAGATGCGCGCGAGGGTTGCGCCTTCAAGGTAGAGCATCCGGTTGAGAATCCGGTTGCGGGTCTGGTAATAGCGCACGGTTGCGCGGGGCAGGTTGCGCGTGGTAGCGCCTCCACGGTGATTCGCGCGCGCACCGGGAATCTTTATAACTTCGCCGCCCGCAATCCGGATGCGGAAGCCGAGGCTCACGTCCTCGTGGTAGATGAAGTAGCGCGGGTCGAACGGCTGCCCGCCCAGCGCCTCTATGGACGTTCTGCGCAGTATTGCCGCGCCACCGGAGGGATAGAATGTCAGTGCTTCATCGCCAAACACGTCAGGGAGGCTGCGCCCCAGCACGCTGAGGCTGTCGTTTGTCGGCTCACGGCCTTCTTCGATGAGCGTTCCGCAGCCCGCGTCCGCGCCGGTGCGCTCCATCGCGCCGACGAGTTCCGTGAGAAACTCGCTCTCCGGCTCCGCGTCGTTGTTGAGCAAAACGGCGTATTTGCCCCGAGCGGCTGCATATCCCAGGTTCACCCCGCCTGCAAAGCCGGTGTTCCTGCCGGCGAGCAGCACCTGTGCCCGCGGATACTCGCGCCGAAGTATCTCGCCTTCGTGGCTGTCACTGCCGTTGTCCACCACGATGGTCTCGAAATCGGCGAAGCTCTGGCGGCTCAGTGCATCCAGGCAGCGGCGCGTGTGCTCCAAACCGTTGTAATTGATGACGATTGCCGAGACGGCTACAGGATACTCGTCTGGCTTGGCACTCCGAGGGCGTTGCACTCTCGCTGCACCGAAGCGCGGCGTGAGCATGGCGCGGAACTCAGCCGGGTTCAGTGTCCTTCGGCGCTGCAGGTGAATTCGCTTGCGCAGAATCCCCGGCAGATAGTAGAGGTAGCTGAAAAGCGCAAGGAAGAGATGCGGCCGCGCAAGTGTGCGCAGGAAGTGGTAGGCTTCAAAGGCCGTCATTGCGGGCAGGCTCGGCAGCCAGTCCCGCGCCGTCAGCCATTTCGCCAGCGCGAGATAGCGGTTTTTCTCCGCAATTAGCTGCAGGCGCGCGTTGTGGCGCTGGCCGGAGCCTCCGCCGACGTGTTCGGCCACCAGCGCGGGCTGATGCCACGCCCTCCAGCCAAGAAGCTGTGCGCGAACGTCCAGGTCCACGTCCTCGAAGTACGCGAAGAAGCTCTCGTCAAAATACTCGTCTTTGTAGCGCACGGCCTCCAGCATTTCCCGCCGGTAGATTACACACGCGGCGGTTCCGCCCAGGACGTATCCCGCTTCCCGTGCAGCCTCCACTGTGTGCAGGCCATGGTCACGGTGGGCTGCTGTGAAGTCCGTGCGCAGCAGGTGTCCCGTGCTCTCAATGATATCCGGGTTATCCCAGCGGACAATGCGCGGCACCACCGTGCCGGTAGCCGTATCGCGCGCGAACTCCGCCACCGCAGCGGTCACGAACCCCGGCGGGATTTTCGCGTCCGCGTTCAGCAGCAATACGTATTCGCCGCGCGCCTTTAGAATCGCCTGGTTGTTCGCCCGCGCAAAGCCGGTGTTATTCGGGTTGCTGATGAAAACGTCGGGATTGTGCCGGCCGAGGACTTGGCTTGCGAAATCCGGGCTTGCGTTATTGACCAGGACGAGTTCCAGCTTGGCGTAATCCTGCTGCCGGACGCTGCGCAGGCACTCGTCCAGATAGCGGTCGGTCCGGTAATTGACCACAACGACCGAGACAAGCCCCTCTTCGTACACCGCGCGATTATATCAGGGGGCGGTGCAGGCTCTGATATAATCACGCCGTGAGCGACGTGGAACGAACGCCCGGGAGGATACTCGAAATCGCGCACGGGGTCATCGAAAACGAGGCCGGAGCCGTGAGCGCCCTGCTTTCCGGGCTGGGGAAAGGCTTTGTCCGCGCCGTCGAGATCATCCTTTCCGCGAAAGGGCGGGTGGTTCTGACGGGCATCGGCAAGTCGGGCCACATCGCCCAGAAGATCGCCGCGACGCTCACCAGCACCGGCACGCTGGCCACATTTCTGCATCCTGCCGAGGGCTTCCACGGTGACCTGGGCCTTGTCTCCCGCGACGATGTGGTAATCGTCCTGAGCCATTCAGGCGAGACCGGTGAGATTATCGACTTGCTGCCCGCACTGTCGTATCTGGAGATACCCATCATCGCGGTCACGGGCAACCCCGAGTCGACGCTTGCGCGGCGGGCGACGGTGCACCTGCACATCGGCGACGTGCGCGAGAGCGACCCGGACAACCTCGTGCCCACCGCCTCGGCTTTAGCTACACTTGCGCTGGGGGATGCGCTGACTGTCGTTCTGATGCAGCTCAAGGACTTCCGCAAGGAGGATTACGCCATAATCCACCCGCGCGGAATGCTCGGCAAGCGTCTTACGCTCAAGGTCGTTGACCTGCTGAAAGGTGATGCGACCAACCCGACGGCGCATGTCGGCGACAGCTTCCGCAAGGCGCTCAAGGCGATAACTCGCTATATGCTCGGCGGAGTCAGCATAGTGGACGACGATGGCGCGCTCGTCGGCATCATCACCGACGGCGATGTCCGGCGGATTATGGAGCGCTGGGAAGGCACGGTGGAGGAGCTGATGGACGCTCCGTCCGCCGATGTGATGACTTCGACTCCCACAGTCATCGATGACGGTGCGCTCGCGCGCCAGGCGCTGGAGACGATGGAGAACCATAAGCCCCGGCCGATATTTCTGCTGCCGATAGTGGACTCGAAGGGGCGGCCGGTGGGGATGGTGCACCTGCATGACCTGGTGCAGGCCGGCTTCAAGACCAGCCTTGACGAAGTGGACCACTAGCGCTTAGCCGCTAATACTGCGTCAGCCCGCCCAGTGTCGGCGGCGGCAGGACGATTGTGAGCTTCTTTCCCGTATCGCAGCCCCATAGCCACACGTTGCCCGTTTCCGTGTCGGAGGGAACGTCCAGTACGATTTCGGTATCGCTCCAGCTCGTGACCTCGCCGGCAAGCAGCGCGCCGTGTCCCGCGAGCTCCAGCGCGCCGGGATAGTGCGCGTCGCCGAAGTTCTCCCCGGCGATGGTGAGTGTCTGGCCGAGGTATGCGCGGTCGGGCGTCAGGCTGTCCACTGTGGGAAAGGCGCGCACCATCACATCGTCCAGGTACCAGCCTTCTCCCACCACCAGCGGGTCGCTGTCCAGCACGAACGCGACCTTAACCGGCTGGTTGTACGATGACAGGTCGTAGACGGCGCTCTGCCAGGCGCCGCTGCCGTGATAGCGGCCGAGGAAATCCCAGGTTTCAAGGTCGGCGGTCACATAAACCTTGGC
Organism: bacterium; assembly: GCA_021163765.1. Classification (GTDB taxonomy): domain Bacteria; phylum 4484-113; class 4484-113; order 4484-113; family 4484-113; genus JAGGTK01. Next base: position 9,835 of record JAGGTK010000067.1, read on the forward strand.
GTAATCGTAGTTGGTCTCGGTGTTCCACCAGTGGTGGAAGTAGAGGAACGGACTCGTTACGCCTGTGAGATCCACCGTCGGCGTTATCAGCCAGTCATATTCGTACGCGCCGTACTGGTGAGTGGACGGCTGCCCGCAGTAGGCCGAGTAATCCCCGAGGAAAAGCCTGTATGTGCTTCGCTGCCACGTGCCCGGCCCGCTGGCGTCGATTACCTGCCAGTTGTCCGCGAAATGGGCTGCGTCCTCGAAGTCATACATATAAAGCGGGGTAAAGAGCGGATTGCTGACGTGATAGGTTACTTCAACCTTGTCCGACTGCTCGTCCCGGTCGTAAGCGCGCGCGGTAACGACAACGTCGCCGTTGAAGACATGCCGCGAATTCCACGAGAAGCTGAACGGCTCCGAAGTGTCCTCGCCAACATAGTCGCCGTCCATCCAGAATGCTACGTAGGTCACTTCCTCGTCGTCAGTGGCGTCTACTTCGATAAGAACATCACCCGAAACGTCGGAGTCGTCATCCGGCGAGATGCTGTTGATGCTCGGCGGGTCGGAGCGCTCGTGCAGGTCAACGTCGTCAACCCACGCACCGCCTCCGCTGATGGGGGAGTAAATGGAGGTCGAGTTCATCTCAAAGGCCACGAAGACCTTCTCGCCCGCCCAGTCATCCAGGTAGGCCGCTCGGCTCTTCCACGCAAGATCGCTGCCGGTATACGACTTGAGCTGGGTTTCGCTGCTGCCGTCTGCGCTGATTACATAAACCCGGACGTTGTGCATACCGTTAGTGACCTTATAGCGCATGTAGTAAGTCATCGTGGGCTTGGTAGCGGTTGAAAGATCCAGCAGCGGCGACAGGATTCGGTCGTGTTCGTTATAGTCGTAGCCCGCACCAATACCGATGCAACTGGGGGCGGAGTTGTAGGTGCTGGTTCGGAGTGCCCAGTATGCGTTGCCCGACGGGTCGAGAATCGCCCAGTTATCCGTGTCGTCAAAATCGTCGCTGAACGGCCACTGTCCGTCGTTATCCACCGTGACGCTGATTGTGTCGCTGTAGGTCTCGCCCTCGCTGTCGGTTGCCCTGGCGAGGATGTCCACCGCTGTGTTGTAGCAGGTTCGAGAATTCCAGGTGATGGAGTAGCTGTTGCTTTCGCCTGTAGTATCAAAGCCTACAATGTATTCGTTAGCATAGAAATCCACCCTCGTAATCGTGCGCGTTCCCGAGGCGGTCGCGTCAGCGGAAAACGTGACATCGCCGCTGACAGTATCGTCAGCGGAAGGGGCGGTGATGCTTACGGTTGGGTGCGTGGTTGTCTCCACCGAAATGTCGGCGGTCATCGTGGGGCCGCTGGCGGAGATGTTCTCCACCTTCACGTAGGAGTCGGTATTAGCGTAGGACTTGCTGGGCGGATTGCTGGTGTAGTTGAAGGTCGCGTTGTTGCCCAGGTAGAACGGATCGGTAGAATCGCCGTTGTTGCCGTCATTGCGGTAATCAAGGTCGTCCTTGTTGCTTCCGTCCAGGCCGTCCGCGCATTCCACGTCCACCAGTCGGTGGCTGTCGTTCTTGTTCGTGTTGCGCGAGTCGTCGCAGTGGTATATCATCAGCCCCGCGCCCGGCCTTGTCCCGTCGGTGCCCACCTTCTGCCGGTTCTCCACGAGGAAGTACTCGTCACCCGGATCACCGTTCGTCCAGAGCTTCAGCACAAATCGGTTGGTAGCTATCTGCGGGATGCTGTATGAAGTCTCATCCTTAGTGACTACTGTAGGCGTAATCCAGCCGAACTGTGTCCGATGCCAGGGGTCGAACGCCGGCGGCCTGTAGGTGTTGTCGTAATTGTAGGCCATCATCGACCACCTGCCGACGCCGTCCGATGAGCCGTCGGTGTCATACAGGTCTATCGCGCCAATAATGTGCCCGTATTCGTGCGCCGCGCAGCACATGTTGTAGGAGTCGGTGAACGTGCCCCCGAAGCCGCTGACGTAGTGCACGTCCACTATTACGCCGTCGGCGTAGTAGTTCATCCCGCTGCTCATATGCGGCCAGAGGCCGCCGCTGAACTCGGTGTAGGGATAGAAAAGCAGGAAGGAGTCCACATAGCCGTCGCCGTCCACATCGAACTCCGAAAAATCCGTGTGGTCGTCTATTGACTGGGCCGCGAAAATCAGCAGCTCCATAATATGGTTCTTGTAATAGTTCTTGGTATTGGGCGCGGTATACCAGCCGTCGTGGTTGCCCTCGTCGTCAATCGTGCCCTCTATGTCCAGGTCGCCGTAAGAGACTTCCTCGTAATAATCGTGGAACGATGCGTTCGCGCCCGTGCCGTCTGCCAGCAGCAGGTCGTAGGTGTAGTCGTAATCCCACGCGTCGGTGTCCGCCGGAACGTCGGAAAACTCCACCCGTACGATGATAAGTTTATTCGTGCCCTTGGAGTTGGCGATGGAGACTCGCTTGCCCGGCGCGCGCTGGTATCCCAGTTCCAGCACGTCGAACTGGTCAATGACTCCGTCGAAGTTCAAATCCAGATGCGCGAAGCGGAGCTCTTCGTCGTCCAGCGAGATTGTGCGGTTATCCTGCGTTTCGCCGAAATGCTCCGCCATCGCAACCAGGGCGTCTTCGGGCGGCAAACGGAAGGGCTCAACCTCGCCGAACGTCCATTTCTGCAATGTCGGGCGCATCTCGTCCCACAGCCGCCGGTTGGCCTCGCTTTCGTCCAGCCATTCCTGGGGCGGCTGAACCATCGCGGCCGCGGCGTACGTCAGGGTGAAAACCGCTGCCAGTGCCAGGATAATTAGGCAAGCGAGCTTTTTCACCGCTCCTCACCTCCCGGCCGGCTTACCCGGATGTCGTGGCGCAGCGAGTCACGCACCACGAGTTCCTCTTCCAGCCACACAAGCTGTGCCGGCAGGCGGTTGGTCAGCACTCTGAACTGTGCCCGCAGCAATATGCCGCGCCCTGTTGCGCCAGGGCTGATGGAGCGGCGCGTAAGCGCAAACGGGATTTGGCCTGGGTCATCGGCACGCTGGAAGAAGATAACCTCCGGCGGGTCGCCCAGGAAACTCCCCTGGCTCACTCCCGCAAGCTCCAGGCTCTCGGCGTCGTAAGCAAGCGTCCCTGCGATCTGGTAGAGGTCGAAGAAGCTCTCGGCTGTCAGCGTAACGGTTAGCTTGCTCGCGTCACCTTCGGTTGAGAAGTCCTCGGTGAGGGCAAGCTTATTGGCATCAACGCTGGTCGGCGGCAATTCCAGGCCTGACGGGTCCGGCTGGTTTCCGTTGGCGCCCCCGCAGGCGGTGCATAAAAGCAGGAATATCGCGAAAACCGCGCCGATGCCGCATAGTCTGCGCAGTGTAAGTATCATAGTAAAAGCCCTGTAGAGTTTATACCCCCTGATTATACAACAGTGGCGCGGGCGTTTACCCGCCACCACGCGGAGCGCGTGGCCGGAGGGTCGCGCCCGTGATTACCCGACGCGCGATATTTGAGTCGTGACCTTCTTTCTCAGGCCCCGCCAGCGGCTATCACCGCCTGGGTGAATTCCGCAAGACGGGCTTGGGCCTCGGCCAGCCCTTCGTCAAAGCTGTCGAGCCACACGATTTCGCCGCAGTCCAGAAGCGCCAGCCCCGCGCGCAGCTCGCGGTTGGGATAAATCCCCTGTGCCGCCAGGCTGTAAACGAGCAACTGCGGCCTGTAATGCTCCAGCAGCTCCGCTTTGCGCTTGCCGCCGTCCGTCCGGTCGGTTTTGTAATCAAGAACGGTGAGCGCCTTATCGTCCGCCAGCAGCAGGTCTATCCGCCCGCGCAAAAAGATGCTCTCAGCCTTTAGCAGGAACGCGTATTCGGGGCGCAACGCCTTCGCGGTCGCATATTGGGCTTCCAGTCCCAGCGCTTTATAGCCGCGCAGGAGAATGGCCGCGCGTTCCTTCTGGCGCGCAATAATTTCGCTGTGTTGTGGGAATCTCGCGTCAATGAAGTCCTCGTCCAGCAGCGCGGTTACATCGCTGCCGTGCGCGGCTTCGGGCTGCGCAGCCACAAATGCCAGCAGGTCGTGTATCGCCGTGCCCAGCAGGCGCGCATCCTCCCCTCCCGCTTCATCCACTGTTTTATGCCCGCCTATCCGCTCGTAATCGGCAGTCTCGTCGTCATATCCCGCTGACCGTCCAATCTCGCCCGTGCGCGCGAATTCCAGGAATTCGCTGACGCCGTAAAGGTAGCGGTGAAATCCGCTCGTGTCCGGCGCGACGGACGCTTCGCGCATAAGCCCGCTGGCACGCGCCTTGTTCCCCTTGGCGTTAGCGGCTTCAGCGGAAACGAGTAAGGCCAGTTCGCCAAGCGACGGCGTCTCTTCCGTTGTCCCTTCAAGCTCAGGTAGCGCACCCATCTGCCGCACGCTTATCAGCTCCGCGAATCCTTCCGCCGGAGCTTCCTCGTCACTTATCAGCCTGCTTAGCAAGTGTGCCCAGGGCTTGCCGCCCCGTGGGGTTGGCGAAACGCCAAAGATTGCGAGGTGCTCCGAGGCGCGCGTCAGCGCCACGTAAAGCAGCCGCGCCTCCTCCTCCGCACCGCGCGCTTTCCTTATCTCCCGGTGCCGCTCGTGCCAGGGCTCGCGGCTCCTGGCGTCCGCCAGCCGGTGGCAAATGCCCAGCTCGTATCGCCCCGGCTCGTCTCCGCTCGGCTCCGCGCTCAGCACGGGAGAAGACGCGTCCAGCTGGTAGTCTATCGCCGGGAGGATGACTGCGGGAATGGTGAGTCCCTTTGCGCGGTGCACCGTCATTATCCGGACGGATCCCGCGCCTTCCATCCACATCTCGCCAATCTGCGACGCCTGGTAGCGCAGCTCGCGCACATGCTCGACGAGCTTCGCTAACGCCGCATAACCCAGTCCTTGCACGCCGTGCGCCATATCGGCGAACCGGTCAAGGTTCAGCAGCGAACGCACCGGCGCATCCCGCGCCGTGAGCTTTTCGCGCAGCCTCAGGCCGTCCACTATAAAGCGTAGCAGCGCCGCAGCGCTTAGTGCCGGCAACTTACGCAGGGCTTCTGAGTGCCAGGCTACGAACTCCTCCACGGCAATGGTATCGTCTGTGTCGCTGAGCGCAACCCCTTTCTCAAGGAGCCTGATCATTGGCGCTGCTTTGTCGTTGTCTTCCGGTTCAGCCTTTCGCGCAACCGCGAGTTCCGCCAGGCCGTTCGCCGAAAGCCCCACAAGGTCGCTGCGCAGCACCTGCGCCAGCAGCAGGTCGCTTTCCGGCGTGAGCAGGAACTGTAACAGGTCGCACAGCGCTGAAATCTCCGGCGTTTCCAAAAATCCCACGCTGGTTTCGCTCACAAACGGGATGTTTGCCGCCGACAGCGCGGCTTCGTAAGCCGGAACGTATGCGTTCTTGCGCAGCAGGATGGCGAAATCGCCGTATTCCAGCGGGCGCGGCGTTTCGCCGGCCTTGGTGTGCGTCAGCGCGCGCCTTTCAGCCGCTTCATGGATGTAGCCTGCGACGGCTTCAGCCTCCTTCCTTTTGCGCTCGTCGGCGGGCACGGATGAGTCGCCATCGGCTTCCGGCCGGACGATAACGTCAATACTGGGGCGGTCTTTGTCGCGGAAGGTGCATTCCTTATGTTTCTCCCCGGCGGGTTTCAAATTGTCGTAATCAAAGCGGAGTATCTCGTCTTCGCCGCCGAACAGCCGGTTCACGAAGTCGAGAATCTCCGGGCGCGAGCGCCAGTTGTGCCTGAGATCCCCCACGTATCCGCGCTCGCGGAATTCGCGCCGCTTCTTCCTTATGGTCTCAGGATCGGCGAATCGCCAGCCGAAGATGGACTGCTTCGGGTCGCCGACAAAGCAGTGCGCCCGTTCCTCGGCGATTTGCTCGATGAGCTGCACCTGCAGCGGGTTGGTGTCCTGGAACTCGTCCACAAACACCGTGCTGAACCGGCGGCGGTAATGGTTGCGCAAATCGGCGTTTTCCTCCAGCGCCCGGAGCATCGTTAGCTGCAAGTCATCAAAGTCCAGCGCCCGCGCCGCGCGCTTCTCCGCATTTAGCCGTGTGTCGAGTTCCGCGAGTATTTCCGCAACCTCATCGCGGATGGCCTGCGAATCCTGCGCGATAACCGCAACGATGCACGCGGGGATGCGCTCCTCCCGCAAAGGCTTGAGCAGCTCTTTCAGTTCAGCCGTGCCCTGCAGGTTTATGGTCGCGGCAAGGTCCCTTAGCAGCCAGACCGTCCGCTCCACGGGTTTCAGCGAGCTGAGTTCTGTCTTGTGCGCGCGGATAAATTCCTGCACTTTTAATAGCTTCTCAACCGACCCCTTCGTCCGCACGTAATCCGTGGGCGCTTCGTCAATCCGCGCAAGCTGCTCGGCCAGCGCATCGCTCGCATTGTCCCAGCTAGGCTGAGCCACCAGGAACAGCTCGGGCGTAAACGTTAGGACTCCCCGTGCGCGAAGCTGCCGGTAAAGCTGGAGCATCTCGAATTCCAGGCTGCTGCCGAAATCGCTGCGCATAAAATATGAGCCAAACCTCAAACCGCGCGCCAGCGCGCTTTTCTCGCGCTTTTCCGCCGAGTTGAAGCGCTCGCGCAAAATGCCCAGCAGGACGTGCCTTGCGAGCTTGCGCGCCGGGGCCTCTTCCAGCACAGCAAACGCCGGGTCCAGCCCCAGCCGGACTGCATGCCTGGCCAGTTCCTTGCGGCAAAACGAATGGATGGTGCAGATGTTGAGCTCCTGCGCCAGAGGCAGCGCCTTCATTCCCTGCGCCGACAGCAGTTTGCCCTGGATGCGCTCGCGCATCTCCGACGCGGCGTTTTCGGTAAACGTAATCGCAAGGAGCTTGTGCGCGTTTTCAAACCCGCCCGCTTCCAGCGCCGTATACAGGTTTACAACTATCTGGTGCGTCTTGCCGGTGCCCGCGCTGG
>JAGGTK010000038.1 GCA_021163765.1 bacterium
GCCTGAACAGAGGATACATCTGCGCCCAGTAAACGAGCTCACGCGTCCCTCCCAGATACACCGCCACCGGGAACAGCGCCTGCTGGAACACCGGGCGGAGCATCACGCCAAACGAAAGGCTGGCGGGATTTAGCTCCACCCGCTTTCTAAGCTCTTCCGCCGTGAAACGCTCCTGTCCCGCTTTGGTGGCGAATCCGCCTTCCACGCGCACCAGCTTATCCCGCATTCCGTTGCCCGCTATGAGAAAGAGGTTGGTTTCGTCCTCCAGCGCCGATACCTGCAATTCAAAGCCAAGTTCGCCAATCCGGCTGTTGCGCTGTCCCAGCAGCGCCGCTTCCTCATCCTGCCGCTCCACGCTTGACGCGAACAGCGCTTTGCCCAGCGCCTTTGCCTCCTCGTCCTCCGATTCAAAGATGAGCAGGCCGTGTTCCGCCAACTGGCCTGCCAGGAGCTCCCGGAACGCCAGCGAGTAGGTCTTCCCAGGCGCATAGCACTCTGCAACAGCCTTGCGCAGTCCGGGCGTGTGGTCGGTCGCCGGCATAATGTCAATAAGCTGCGGCAGCCTGGCGGCCCCTTCCGGCGTAAGCTCGATGCGTCCGACCGGTTGTCCTGTCGTGCCATCGGGCTGCTTCATACAGACCGACCGCAGCCGCCTTTCCCGGTCATAGACGTAACAGCATCTTATCTCCGAGAAGTCGTGGTCCATCCCGCCGGCCCAGAATAGCGCCACAAACCGGTGTTCCGGCAGCTCCCGCGAGAGCTTGTCTCGCAGGGCAATAAGCGCAGCCGCCTTGATAAGCGTGTACATCGGGCCCAGGCAGACCCCGGCCTGCTGGCCGGAGACGAGCAAGAATGCGCCTTCCTCCAGGCCATTCAGGGCCTTGATGATATTTGGTTCTTCCGGCCGAGGCTGCTGCCGGCGCAGAATGGCTGCAATAGAGCTGCGATGCTCCGGCGAAGCCTGCGCGCATCGTTCAAGCTCGGCGATTTTCCTCGCCACGCAGTCCGCCAGCGGGCGGATGGTCGGGAAAAACTCGTTCGCTATCTCGGCTCCCTCAATGAGCGACAGCGCCAGCTCGTTTACGCCAAGCTCGCGGAACGTGTATTCCGCCTTCATGCCCCGCTCCAGGGGCGCGCCAGCCCGGCTCTTTGCCTGCTGAAGGTGCAGCCGGAAGTCACGCCACAGGCGTGATAAGGCGGGATCTGCGCGCCCCGCCGTGCTGCGACCGGACACACCCGTCTGTCCGAACAACTGGCGTCCATTAGATCAACAGCAACTACTGCTTCACGCCGCCTTTAGAACGAGAATGTCGATTTGGCTCTTGGTCGCGTTCGTAAGTGCTAATGCTCTCAGCCTTCGGGTCAGGTTCAGGATCAGGTATCTTTCTCTCGATAATCTGCTCGGCGTCAGGGTCGAATGGTGGAACACTGGGTTGCGTGTCACCGCCTTCGCCGGACGTCCCGCCAGAACCGCCATCGCCATCACCACCGTTTGACTCGGCAAAGAACACTAACCAGTTTGAGAGGATCATATGCCTGTTAACCTCCTATACTCATATAAATCAAGGCCAGTCCGATTAATGAACCAGAGATAACAGAAAGCCAACCGGCATACCGGATCTGATTAGCCTTGATACGAAGCAGTTTATCGTTGTGGTCATAGCGTACCTTCCAGTTCGCAAAAACCTGCATAGTCATTCTCTTTAGGTCCATGTCCGTGGTTGTGTAATAGGTTTCGATGGCATCAAGCTTAGGGTCATTGCGGAAGTTGCTAACCAGTAGTGAGAGAAGTAACAGCACTAAGGCAAGCGCAAGTGAACCGAGTACCGCAAAGGTAAATAGAAACGATAGAAAACCTTCTATGGGTGTCTGCGAACCGCGCGTTAGAGTTCTGACCGCATCTATAGCAGTCGGAAAAAGGAAGGCTAACGCTGCAGCGAAGAGACCTGCCTTCTTCACCAGAGTGTCGTGCTGCATGTCTTGGGAAGCCAGTTGAAGCTTGCCAATCTCGAATGAGAGTCTTGCCTTCTCTTCCGTTTGAGGACTTCCCATCCTATCGGAGTTGCCGCTTATCATTCGTTGGGTATTATATCACGAACCTATTTAATATGTCTATCTCTCTGTTTATATTCGGAGTGCCGATACTCTCAGCAGTTGACATTACCTTCGATTGCAGAATGTGCATAGCTGCATAACTAGGTGTTTCAGTTGAGTGGTAGGTTCTCGGTATCATTGGGATTATTAGCCCGGGGGGCTTTCTTGATAGTGGCGTCACCATGCTTACCGGGGTAGCTGATGCACTTCCCTCGGAGAAGTTCTTCGATGGTAAATAGCTGGAGCTTGGGATACCTAAGGTTTGCGACTTTGTAGAAACCCGCACTGGCAGCCTCTGTACGCATTGCCTTGGTGTGCTCGTTAAGCGAGATGTAGACACCTAATTCGGCTTTCTCGCGCTCGATGACACCACGAAGATCTCTTATGTCAGAGACTCCAACATTTCCGGACTTCACGGAGATGATAACCTGCTTCGTCTTGGTGCCCTCGAAATGGAAGTAGAGCCGACCGTCGATTCCTTTGTCAGCACCTTTCTTCGGGTCAGCCGGGCGAGCCCCGACTAAGCCTAGCGCCCAGAACTGGAATTGAAAGGGATCATCCTTTGCGAGCACTCTTGCGCTCTCAAGGTCTGCGGGCTCGCCGATGACATCATAAGTAGCCTTTGAGCCGAAGGCGTTGTGCAGGCGATGTTTGACTAATGAGACCGCGAGGTGAGTGACGTCAATGCCGATCCAGCGGCGTTTAAGACGCTGTGCCACGGCGATGGCGGTGCCACAGCCGCAAAATGGGTCGAGAACGAGATCTCCTTTGTTACTGCTGGAGTTGATGATGCGCTCCAGTAGCTTCTCAGGCTTCTGAGTAGGATATCCTAGTCTCTCGGCGGTGGGACCAACGATCTGCCGTATTTCCCAGACGTCGCACATGGCAACACCTTGCGAGTCTTCCTTTGTGGGACGAATGCGCTTCTTGCCGTGCTCGTCATATGTAGTGGCGATTCGTTTGCCGCCCTTAATACGCTTACGCGTCTCCTCACTTAGGGGGTCGTAGAGTTGGTTCCAGATAACACTCTCTCCCTTAGCGTATCGGAGTATGGTGTCGTGCATTCGCTGGAAGTTATGTTGCCTAGAGGGCCATCGGCGGTAACGCCAGATGATCTCGTTGCGAAAATTTCTCGGACCGAAGACAGCGTCCATCAACATCTTGAGGTAGTGACTGGCTGTGGGGTCGCAGTGAAGGTAGATGGTCCCGGTTTCCTTGAGCACCCGACGGAGTTCTATGAGCCGAGGTGCCATCATGGTCAGATACGCCAGCACATCATTGTCACCGAGGAACTTTCGGAAAGCTTGGAGGGCTCTTGAGACGGGTTCTGACGCGGTCTCAACCGTTTCCTCGTAAGTACGTGCGGAATCTTGATCCCAGTGCCAGGTGTCCTCGAAGGCTTTGATCTGGGCAGCGGAGCGAGTGCCGTTTTGTTCGGCAAAAAGGATGTTGTAGTCCTGGTTGCTCTTGAAAGGAGGGTCGAGGTAGACGAGGTCAACGCTCTCATCCTTGACGTATCGTTTCAGGACATCGAGGTTATCGCCGTAATAGAGAGTGTTATCTGCCATTTGGGTGCTCTTGTTACTACCGATTATAGCATCCAGGAGCGCGTCAGCGCATTCATTCTCCCGGACCAGCCTTTCATATGTGGCTGCAATACTCCCACACATGTGAATAGTATATCTCGCGCAAAGAGGGCTGTCAAGTTAATCGCGAAATAGAGTCCTCTTTTCGCCGTATCTCGCGACGATAATTAATAAGCGTAGATGCACGCGGAACGTGTATTCCGCCTTCATGCCCCGCTCCAGGGCTTCACCAGGTCGGTGTCCAATCCCAGGGCGTCCAGCACGCGGCCGACGATGAAGTCCATTTGCTCCTCAATCGTCGCGGGCTGATGATAAAACGTCAGCACCGGCGGCAGGATGACGGCTCCAAGCCGGGACAGCTTGAGCAGATTTTCCAGATGCAGTGCGGAAAGCGGCGCTTCCCTCGGCACGAGAACCAGTCGCCGCCTTTCCTTGATAGTTACGTCGGCCGCCCGTGTAATCAGATTGTCGTTCACCCCGGCAGCGATGCGCCCGGCTGTCCCCATCGAGCAGGGACAGATAACCATGCCGTCCCACTTCACGCTGCCAGAGGCGATGGGCGCGTCAAAGTCGTCCGGCGGATGCATCACCAGTGTGGCTTTAATACTGTCACCGGGCGGCTCGCCGAGCGCCTGCCTGAGCGAGTCAAGGCTCGGCTTTACGCCGGTTTCACGGGTAAAAACTGAAGCACCGGTGGGAGAGAAAACCAGATGCAGCTCCAGCGGACGGCGGGACAGCTCGGCGATGAGCCGCAATGCGATAGGCCCGCCGCTGGCGCCGGTCACGGCGCAGATAACAAACGAAGGCTCTTTTGCCATCGCTAACCCGCTTTGCCGACAAGCGAGCGGAAGTCAGGATCCTGGCGCAGGCGGTCGAACTCTGGCGCCTGGGCGATAACCTCTGCGAGTTCAGGATCGTTCCCCACCGCTTTCCCCAGCAATTCCAGCGCCTTCTGGTTCTCGCGCATCAGCACGTGCAGGTTCGCGTAGCCCATCAAAAGCTGCCCGTTGTCCGGGAACCGCGCCAGCCCTTCTTCGTAGGCTTTACCGGCGCGCTCATACTCTTTGAGCTGGATGAGCGAATACGCCCGGTTCTCGTAGGCGGGCAGGTAATCCTTGTCAAGCGCGATGGCCTGGTCGAAATGCTCGACGGCCTTGGCGAACTGCTCAAGCTGGGCGAGGATGACGCCCTTGTTGAGATAGGCCTTCTTGTGCTTGGGGTTCTGCTTGATGCACTGGTCAAACGAGTTGATGGCTTTTAGCTGCTCGCCCAGCTCCACCTCGGCGAGTGCCTTCTGGTACCAGATCTCCGGCTCCTGCGTTGTCAGGCGGAGAACGCGCTCACAGGTGTCCTCCGCGCCCTGCGCGTCACCCATCAGGTTTTGCGCCGTTGCCTTGCGCATCAAGTACTCGATGTTTGTTGGGTCAGTCCTGAGCGCGTGATCGTAGGCATCCACCGATTCCCGCCAGCTTTCAAGCTCGTCGTCCGCCAGGCCAAGCTGGTACCAGGCTTTGGAGTCCTCGGGGTTTTCTGACAGGTATTTAGTCAGCCACTCGGCCTTGCCGTCGTGGTCGCCGATTTCACCCAGAAGCAGCGCTTTCCGATACCACACCAGATCGAAGTTAGGGTTGATGCTGATGCTTTTATCGAAGCACTCGAGCGCCTCCGGCCGCTGCTCCTTAGCCCACAGAATCAGGCCCTTGTTGTACCAGACGCGTGGGTCTTCAGGGACTTTCTCCAGATAGCGGTTAATGTATTCAAGCGCCTGGTCGTGTTCGCCCAAACCGTGGAGAGCAAGCGCAAAGTTAGACCAGGACTCCGTATCTTGCGGCTCGACCTCAAGGAAGTACTCATAGGTCTCCTTCGCGCGCTCCCAGTCGCGTATCATCACTTCGGCGACGCCTCGGTTCTTGAACGCGTAGTCGTCGTCTTCGTTCAGCTCGATGGCCTTGTCGAAGTAGGCCATTGCCCGGTAGTCCTGGCCGAGCTTGCCCAGCAGGATTCCGCTGTTATACCAGGCCTTGAAGAATCTAGGATTGATTTCCCGCGCGTTGAAGAAGCAGCGCTGCGCCTGAAGCTTCCGCCCGACTTTGTACAGCACCATACCGAGGTTGTACCAGGCACCGGCATTGCTGCCCGTTGTTTCCAGGCACTTTTCGTATGCTTCGTGCTCCTTCTCCAGGTTGTCCAGGTGGTAATAGGACAGCCCGATGTTGTACCAGAGGAATCCAAGGTCCGGCTTCAGTTCCAGGGCTTTCTCGTACGCGGCCGCCTCGTCCTGCCACTTCTGCTCCTGCCGGGCTATCATCCCCAGCAGAATGTAATAGCCGTGGTCGTCGCTTTTCAGGGAAATCGCCTTCTGCAGCGCCTGCCGCGCTTCGTCGTAGCGTTCCTGCACATAATAGCCCCACGCCAGCCCGAAGTGCGCCGCCGGGTTGTCCGGGAACTTCGTCAGGATATCCTTGAACTTCCGCTCGGAATCCTCGTAGCTGCCGCCCTTCAGGTCGTTGTATGTATGGTTAACCAGCTTGCGCTCGGCATCGCGCGCGGCACGTTCCTTCTCCTCCTTTTTCTTGAACAGGCCTTTTGTCTCCTTTTCCCACTGTTCGAGGATAACCTCGTAGTTAGCGACCAGGAATCCCTCATCCAGTATGTCCCGGTGCACAAGATCCTTCAGCTCGGGTATTATGGGCCCCTCGCGCCGCCGGATGTCGCCGTAGGGCACGACGTTGAAGCGCTGGAAGGAGAACGATAGTTCGTCTTCGATTGACGGCAGCTCAAGGTCGGCAGCTATCTGCTCGAACAGGTAATCGCTTTCGTCAATCTCGCACAGCACGAAGTGCTTTCCCTTCTCCAATCCCACCGCCAGCAGGTCCGAGATGGGCTCCGGCACTTGCTTTATGTTTCCCTTGTAAGCCCATACCAGGCCTTTGTTGAGCACGTCGGGGTAGTCATTCGCCAGCTCAATCAGCGTATTCATCACCGAATACTCGTTGCCGGAGTATCCAACGACAAACAGCCCCACGTTCGACAATGACTGGCGCATGAACGCTTTAAGGTCATCGTGGTGCTTGGCCATTCCTTCACGGATATAGCGGACGTCGTACTTGTCATAGTCGCCGTGGATCTTCACCACGTACCGGCCATCTTCAAGATTAACCAGCTTGAGTTCGTCAATCGAGCGCACGGTCATACAGCTGGTCCCGCGCAGAATGTAATAGGCGTCCTCGGTCAGCGTGTCCCAGTTCGTTGTGTAGAGGACGGGATTCAGCTTGCCCGCTTTGACGCCGATAACGTACATCAGGTGAGTTGGCGAAGGCTGCTTACCCTTGAGCAGGCCCTTGAACAGCTCTGTGCGCAGAAAGACGCTGGGATATTCCTTCTCCAGCGCGCTAACGTACTTGTAGGCCGGGTTGTACCACTTCTGGCGCGCAACCCACTCCTTAAGCTCGTCAGCCGAGACCTGACCGCGCCTTGCGGGATTGCTCTTCTCGAAGACTCTGACGACGATAGAGTCTACGATGTCCTCCGCCAGCGGAACGCCTGCGGATACGGACACGCCCGCGCCAAAGAACATCTGGTAGTCCCTGATATTCTCTATCAGCTTGGCGTAAGCGTCTTCAAGAGGAATTACGCATTCCGCGAGGACTTCCTTGCGGTCGCGCTCTTCGACAGCTTTGATTCTGCGTCTGATTGACATCTGCGGATGTAACCTCCGTCCCCGTGTTTGCCTGAAGTCCGGCGACTGATTATACACGCACTACGCACGCGCGGCAATATGTAGAGATTCATAGATAGTGACAGGGGAGAGCCTCCTGTAAGATTGTGTAGAGAGCACAAAAAGGAGTCTCCCCTTATGGGTAATGGTAGCGCTATCTCGGTATTAGAGGCGAGGTAGCAACTGTGGCGGGATGTGGTGGTAAATACTCGCCCTTCGCGCACTTGCGGCTCTACTCAGAAGAGCCGTAATCTACTGAGTGGACTGGCGACACACTCACCGGCTCTTAGTGGAATATAAAGTTCCCCGGCTTAGGCAGCGGCAGTCGGACGGCAAGACCAGCGCGAACAGGCGTTCAACGTGAGCGGAACCGACGGAATAACCCAGGTAGTAACCATCCAAGAGGGCGTGAGAACCCATACTCTCACCGTCACGGGTGGGATTCTCACCAGTTACGCCACGAGCTAGCCTCTTTCCTACCCCCGGGACTTGAGGATTTCTTCGAGCAGCAGCGGAACGATTTCTTTGCAGTCGCCGACAATGCCGTAGTCGGCCACCTTGAATATGGGCGCGCTTTCGTTCGTGTTAATCGCGACGATGCACTTGCTGGTCTGCATCCCCGCAAGGTGCTGGATGGCGCCGGAGATGCCGCAGGCGATGTAGAGCGTGGGATTGACCGTCTTGCCGGTCTGCCCCACCTGGTGCGCGTGCTCGATCCATCCCTCGTCCACCACGGCGCGCGAGGCGCCTACCGCTGCGCCGACCTTGTCAGCGAAGTCAAACAGCATCTGGAAGTTCGCCGCTTCGCCGATGCCGCGCCCGCCGGAGATGATGACGGTGGCTTCGCGCAGGTCGATCATCCCTGCGGCTTTTTCCGCGATACTCGTGAGCACCGAGCGCGCTGACGAGTAATCGGGCTGCACGGTTTCGGCGGAGACTTCTGCGCCTTCCGCTTCCGCCGGTGAGAATATGTTCGGGCGGATGGTCAGGATGTGGGGCGGCTCGCCCTTGAACCGGAATTTGCCGATTATCTTGCCCGCGTAGAGCGGCTTGACGAACGCGGGCGGCTCACCCGGCTCAATCCCGGTCACGTCGCTTATATAGCCGATGCCGGTCGCCGCAGCCAGCCGCGCCGCCAGGTCGCGCCCCAGGTTCGTCTGCCCGAAGATGATGTAATCCGGCGCTTCGGCCTCGATTAGCTTCGCAAGTTCCGCGGCGAAGGCCTCGGCGGCGTACAGCCTGCTGTCTTCGGGGGCGAGGTTCACGAGTTTTCCCAATCCCAGCTTGCCCGCCGATGCCAGCGCTGTGTCGCTGCCCGTGGAGATAACGCCCGTAATGCTTTCGCCCAGCATCCGGGCCACGGTCATCATCTCGCGCGAAATCTTCTTCAGCTCGTCGCCTTTCGCTTCCAGGTATACCAGCGTTTTCGCCATCGTTTACTCCTTAAAGAACCTTCGCCTCTTCACGCAGGACGCGCACGAGTTCGCACACTCGGTCGAGTACTTCTTCGCCTTCAATGATGCGTCCGGGCTCTCTGGCGGGCGGGTGCATCGCCTGAACTTCTTCGACTTTAGATTGGCTCGTGCCTGCCGCAGCCGGGTCCGCGCCGGTGTCCGCAAGCTTGTGCACGGCAAACGGCTTCTTCTTGGCCTTCATAATGCCTTTGAGCGAGGCGTAGCGCGGCGTGTTCAGGCCCTTCTCCGCAGTGATAACCGCGGGCAGGCTCCCGTTAAACTTGAGGTCGCCTTCGTCGGACTCGGTAACGGCGGTGAAAGTCCCGGCTGCAAAGTCGGGAGTGAACTCTTTGACCACGCCAACGTGCGGCCAGCTCAGCTTCTGCGCGACTGCGACAGCGGTCAGTCCCCAGTCATAGTCCACGCCCTGCTTGCCGGCGAATACCAGCGTGGGATCGAGCTTCTTAATCTCGGCTGCGAGGACTTCCGCAACGGCCAGCGGATTGCCGCTGTCTATGGCCTCGTCGTCAATCACGACAGCCTCGTCTGCGCCCAGGGCAAGGCAGTTCACCACCAGCTTGCGGGCGCTTTCAGGGCCGACCATCAGCACGTGGACTTTCGCGTTCTCGTCAGCATCCTTTATTTTCAGCGCCTCTTCGAGCCCGTACTCGTCAAACGGGTTGATTACCATCTCCACGGATGACAGGTCAACATGGTCGCCTGCAAGAGAGAGCCTGGCTTCAGTATCCGGTACGACTTTCGTGATTACCGCTATGTTCATACAACGTTCCTCCGGGGAGTTTCCCCAAGGCAGAATGCGTCGGTGGTTACGCCGGGCATTCCAGCAGCACAGCTCAATCCGGGAGGCCGGGCCAGCAGAGATTCTCCACTAACCCGGCCATCTCGTTCTCCTAACCCAGGATGCGGGGTATCACGTGCTAACGGCCTGACGGTGGGACGCAGGCGGCTATGCGCCGACCTGCTGCTTAATCCACTCGGTCGAGACCGATTTGGGTCGCGTGATAGCGGTGCCAAGTGCCCGGTTGATGACCAGTTGGCTCAGCATTCCCATTGCGCGGCTGACGCTGAACAGCACCGTGTAGTACGGGAACTCGGTTATCCCGTAATGGTAGAGCAGGGCGCCTGAACCGGCGTCCACGTTCGGCCACGGGTTCTTGGCCTTGCCGTGCTCCTTGAGCACCTTGGGTGCGACCTGGAACAGCAGGTCCACAGTCTTGAACATCACGTCGTCCGCGCAGTGCTTCTTGCCAAACTCGTTGAATGCGGTGAAGCGCGGGTCAACCACGCGCAGGACGGCGTGCCCGTATCCTGGAACGACCTGGCCTGCGTTCAGAAGTTCCCAGCACATGTCTGTGAGCTCTTTTTCCGTGGGCACTCCGCCGAAGCGCTCCGTGACCTTGATTACGAAGCCGAGGCATTCCTGGTTAGCCAGCCCGTGCAGCGGGCCCGCAAGGCCGTTCAGCCCCGCGCTCACGGCGTAGTAGGGGTCGGAAAGCGCGCTGCCCACGGTATGGCAGGTGTTCGCGCTCACGTTGCCGCCCTCGTGGTCGCTGTGCAGCACGAGGTAAAGGCGCATCATATCGCGGCAGTCCTCGGTCTCATTAAGGCCCAGCATATGGACGTAGTTCGCCGCCCAGTCCAGGCTCGCATCGGACGGGATGCGCTCGCCCTTGTCGTAGCGCATCCGGTAAACGCCCGCAGCAATGCCGGGTATCCTTCCGAGAATGCTCAGCGCATCTTCGAGCGCGGCTTCCCAGTACTCGGTTTTGGCCATTTCGCTGTAACGCCGGGCGAACTCGGATTCGTGCTGCATTACCAGGATGCCGGTGTCGAGCATCGCCATCGGATGGCTGTCTTTAGGCATCGCCGCGAGCACGTCCCAGACGTAGGCAGGGACTTCGCTGCGCGAACTTATGTCCTCCTGCAGCGACTTCAGCTCTTCGGCACTTGGCCTGTCGCCGGTCAGCAGCAGGAAAAAGATCTCCTCCGGCAGCCAGTCCGTCATCTCCAGAATCGGGGTTCCCCGGATGATCAGCCCCTTGTCCGGCTCCACCACGGACGTGTCGCAGATCATTCCTTTGACCCCGCGCATTCCGCCGTAAGCCTGCTTGACGCTTACGTCCGAGATTTTGTAGTCCCCGTGCTCCTTAACCAGTTTTTTGATGTCTTCACGAAGCCCGGGGATCTGTTGGGCTAATTTCTCCTTTAGCAGTGACATAGTCTCCCTCCTGAGTTTGGTGCCGCACGCCAGCCATACGTGCTTGGGTCCGGCAGTGCGGCGCACAATGCAACATCAGTTTACAGCAGCGATATCCCGGGGATACATAGTGAAACAGTTCACATATTGGCTGGATGGTTCCCCGTCGTTTCGCCCAAGTAGAATTATAAGTGCTACCTGAAACTTAGTCAATACGCCATACAACGCCTGTTGCTATCGCAGTATCGGGCATCCGCAGGCGGGCGGAATGCCTGCGGACTATGTGAAATGACGCAACAGGTTGGGTTGCGCTGCTGCTGGAATTCAGCAGTCAAGCGTCAGTGCTAGCCCAGAGACTCGACGACAATCTCGGAGTTGGTGTAGATGCAGATTCCGGCGGTTATCTCCAGGGCGCGGCGGGCGATTTGCTCTGCGGTGAGCTTGCTGTTCTCCGACAGGGCTTTGGCGGCTGCAAGTGCGTATCCAGCGCCGCTGCCGATGGCGGCGAAATCCTCGTCCGGCTCGATGACATCGCCGGTGCCGGAGATCAAAAGCGTTGTTTCGCCGTCGCAGGCGAGCAGCAGCGCCTCCAGCCGCCGCAGATACTTGTCGGTGCGCCATTCCTTGGCCAGCTCCACGGCGGCGCGCCGAAGCTCCTTGAACTGCTTGAGCTTGGCCTCGAAACGCTCAAACAGCGTGAGCGCATCGGCCACCGCGCCGGCGAATCCTGCAATGACCGAACCGTCAGCCAGCAGCCGAATCTTCCTGGCCTTGGTTTTGAGGATCATGTCGGCGTGAGTTACCTGGCCGTCACCGGCGATGGCGACCTTCCCGTCCCGGCGCACGGCGCATATAGTCGTCCCGCGATACTCGGTCTCCATACGCCGATTCTAGCACAGGGGCAGGGGCTGGCCGTCGGGTGCAGATAAGGCACACCGGGCATGAAGGCGAGCACGGCCCTGCAAAGGTGTGGTGCCCCTTCAGAGCACAGGCGAAAAGCTCGCCCGCCCGCGCTGCGTTCGGGTTCATCGGGGAATGAGCCTGGAATTACCCGCCGTCCAGCAGCTTCTCGCGCCCAAAACGCGGGCGAGTGGGTAATATATTATGAAGCGAAACGTTCATGGAGAAGGGGATGAAAACCAGGAGGATTGTCGCATTTGCGGCAGCAGCACCGAGCATCCTCGCAGCGCCAATGGACGGCCACTTGCGAAGCTTCCACGGAGGATTCCCCTGAGAGGAAGTTTCGCGTATTACCTTGCGGAAGGTGGTGATAAGTAATGAACTATGGAATTCGCGGTTTAGCGTTGTCTGCTTGCATTGTGCTGTTATCGTATACGCTCACAGCCTGCGGCAACGGGCCGCCGCCGCCGCCTTATAATGAAGGTCGACTCGGCTCTCCTCACGAGCCGTACATCTCCTCCATTAGCGTACCCACCGTCGTTCCCGTCAGCGAGGAACAGACGGTAAGGGTTAGTTTCCATCCTTATGGCTTATGGGAGATGGAAAGCGAGGAAGTCCACATTGACGAAGCCGCAAGGACGATTACCATTGTTATCCTGATTCGCGAGGAGACGGGGCTGATGATGCCGTTCTCGGCGAGAACCGTATCCTATAACGGATATGGCAATGTCGAGCGTGTGTTCCGCGTCACCTTCACCGAACTCGGTACCTGGACAATCAAGTGCAACGACATGATTAGGAGCGTGGTGGTGCGCGGGGAATGGCTCGGCGAGGTTAGGCCTCCCAGAATCGAAGAGGCTGAGCTTTCACCGGCCGTCATCGTGGGAAAGGAAGCCGAGTTGCGAATCACGCTGCGCCACGAAAGCGGAGAGTGGTTCTACCGGGATGTTGAGCAGTCGCTCGATGAAGAGAAGAAGGCGCTTGTGCTCGCAGTGACCGAATGCAGAGCGGAATCGCTGCTACCCGACGAGTCCTGGAGTGAAGATGTGAAAATCCCCATAATCCTGCCCTCCATGGGCCGGTGGAAGGTCTCGTTCCCGAACGGCGACTTCATGATACGCCACGTTCAGCCTGAGCCGCTGCCCACTGAGTATGATCCCGGCGAGTACTCGTATGGGAATCCGGTATCTCCCCGGAACCTGCTGACGCCTGACGAGGTCTACGCTGGCGAGCCCGCAAGCTGCACAGTGGTGCTTGAGCTCAGGGAGCCCTATGAGGGATTTGGCGGGGTGGACATCTGTTTCGACGCTGCGAATAGGGCGATTTATGGCAAAGCATGGGTTTTCTACCATTACAGCGAGGGAGCCGAATCAACCGCCGAGTTTCGCGAGGAACTCTCGCTGCTATTCCCCGAGGCGGGACAATGGTTCATTATCTTCTCGGGCGGCCACGGCGATCCGTTCATCAGGGTGGTCAACGTGCTGCCGGCGGAGGAGTGAAGACCGGCCGGAATGGTGCGGAGGGCGTGGACTGTGAATTCTGCTCACGGGCGGATGGCAGGACCCACAGCCGGCGGTCGGACTTGAACCGACGACCTGCTGATTACAAATCAGCTGCTCTGCCACTGAGCTACGCCGGCGCGATGTGATTATAACGCAACCAGCGCCTCCGGCGCACAGGCGTTGACGCGCTGGCGCGAGTCCTTTACACTTGGGAGCGATGGATGAGATTCGCCCCCTGCCCGCCGAGGAAGTCGAGAAAATCGCCGCCGGCGAAGTGGTCGAGCGGCCGGTCTCGGTGGTAAAGGAGTTCATAGAGAACGCGCTGGATGCCGGCGCGCGTCACGTGGCGGTCGAGGTGGGCGACGGCGGGCGGAGGAGCATCACCGTGACCGACGACGGGGGCGGTATTCCATTTGGCGAGCTGTCCCTGGCGGTGCGCAACTTCCATACGTCCAAGATACGCGCCTGCGACGACATCTACCACCAGACGACGCTGGGCTTTCGTGGCGAAGCGCTGGCGGCGATTAGCGCGGTGTCCAAGCTGACGCTTACGTCGCGCAGGGCTGACGACGAGCTTGGGGGCGTGGTCAGCGTCGACGGCGGGAGAGTGGGGGAAGTCCGGCGGCAGAGCCTGAATCCCGGCACTGTGGTGGAAGTGCGCGAGCTTTTCTTCAACACGCCCGTGCGCCGCAAGTTCCTGCGCAGCCGCGCCACGGAATTGCACCACATCACGAACTGTGTGCGAAACTACATTCTGGCATTTCCGGAGGTGGCGTTCTCGCTGGTAAGTGACGGAAAACCGCTTCTGGCGAGCGGCGGCCGGGGGCTGACGCCGGATGTGCTGCATTCCGTCTTCGGCGCAGATATCGGGCCGCATCTTGCGCCGTTTTCCCGCGAATATCCGCCGCTGGGTGTGTCGGGGCTGATCGCGCCACCGAGCCTTTACCGGGAGACGCGGAAGCTCCAGTTTTTCTTCGTGAACCGGCGGCCGGTGAAGAACCGCGTTTTATACCGCGCGGTGGACGACGCATTGCAGGAGCACGTCTCGGCCGGGCGCTTCCCGCCGCTGGTGCTCTACCTGGAAGTGCCGCCCGAAGAGGTGGACGTGAACATACACCCTACCAAGAGCGAGGTGTCCTTCCTGCACCAGCAGCAGGTCTACTCGTCGATAGTAGTGACGCTCAAGGACGCGGTGCGCGGCGCCGCCGGTGAGCAGATACGCGAGATCAAGCAGGAGCTTCAGGCTGATGTGCCGGAGCCTGCGCAAAGCGTCGCTGCGCCGCTGAGCCCGCTATCCAAGGCCAGTCCACAGGGAGTCAGGAGCATCCCGGTATTTGAGATGGGCAGCCCGCTGGTGCCGGACGGCCCTAGCGTCACGCAGACCGAGGCCACCAGAAGCCGCCTGAGCGTGGTGGATGCGGGAGCTGTGGTGAGCCTGGCAAGGGAGATGGGCATTCCCTCTTTCGTGCATCCCGACGGCAGGTACTTCGCCTGCCAGATTGCAGCTACCTACATCCTGCTGGTGAAGGACGAGCAGCTCATCTTGATCGACCAGCACGCCGCGCACGAGCGGGTGCTGTTTTCGGGAATGTGGGCGCGGCTGGGGCCTGATGGCGGCAGTGTTGTGGCGCGGCAGAAGCTGATGTTCCCGCTCTCGATTGCCTTAGCGCCGGATGAGGTTGCAGTCTGGCGCGAACACATCCGTGTCATCGAGCGATTGGGCTTTGAAGTTCGGTTTGGCGAAGGTGAAGCGCTGGTGGACGAAGTGCCGAAGCTGCTGCTTGCGGCTGGCGACGAAGAGCGGATAGCCGGCGTGCTGGAGGAGCTTGTTTCGAGCGGGCGCTCCACCAAGCTGGAGGATGAGCGCAAGGAACTCGTTGCGGGGCTGGCCTGCAAAGGCGCGATTAAGGGCGGAGATAAGCTGAAGCCGGCGGAAATCAGGCTTCTGCTGGATGAACTGCTGTCACTGGACGATGCTGCATCGTGCCCCCACGGCCGTCCGACTATGATACGAATGGGTGTCAAGGAGCTGGCGAAGCTCTTCAGGCGGTCCTAGTATGCAAGAAGGGTGGGGTGGCAAGCCACAGCGGGTGCAGCGGGTCTTCAGCAGCATTGCGCACCGCTATGACCTCCTGAACACGCTGATGACGTTTGGCCTGCACCGGCGCTGGCGGCGCGCAAGCATCCGGCTG
The DNA here is from genome assembly GCA_021163765.1 of bacterium. Lineage (GTDB taxonomy): Bacteria > 4484-113 > 4484-113 > 4484-113 > 4484-113 > JAGGTK01. The sequence continues at coordinate 15,665 of JAGGTK010000038.1, forward strand.
GCTGGCGGTATGCTTGAGGGCGGCCAGGGGCTTGACCTCGGATGCGGCACCGGAGACTTCCTGCACGAAATGCTGGTTTCCAGCGCCAACACAGCGGTTGTTACCGGCGTGGATTTCACCGCCGAGATGCTCGCGGTTGCGCAGCAGCGGTTTGCGCCGGAGATCGAGCGCGGCCAGGTAAAGCTTGTAACCGGCGACGCAAGCGACCTGTCGTTTCTGCCTGAAGACCGCTTTGGTATGGTCACCGCAGGATTCACGCTGCGCAATCTTGCAGATCTGCCCCGGGCGCTCGGTGAAGCCCACCGCGTAATGAAGCCCGGCGGCGCTTTCGTAAGCGTTGAAGTTTGCCGTCCTTTCCCTGTATGGCTGCGCCCGCTGGCGGAGCTTTATCTGCGGCTTGCCGTCCCGGTGCTTGCTGCGCTGGTAAGTGGCAAGCTTGGGGAGTACCGCTGGCTGCACGAGAGCCTGGCCACGTGCCCTGACCGGTATGAGCTGGCCGGAATGCTGAAGGCTGCCGGATTCACCGAAGTACGGCAGGTTCCGTTCGGGCTGGGAGTGGTTGTCGCGCACCTTGCCCAAAAACCTTGTTAAGGCGTTTGCAAACATCCTGCGCTATGGTATCCTTAATAC
>JAGGTK010000027.1 GCA_021163765.1 bacterium
TGAGAGCGGCAGCGGTCTCGTCAGCGTCGAAAGCCATTGCATGCAGCACGTCGCCTGGCTGGCCGTGGCGCAGGTGCGCGGCGCAGAGCAGTTCGGTACGCGGCAGCTCGGCATGCCACAGGGGAGGCACCACCCAGGCGTCGCCGGGAAAGTCGCCGGAGTACCAGCCGTGAGCCAGCGCCAGCAGGGGCTCGTGCTGCTCGTCGGCGCTTCCGCCAACAGGAAGCCCTGTTGCAGACGCTAGGAAGGCGTGTAAGGCGAAGGAATCCGGTGCGGCGTAGTTCTCCGGCGCGGTCGGCGGCAGGTCGCGCGGGGTCAGCTTCCCGCCACCCGCGAAATGCACAAGCGCCTGTGCCAGCGTGGCTTCGGGCGAGGATTCGCCTCCGAAGGCTTCCGGCGCGTCCCGCACCATAGCGAAAGCGGCAGATGGGTTTACAATAAGGGCTTCCACGAACACGCGCGCGATATAAAGCCTGCGGTCTCCAAGCGCCCGGGCGCGCACTTCGTCAAATGCGCGCATAGCGTCCGCGAGTTCGCCCGCCGCCTGATGGTGCAGCATCAGGAACGTGCCGGCGCGGACGGTGGAATCACGCAGCGAGTCGCGTTCGGTTTCCTGCTTCGCATGGCGGGATGTGAGATCTTCCAGGGTCTTGCGCCGCGCCCGGACTGCGGCTTGGGCATCCTTGTAGCGTTTTGTGGACCGGGCAAGCGCTGCTTCCAGCGCCGCGTGGCGCTTCTCGTATTCGCGCAGCTCCGGCGTGCGCAAGGCGAAAAGCCCGAAAAGCTTGCGGGGCTCGGGCCTGGGCGTGTCGCTTACGAATATCCTCAGGTCGGCATCGTCCCGCTCGCGCCGGCGCCTGGCCTCGTCCAGGCGGTTCTGGGCGATGCTCAGTTCCTCGGCAGCGACGCTGCGCTCCTTTAAAAGCTCGGTGGTGCGCGACGCCGCCAGGTCGCTGCGCCGCGCAAGCACGAGGTAATCTTCCGGCTGCATCCCGGCGCCGTAGATGTGCGCCAGGACCGAACGCAGGAATCCTGCGTGATGCAGCCGTGGCGCGAGTGGAAAAGCCATTGGGGAGATTCTAGCATCAGCGCGTCCGGGTAGCGGCTATGCTGTGGTATCATCGGGCTGTGAACGCTTGCATGGCCGGCACCTCCCCCACCACTATCGATGTGGAGTCCATCTGGGACGCGCTTGACCGTGCGGCTCGAGCCCGATTGGAGCGTTATGCGAAGCTGGTCGAATCCTACCGCGACGTGGCGAGACTCACCGGTGCTGGCACGCTCGCCGAGATTCGCGATGTTCTCGTGCGTGAATCTCTGGCGCTTGTGCCGTTTGTCAGAGAACTGGCGCCCGGTGAGGTTGCTGACCTGGGCTCAGGCGCGGGAGTGCCGGGGATTCCGCTGGCGGGGGCGCTTCCGGAAGTCGATTTTACGCTGTATGAGCGTTCCGAGCGCAAGGCAAGCTTCCTGGAGATTGCTGTGAGCACGCTCGGATTGTCCAACGTGAAGGTGGCGGCGTGGGATCCGCTGGTGGAGCGGGAACTACAGCGGTTTCCTTGCGTCACGATGCGGTCGGTTGTGCCGGTGGGCCGGCTGGCGGACATTGCCCAGAAGATGCTGGCTGCCGGCGGGCGATTGATGGGCTTTGTCTCAGCGGAGACCGGAAAACGGTTAGCTGAAGAAGTTGCCCCGGCGCTGCGCGTTGACCGTCTCGGCGCGTATAAAGGGGCTGGCGGCACGAGCTTCGTGTATTCTCTCGCTATGGGGGGACAGCGCTGAGATGACGGTAATCGCGGTTGCCAATGAGAAGGGCGGGGTGGGAAAAACCACGACCTGCATCAACCTTGCGGCATCGCTGGCGTCGCTGGGGAAGAACGTCCTGCTCATCGACATGGATCCGCAGGCTCATGCGTCCAACGGTTTGGGGATACCCGAAAACGACCGGTCTTTCACCATAGCCGAGCTGATGATGGAGCAGTACAGCCTTGGGGAAGTGGTGCGCTCGACCACCCAGCACGGCCTGAGCGTCGTTCCCGCGGGGCAGAAGCTCGTTGGCTTCGAGCTTTCGCCGCCGGCGGGGGCGGAGAGCCGCTACCTGCTCAAGCGGGTCATTGAGGGTTGCCGGAGTGACTATGACGTGATACTGCTTGACCCGCCGCCATCGCTTTCGCTCTTGACCATCAACTGCCTTATCGCCGCGGACAGCCTGATAGTCCCGGTACAGGCCGAGTACTTCGCCATGGCCGCGCTTGTGAGGATGGTGCGGCTGGTGGAGATGATGCGCCGCGATTACAATCCCGACCTGAAGGTGCTCGGCGTGCTGATAACGATGTTCGACCGCCGCACGCGCCTGGCGCACGAAGTGGAGGACGAAATCAGGGCGAACTTCGACGGGCCGGTCTTCCGCACGCTCATACCGCGAAGCGTGCGCGTCGCCGAGGCGCCGTCGTTTGGAATGCCGGTTTCGCAGTACGCCAAGGGCTCTCCGGCGGCAATGGCTTATCTGGCGCTGGCGAGGGAAGTCGCGCACGCCCAGAAGAATGAACGTGGCGAGATTGGCTGAGTAGCCTGAGGGTTTCTAGCCTAGCTGACGGTTCAAAGCCCGTGCCGTCTGCCTGATATCCTCCATCATCGCGCTGAAGTCGTCGGGCGTCAGCGACTGGGCACCGTCTGAAAGCGCTTTTTCGGGATGCGGGTGAACTTCCACGATTACGCCGTCGGCTCCTACCGCTAGCGCGGCGCGAATCGCCGCCGGTATGAAGCGCGGAGTGCCCACCGAATGGCTGGGGTCGAGTATAACCGGAAGGTGGGTCGCGCTCTGGAGGATGGGCACCGCCATCACGTCGAGCGTGTTGCGCTGGGAGGAATCGAAGGTGCGGATACCGCGTTCGCAGAGAACGATATGCGGATTGCCGGCATTCATTATGTGCTCCGCCGCCATCAGAAGCTCGCGCAGAGTGTTGCCGAAGCCGCGCTTGAGCAGCACCGGCTTGCCGATTCCGCCCACCGCGCGCAGCAGGGGGAAGTTCTGCATGTTCCGGCTGCCGACCTGAACGATGTCGGCGACGGGCACCACCGCGTCGATGTCTTCGGTGCTCATCAGCTCGGTGACGCTGAGCACGCCGGTTTCTTTCTTGACGCGGGCGATAATATCGAGCCCTTCCTGCCTAAGGCCATCAAAGGAATAAGGGGAGGTGCGGGGCTTGAACGCGCCGCCGCGCATCAGCTTCAGGCCGTGCTGGACGATGAGCCGGGCAGCTTCGCCAAACTGCTCGTAGCTCTCCACCGCACAGGGGCCTGAAATGACTGTGAATCCGCCATCGCCCAGGCTTGTGCCATCCAGTTCAATGAGTGTTTTTTGCCTGTCGGCGCTGCGGCCCGCGAGCGGATAGGCGTCCGGTCTGAGAAGTTCTGCAAGCGGGAACTCCCGGTCTGCGGTTTCGCCCTGACTACGACTCATCATCGTCGAGCGGGGATTCTACCACAGGAGGCGGTTGCTGAAACACGCGCACGGCAGCCTCGCTGAACATCTCCATGTTGACCTGCGCCAGTTCCGCCTTGCCCGGGGCCAGTGGCAGGACAAACGTAGCCTCACCTCCGGAGATTTTCTTGTCGGTGCTAACTGAACCCCAGAGCAGGCGTGCGAGATGCGCAGCGTCCTGCACCATAAGGGGCGTGAACGCGCAAGCTGAGAGCATATCGTCAATGAGAGCAGGGGTGCGCTTGGCGAGCTTGCCCATTTCGCGCGCTATCTCCATCGCAACGAGGATACCGTTTCCCACGGCATTGCCATGGCTCATCCTGCCGCCGTAGACGGCCTCAAGTGCGTGGCCGGTCGTATGGCCCAGGTTGAGGAGTGTGCGTTTGCCCTGGTCAAGCATATCGTCGCGCACGTACGGCGACTTGTTGCGCAAGGCTGCGAGAACCAGGCGGCTGGCGGCGTCCTGGTCGCCATCAAGCACTTTGACCGCGTTATGGGTGGCTGCGTCCAGGTCACGCGTGCTTGAAAGGAATGCCATTTTCACGGATTCTATGAGGCCGTCGCGCAGGTGCTCTTCAGTGAGCGTGGAGAGGAAGTCAAGGCTCAGAAGCGTGAGCACGGGCAGGTGGAATGTCCCAATCTGGTTCTTGCTGCCCAGGAAGTTAACGGAGGTCTTTCCCCCGAGTGTGGCGTCCACCATCGCGAGCAATGTGGTAGGGATATGCACTATCGGCAAGCCCCGATGGTAAAGGCTCGCGATGAATCCGGCGGCATCGAGCAGCGCTCCTCCGCCAACCGCGATGATGTAGTGGTCGTTGCGAGCGACGCCCAGCTTTGACAGGGAGCGCAGCGTGGTCTCCGCGGTGGGAAAGGTCTTGGCTTTTTCGCCAACCGGAAGGAGGAGCATTGCGGAATCCTTGAGGATGGGCGCGGATTCGAGCTGCTCCGCCCAGAGCGAGTGCACCCGCTTATCCACGAGCACCACGGCCTGACGGTCGCTGAGCAAACTGGCGGCGGGAGACGCCTGGGTGAGCGCTTTTGAAGTGAGTTTCGCCAGGTTGCAGAAGTATACTTCCTGGGTAGCCTTCCGAGACGTGTTGACGCTCAAGGCGGACGTTGGTTTTGTGTTAGCTCTTGAAGACATGATTGATTACCTTTGCAATTGTAGCAGGCGGATAATTGTCGGCATGGATTTCGACATGCGCTTGACGGTAGCGTGGCTCGCGAGCTGCCAGCAGCTCCTTTAGCCCTTCCTTTCCGTAGCGCTCCACAAGTGGCCGATGCTTTCCGCTCCGGCTGATGCGTTCGTACAGCATCTCGAACGGCCATCGCAGATAGGCCACAAACCCGAAAACGTTGAGCTCTTTGAACACCTGGTCGTTCATCAGCGTGCCCCCGCCGGTGGCCACTACGAGATTGCGGAGCATTGCGAGCTCCAGGGCGATTTCCGCTTCCCATTCGCGGAAGCGCTCCTCACCGTAGCGGGTGAAAACGGTTGCGATACTTAAGCCGTGCCGGCGGACGACCTCTTCGTCCGTGTCTACCAGCTGGCGGTTCAGCATGTGCGCAAGTTCCCGGCCGACAGTGGTCTTGCCGGAACCCATAAAGCCCGCAAGGATTATGTTGCGGGCAGTGCCTGCATTCTCCGCTGGCTGAAGCATGGCCGTAGCATTATATACGCTATGCCAGTTTACGGGAAGCCCTGGGATGCGAGTTCTCTAAAAATGGTCAGCAGGCGCCAGGCGGGTGTTCCGCAAGGGCGTTAGCCCTGGAACTCGCGGCGCTTCTCGCAGAGCTCGAGCAACCCCTGAAATTGCTTCCGGCGGCTGGGATGCTTCAGCTTCTTTATTGCTTTCATCTCAATCTGCCGGATGCGTTCGCGGGTTACGTTGAATTGCCTGCCGACCTCTTCGAGAGTCCGGGGGTGCCCGTCGTCAAGGCCGTAGCGCAAGCGGATGACCGCTTCCTCACGCTCGGATAGCGTCTGGAGAATCTTGTCTATTTTCCCGCAGGTAAGGCTGAATAGAGTCTCACTCTCGGGGTTGGGGACGTTTTTGTTCTCCTGGAAATCCTGAAACTGGCTGTCCTTGTCGTTGCCGATGGGCTTTTCGAGGGATATCGGCTTCTGAGCCACGCGGAGGATATCGCGCACCTTGTCCTCTGAGATCTCCAGCTCGCAGGCGATTTCAGGGTTGGTTGGCTCACGCCCCTCGCGCTGCTGGATAATCTTGCTAGCGCGCGAGAGCTTCGTGATCGTTTCGACCATATGCACCGGCTTGCGGATTAGCTCCGCCTGGTCGGCCAGCGCCCGGGAGATGGCCTGCCGAATCCACCACGTGGCGTAAGTTGAAAGCTTGAATCCGCGCTCAAGGTCGAACTTCTCGACTGCGCGGATCAGGCCCATATTTCCTTCCTGGATGAGGTCGAGGAAGCTCATACCCCGGTTCAGGTATTTCTTTGCGATGCTGACCACCAGGCGGAGATTGGCCTCTATCAGGTGCTGCTTTGCACCCTCCACGCCGTCCCGGTACTGCCTTGCGTAATACTGCTCCTCTTCCCTGGTGAGCAGCGGTATCTGTCCGATGGTCTTGAGATACATCTTCACGGAATCGTCAAGCCGCATAGTCTCGGCTGCGCCGATCTCTTCCTTGGTGAAGCCGCCGTCGGCCTGGAGCAGTTCCCGGTGGTTGTCGATGACCTTGCCGGCTTCGTCTATGACCGGAATGTTCTTGCTCTGAAGGTCATCGAGAAGCAGCTCGATGTCTTCGTCGGTCAGGTTCTCGTCGCGCGCCACCAGGTCACCGAGTTCCTTGGTGGAGATCATGCCCTTGCGGAACGCTATGTCGTACACCTGCTCGTAGACTTCGTCCGAGAAATGGGTATCGGATTTCGTGCGGGGCCGCGCCTTGCGAACGTCAAGGGGAACCCTCGCAGGCGGTAATTTCTTATTTGGTTTCGACTCAATGGGTTTGGTTGTCATAGGATGCTCTTGTTGTTTCCGCGATTTCAGGCGGGCATAATTCGCCTGCCGCGATAGGCAGGCTTAGAAGTATACCCGCGAAATCGGGGCTTTTCAACATAATCCGCAGGATTGATTACCTGAAAACTCCTGGGTATAATGTTTGACAGTGAGCGCTGAAGCGGTATGGCACTGCGAAAGGCGCATCGCATTGCCGTGCAAAGAGCATCAGCATTGTTACAATAAACGTGATTCTGCGGGAAAATATCAGCGTACAGGGGTAGAATCGTCTTATGACTGCGCGAATCGCACTGCTCATTTCTACGGGCATTTGCCTGGGTCTTCTCTGCGCGTGCGTCCCCGGCGGTCGTGCGGAGAAGCCCGAAGCCACAGTTCCCGTTTCCGACAGTGTGCTGTCCCTGCTCAACGAGCTCGCCGCTTATCACGCTCCCCCGGCGGAAACAAAGGAGGACGAGATTCAGGCGCGGCAGGACGTCGTCCACCGCGCAAAGGACGCGGTGCTGGACGCCCGCAACTCGTTTGCGGAGCGGGTGACGCTGGCGTGCTGGCTGCAGCAGATGCGCGAGGAGCTTTCGGACGTCGCGATAGCTGAGCTGTCGTCGGCTTCGCACGGGGAAGTTGACGCCGACCCCCGCATAGTCTACTCGCTGGGGATGTTCGTCTGGGAGGCGGCGCTGCAGGCCAGTGAAGATCCTTTCCGGTGGCGCGAGGAGGGCAAGCCGATCAAGCTGGCGCGCCAGGGCCTGGACATACTGCTGCGGGCAACCAATACGGAGCCGGGAAACGGGCTTTATTCGCTTACCACAATCTACGCCGACTATTTGATGACAGGACGCCTGCAGGGGACGCTCATTTCGTGGCGGTGGGACGAGGACGTGCAGGCGGAATGCGCCGCGCGCATTGAGCCTTTGCTCGCGCGGTTCACCGAAGCCACGAAGCTTCAGGGAATGAGCGGCCCGCCGTACTTCACGCCGCTTCATTCGTGGAGGGATTACGCGTCTATGGAGATAGGCGGGGGGCTTTATAACGGCGAATACGCCTCAACGATTATGCCCGCGTGCCTGGTGCTTGTCCTGCGCGACCTGGGGCGGCGGCAGGAGACGGGCAAGATGGCTCAGACACTGGTCGCGGTGGAAAAGCTTTTAGGGTTTGAGCCTAAAAGCCACGACCGGCTGTCGGCCGTGGGAGTGGCGCTGCGGGCGCTGGCTCAGGCACTTGAGGAGATGATGCCCCACCCGGCGCTGCGCGGCGAGGCGGCGGCGCTCGCGCAGAAGGCGCGGGGGTTCTATAAGGCGATGAGCGACGACTGGCTCAGCAATTACGCAGACGATTATGCCAGGGTGGCCCTGAGCGACCGGCGAGCGGCGCTGCAAATGGAGAAGCGCTTTGTGGGGAAATATTCCGGCGAAGCCCGCGACCTGGCTGAAGCTATGCGCGAGTTTGTGGCGAAACTAAAACCCGAAGACGTGAATCCCGACGCTCCCCCCGCACCGTGGTAGGGGTGGGGCTGTATTGGTAGACAGTCTGAGCTTTCAGTTCTCTCTGTGCTTACGGTCTTCTCCCGGCACCAGCACCAAGATTATACTATCCCGGATGCCGTTGGGATTGCCGTAGTCCGTGACGCTGTGGTTATTAAGCCCGAAGGGCGAGACTTCGTTTTCGCCCGTTGGGTCGGGGCCGAAGATATCGCGCCCCTTCGTGCGGATGCTGCCGTATCCGCCCAGCATGTAGCCCTGAACCTCGTGTGTGATTTGCCGCTTGCCGTCTTCGGCGTTAAAGATAACCGGGATTGAGCGGCTGCGGTAGAAGAACTCGCCGGGGATGAAGGGCTTGGGCTTGTTCGTTTCCCACATGTCGTAAAAGGGATACCCATATTCGGCGTAAGTGCCCGGATACCGACAGTCGGCCAGCACGTTGCCCATCAGTGTGCAGTAGGGGCCGAAGCGCGTTCCGTGCAGTTTCGCGTCTTCGGTGCCGTTTCGCAGCGGATCGCCGATATTTTCCTGGAAGCGGTGAATGGCTACGCCGTTGCTGGCGAATGGATTCTTGGGATAGGCGTCAATGTAGCCCGCCCGCAGCAGCGGGTCGGCGAGAAGCGCACGGTCGGTGCAGTTCTGGATGTTGATGAAGGCATTTGCGCTGTCATCTACCACGACTGAGTGTTTGCCTTCCCCGCCAGTAAGATATGCGGGATAGGTGCCACCAGAGTCTACTGCGTATTGCTCAAGGGCGAGCTGGATGGTGTGCAGGTTACTCTTAATCTCGGACTCTACTGTCTTATCACGGTTTCTGTATCCACAGAGGGGTGGCGCTACTATAGCCCACAGAACAAGGATCACAAATGGGATGAGCACCCAGTCAAACCACCAGGGAGTGAGACGCCTGGTCATGCAGCCCTTGCGGATTTCGCCATCCGGGGTGTCTCCAGCCTGCTTAGAATCTGTCTTATCCATATCGTTTCCCCAAATTAGATGTGCGACAGCTGTTGGGAGTTGTATGCAGGAAGGTGGCCGGCCTGATTCCCCCTCTAGCGCTCATCGCGCTACCTATAAACTTAGACGGGCAAAAGGCAGTTTGGTTCCGGATGGAGAGCTAAATAGGAGCATTGGCGGCCCAACGCGCTATAATCGTATGGTTTAATCGCGCCGGGGCGCGAGACTGACAAAACGTCAGTGTTTCTGCATTTACTGATGGAGGAGGGCATATGAGAAGCTGTAAATCCCTGTGGATCATTGCGCTGCTGCTGATACTCCTGTTTTCCACATCCGCGTTCGCCCAGGAGCCGGAGACGCCGGAAGATACTTCGGAAGCCGTCGTGGCCGTGGAGCCTGAAGCTCCAGCCGAACCCGCGCCGGAGCCGGCCGAGGAGAAGTGCGCCTTTGACAAAGCCGTCGAGGACTTCAAGCGCATCCCCGGCCTGTTCACGCTCTACTATAAGGAGGATGAACGGAGAGCGTTGCTGGAGCTTGCGCCGGAGCAGCTTGATGAAATCTACCTGTGCAACATCACCGTTGACGCGGGCGACGGGTATTTCCTCGATTCGGGCGCGATGCTGGGCAACTTCCCGTTCGTGTTCAAGCAGGTGGGCAAAAAGGTGCAGTTCATCCAGAAGAACGTATCGTACCGGGCCGACCCCGAGTCGCCGCTTGCGCGCGCGATACCCCGGGGCGTGACGGATTCCGTGCTGGCGTCGTCGCCCATCGTGGGCGAGCCGCACCCGGACACCGGGCACATACTCGTTGACGCGGGAGCGTTCTTCCTGCAGGATATCATCGGCATGGGCGCCTGGCTGGGCGACTACGCGGGGTATGGCTTCGACCCGTCGGAGACCTACTTCGGGTTTGTCAAGTCCTTCCCGCTGAACACGGAGATTGAGGTCGTCGCGCATTTCAGGGGAATGGGCACGGGACCCTCCAGCCCGGCGATTCCAGACAGCCGCAGCCTGCAGCACCGTTACCGCTACAGCCTGTGCGCGCTGCCCGACGATGGATATATGCCGCGCCTGGGCGACGACCGCGTGGGCTATTTTATGACCTATTTTATGGATTACGACGCGCTGGCCGCCGACCTGCCGTACAAGTACTACATCCAGCGCTGGCATCTGGAGAAAAAGTTCCCGCACCAGGATGTGAGCCCCCCCAAGAAGCCCATCGTTTTCTGGCTGGAGAACACGATACCTTATGAATACCGCGATGCGGTGCGCGCGGGGATACTGGAATGGAACACCGCGTTTGAGAAGGTTGGCTTCAAGAACGCGATTGAGGTAAAGCAGATGCCCGACGACGCCGACTGGGATCCGGCGGATATCCGCTACAATGTCGTGCGCTGGATTGTGATGCCCGGCGAGGGATACTGCGTCGGGCCGTCAACGGCAGACCCGTTCACCGGTGAGCTTTATGCGGCGGACATCCGCATGTGCGCGGATATAGTGCGGTGGATTACGGCCGAATATACAGAATTCGTCGATCCGCTGGTGGAGCTTTCGCGGGATGCCGAGATTCCGCCGCCGCCGTTTCTGGGCAACCGGCATGCCGCCTACGCAGATAATTACGCTGAAGGCAAGATGCGTGAGGCGGCGTTCGGTTTGAGCCTGCTGAATGCGCGAAGCGGAATAGGCCTTGACTCGCCGGAGGGGAAGCAGTTTGTCTTTGACGCCATTAAGGACCTGACGACGCACGAGGTGGGCCACACGCTGGGCCTGCGGCACAACTTTAAAGCCAGCACCGTGCATTCGCTGCGGCAGATGCAAGACCGCAGCGTCACGAATGTTGAAGGAGTCTCCGGCTCGGTGATGGACTACAACACGGTTAACATCGCGCCCGTGGGTGAGCCGCAGGGAGAATACTGGCAGACCACGCTTGGCACGTGGGACTACTTCGCGATCGAGTATGGATATAAACCCATAGACGCCGATTCGCCGGAAGATGAACTGCCGGAGCTGGAGAAGATCGCCGAGCGCTCAGGGCTGCCCAAGCTCGTTTACGGCACGGACGAGGACGCGGCCGGCGGGTCGCCGGTGAGCACCGACCCGTTGTGCAATATGTGGGATATGGGCTCCGACCCGATAGCCTTTTACCGCGAGCGCATCAAGCTGGGAGAGGAGCTGCTAAGTGTGCTGGAGGAGAAGTTCGAGAAGGAGGGCGGGCGCTACCAGAAGCTGCGCTTGGTCTTCGGCAGCGTGATATACCCGACCTATGCCGCAGCCTACACCGTTCCCAAGTATATCGGCGGCGTTTACCAGGACCGCGCGCATATCGGCGATCCCAGCGGCAAGCTTCCATTTACGCCGGTTCCGGCTGCCAAGCAGCGCGAAGCGATGAGGTTTCTAACACAAAACGTTTTCGGCTCGGATGCGTTTGACTTCCCGCCGGAGCTGATGCGAAAGCTGGTCGCCGAGCGCTACCCGGATTTTGAGGGCAGCGTATATACACGCGAGCGCACAGATTACCCGCTGCACTCGATGGTGCTGAGGATTCAGAGCTACGCGCTTTACCGCCTGTATGACCCGCTGACGCTCAACCGCATGGTTGACCTGCCACTGCAGTACGAGAAGGGCGAGGACGCATTTACGATGGCGGAGATGTTCCAGGAACTGCGGTTCGCCATCTGGTCGGAAGCGTATGACCAGACCGATGTCGATAGCTTCCGGCGCAACCTGCAGCGGGAACACCTGGGGATTCTCACGGCTATAGTACTGGGAATGATGGACGTTCCGCCAGATGCGACCAGCCTGGCGCGGGCGGATCTTACGGCGCTGCGCGGCTGTATCGCGGCATCGCTTAGAAACGGCGGCCTTGACGCCGCGACGACCGCGCATCTCGATGAGTGCCTGGCACGCATTGACGCCGCGCTGGAAGCGTCCATGCTGCGGGGATTCTGACGAGCGCGCTGCATACCGGCTGAGACAACCGGAACGGGACGGGAATTGAAGTGCTCACGGGCGTACACTTCTTGCTGACGTATACCTGCAACTGGGAGTGCGAACACTGCTTCCTGTTCTGCGGGCCGGCGTCCGAGGGCACGTTCACCATCAAGCAGGTGCGCGAAGTGCTCAACGAAGCTGCCAAGTTGGAGAGTGTTGAGACCGTCTACTTTGAGGGCGGCGAAGCGTTTTTATACTACCCGCTGATGGTTGAGGGTATCAGGCTGGCGCGGGAGAAGGGATTTCAAGCGGGTGTTGTCACAAATTCCTACTGGGCTACATCGGAGGAGGACGCGGAGCTATGGCTCAAGCCCTTGGTTGGGCTGGGTCTATCTGATTTAAGCATCAGCGATGACGAATACCACTACGAAGGAGATAAGGTAAGCCCGGCGCAGCATGCGCTGGCGGCGGCGAAGAAGCTCGGTTTGCCGGTGGGGTCGATATGCATCGAGAAGCCGCGCGTTGAGGACACGAGCGAGGAGAAGGAGAAGGAAAAGGGCGCGCCGGTAGTGGAGGGCGGCGCGATGCTCAAAGGGCGGGCGGTGGAGAAGCTCATTGAAGGCCTGCCCCGGCGTCCCTGGAACGAGTTCACCGAGTGCCCGTTTGAGGACCTGGAAAATCCGGGGCGTGTGCACGTTGACCCGTTCGGGCACGTGCATCTGTGCCAGGGGCTGAGCATGGGAAATATGTGGGAAACGCCGCTTGCGGAGCTTGTGAGGGGCTACGACTCAGCAGCGCATCCCGTCTGCGCGCCGCTTGTTCGCAGCGGGCCGGCAGAGCTGGCAAGGCAGTATGAACTGGAACATGAGGATTGCTACGTTGATGCCTGCCATTTCTGCTATCTGATGCGCAAAGCACTGATTGATGAGTTCCCCGAATATCTGGCGCCCAGACAGGTGTATGGGCTAGAATAAAGTCGCTTTGGGAGTAGTGTCGAAATAAATAGAAGCAGTACTGCTCTGAGCGTCGTAACGGGTGCATTCTCGCACACGGGCAGCTACATCGCGCGGGAGCTTCTGGCGCGCGGGATGCGCGTGCGCACACTCACCAATCATCCGGAGTATACCTACCTGCTCAACCCTGTTCAGCGACTGGCTGAAGGAGAACGCCGGGCGCATTGGACTGCGCTATATCAACGACTTCGCGCGGCATTATCGGTAAGCTATTGCGGGCTGTCCCCGGTAAGCGCGCGCTGGGGAATGTATCATTCTTGTGTTATGCGGGGTATACCGAGTCTGACTGTGACAGGAGGTTGTAACTGTGTATATAAAGTGGTCTGAGGATCTGTCGGTGGGTGTGGAGCTAATCGATGAGCAACACAAAGAGATGTTCAACCGGATAAACCGGTTACTGCGGGCAATCGGCGAGATTGGAGGGGCGGAGCAGGTGGTTGCTACCGCCGACTTCCTGCAGGAGTATGTTGTCAAGCATTTCGCGGCGGAGGAAGAGCAGATGGTGCTGCACGGGTACCCGGGTTTGGCGAGCCACAAGGAGCATCACGAGTATTTCCGGGGACAGGTGGAGGATCTCCGCCAGAGACTGGCAGAGCATGGACCGGACGAGAAGCTGCTTATAGAGGCGCAGGAATTGCTTGTTAATTACCTCCGCGACCATATTCTCCAGGTAGATATGCTCCTGGGAAGATTCCTCAAGGAAAACCTGTAGCCGAGACAGGCCGGTAACCGGAGACGGCCAGCACGCGAAACTCCTCATTGACTGCCAGCGAACTTGTTACCCGTCGCGTGTGCTGCAAAGATACCGGAAGCATGCTTTGCGCCGTACATCCACATCGGATTAGGGTTCCCCCTGTGCTAGAATCAGCGGGCTGGAGGGAGCGGGAATCGCCGTTCCCTACGGCAGGGGTATGTGGGCAGGCACAATGACCACTCTCATTATCGCCACGGGTATCGGAGCCTTCGTTGTGGCGCTTCTGGTAACGCCGCTGGTACTCGCGCTGTGCCGGAGATTCAGGCTCTACGACGTTTCCAATGCCCGCAAGATCCATCATGGGGAGAAACCCAGGCTTGGCGGCGTCTCGATATTCGTTGCGACGCTGGTCAGCATAGGCTACATTGCGGCTGTGCTGGATCCCGAGCTCATTCCGCTGTCGCGTCCCCAGCTATTTGCCCTGCTGGGTGGCGCAGTGCTGTTTTTCGCCCTGGGATTGGCGGATGACCTGTGGCACCTCTCGGCTCGGGTGAAGTTCGGCCTTCAAATCATCATCGCGCTCGCAGTCGCCTGGGCGGGAATTAATGTAGGCACTCTGTTTGGGACGCTGTTCCTACCTCCCTGGTTCAGCTATGTGCTAACAGTATTCTGGATCGTCGGTATCGTCAACACGATTAACTTCGTTGACGGGCTGGACGGCCTTTCAGCAGGCATCAGCGCGGTGGCATTCCTGGCTATATTGGTGCTGTCGCTTGCCCGGGGGGATTATTTCTTCTCGCTCGTGAGCCTGGCGGTACTGGGCGCACTGCTCGGTTTCTTGCCCTACAACTTTTATCCCGCGCGCATTTTCGTGGGAGATGGCGGGGCGCTGCTGATGGGCTACTATCTAGCAACGATAGCGCTCCTGGGCTTTTTCAAGCAGACGACGGTAATCGCGTTCCTGCTTCCGCTGCTTATCCTGCTGGTGCCTATCGCGGACACTACGTTTGCCATTCTGCGGCGCGTGGTGGCTGGCAAGCCCATCACTTCGCCCGATAAAAAGCACATACACCACCGGATACTCTTTTTTGTGAACCGCAGGCGCAGGCAGCAGATGCTCCGCAGCGGAGAGATAATTGACGATGCCGCCCGGAGTTTCATAGAGGGCCTGGCGCATCGCAATACCGTGCTGATTTTGTATCTTGTGTCGTTCGCATTCGCGGCGGTCGCAGTGTGGCTCGGTCTGCGCGCGTAGCCTGTGGGGATATGCTTGCAGGCCGTATGAAGCTGTTTTTCCCGTCTCAATGGAGGCGCATCGTGCGCTTCACAATGCTAACAACCAGGGTTGCATACGAAATGCACTTCCGCTAAATTGTGCTGAGTTACGGGAGACGGAGGAACCCGACGCCAAAACCAATGTATCGATCAAAAGGCAGAAGCGCAAACGAGCATATCCGCGTCACTCCGCGCGAGGCTACGGTCATACTAGCGCCGTACATCGGCAGTAAATTCTGGGAGCAGTTCAGCCTGGTACTTCCCGTCGTTGCGTATCTGGTGCTGTTCCAGGTGATTGTGCTGCGGGAGAGCATAGAGCAAGCTTTGCAGATCGGCTGGGGCGTATTCTGCGTAATCGTCGGCCTGATGTTCTTCATGGAGGGCTTGCGGCTGGGCCTGATGCCCTTCAGCGAACGGATTGGCGCAGGGCTTCCGCAGAACGCAACGCTCCCCGTCGTGCTCGGATTCGCCTTTCTCGTGGGTATCGGGGCGACTCTGGCCGAACCCTCCATCGGAGCACTGAAGGCGGCCGGCGCCTGGATTGATCCTGAAAGGGCACCATTGCTGCACTACCTTCTAAACGAGCAGAGCACGCTTCTTGTTATCTGTATCGGTATCGGTGTAGGCATAGCCGCGCTTCTGGGAATCCTGCGCATCATCCGTGACTGGCGGCTGGGGGTCCTGATAGTTCCTACGGTTATCGCTGCACTGTCGCTCACGCTGATTGCTTATTTTAACGAGTTTACAGCCCCGATTATCGGCCTTGCCTGGGACAGCGGCGCGGTTACAACCGGCCCCGTCACAGTGCCGCTGGTGCTCTCGCTAGGAATAGGGCTTGCCGCCGTGGCGGGGCGTGCGGACACGGGAAAGGCTGGGTTCGGCATCGTTACGCTGGCATCCCTGTTCCCCATCATAGCGGTTCTCCTGACGGGGCTTACTCTCTTTTACATCGGTAACTTCGACCCATCCAGCGTGCAAGCGGCGATTGGCGCATCCCCCGCCGCAGAACAGCTAAGCCTGTCCGGAGCGGTTTTCTCCGCGCTGGTGTCGGCATTTCAGGCGATAGTGCCGCTGGTTATATTTCTGTATGTCGTGCTGAAGTTTCTCGTGAGGATCCCGCTAGAGCGCCCGCGCGAGGTCTGGCTAGGTATTTCCTTCGCCGTTTTCGGAATGTTCCTATTCAACCTCGGACTGGGCACCGGTTTATCTCCATTGGGCGGGCAGGTCGGCAGCACGCTTCCCAACGCATTTAATCCGCCCGGTGAAGCGCTTCTCGGTGAAGTTCTGGGCAGGGCTGTCACGATCATCTTCGCCTTCCTGATGGGCTACGGGGCGACGCTCGCTGAACCGGCGCTAAACGCGCTGGCCATCAAGGTCGAGGAGATAACCGTTGGCGCATTCAAGCGGAGCCTGCTGATGCACACTGTCGCTTTTGGGGTCGGGATTGGCGTTGCGCTCGGCG
>JAGGTK010000016.1 GCA_021163765.1 bacterium
TCGAAGCCTTGGATACTCTTCGGGATGGCATATCCGGGCGGGGGGCCTATCTACAACGCAGGCTCATGGGCCTCAGGGCGGGACGGCCTTCCCAGCTCAACTAATATACAAGGGTGGGATCTCTGTTGCAGACACCGAGCGAAGCCGATGTAGTCCTCAATGGCTTTAATCGAAGGCACGGCCGCGATAGCCTACTTCGACCAGACCAACGCCCGCTTGATGTATTCGCGCTACGAGGAGTAGTGGACGTAAAGCGCGCCAGCATCGAGTGCGGTAGAATGATGGTGCTGTGCGATTGCGCTCAGGAAGCCGGATACGGTGCATCATCGCCGCGTTCGTCGCGCGGGCGGCAGTTCTTGCCGCGTCCGTTGTGTTTTGCGCGGCGGCGGGATACGCGCAGACGAGCGTCCCGCCGGTGCAGGGAACTGCGCCCACAGCGCCCATCACGCCAGCCCAGCCTGCGCCGGCACCGCCACCCGCGCCTAAGGCGCGCGGGGCGCGAATCTCGCAATACGACCTGAGCGAGTTTCCGGTCGTGCGATTGTTCGTGTCCGTGACCGACACGCGCGGCCTGCCGATAAAGAACCTGCTGCCCGAGGATTTCAGCATCACCGAAAACGGCGAGCCGGTTGACGAGGTGCGCTTCGCCAACCCCGAGGTCTTTGACCTGCCGCTCGCGATATGTTTCGTCATTGACGTGAGCGGCTCGATGCAGGGCGAGGTGGCGCACGGAGTGCTGCGCTTCGGCAGGCCTGTGGGCGGCGAAGTAGAGGACGTGCCGTCGCCGCTGGACCTCGAAGTCGAGGCGGTGAAGGCGTTCATCCGCCAGCTTGCGCGCGACGACCGCGTTGCGCTTATAAAGTTCGCCGACGCCGTGGTGACGGTGGAGGACTTCACCGACGACAAGGGAATCGTCACCGACGCGCTGGAGCACCTGCGCGCGTTCGGGCAGACGCGGCTCTACGACGCCATCCGCAAGGGTATGGCGTTGGCGCGGCACGAAAGCGGCTACAGGCGCGCGGTCATCGTGCTGTCAGACGGGCTGGACAACGCGAGCACGGAAACTCCCGACACGCTGATGGACTTTTTCCGCGACGAGGTGCTGGCGAAAAACGAGAGCTTCTCCGTCTTCACGCTGGGCCTGGGCGACCAGATCGACGTGAACGGGCTGACGTACGTCGCCGACGGCACGGGCGGGATGTTTTTCGAATCGCCGACGCCCTACGACCTCAAGGAAATCTACCAGACGATACTCGACCAGATCCTCAACGAATACGTGCTGGAATACGACTCGCGCGAGATGCGCCAGGGCGCGATTGTTGAGGGCACGGTCACGGCGCAGACGGTTGGGCGCACCGCCGAGACCGGCTTCACATTCCGCTCGCCGGGGCTGGGCACGGCGCTAGCGCGGATGATCTGGCCGGGCGCTATTTTGATGGCGATTGCGTTTATCGCGCTGGTCGTGCTCACTATAAGCAAGCTTCTTCGCGCCGCGTGGGTCACCGTGATGGTCGCGCCGCTGGAGGGAAAGGACTACGTGCTGCGCGGCGACAATCTGCTCGGGCGCGGCGAGGAATGCACGGTGCAGATCCGCCACGACCCAGGCGTCTCGCGCCAGCATGCGCGCATCGAGCTTGGCGGCGAGGGATTCACGCTCACCGCGCTGGACGAGGCCAATCCGCCGCTTTACCGCGGAATGCCCATCCGCCAAGCGCGGCTGCAGGACGGCGACGACTTCATTATCGGCAACACGCGCGTCATCTTCCATGAGCGACGCGTGCGGCCCGACGCGGGCGAGGTGGACATCGAGTATTTGATGGAGGAGGCCGACCGCGAGGAGCGCGAAACGCGCGCCGAGATGGGCATTCCCCTCGAAACCGAGCCGCCCGGAGCACCCGCAGCAAGCGCGCTCGTCGTCACCGGCCCGCACAGCGGTATGGCGTTTGAGCTAAAAGCTGAACTCTTCATTGGCCGCAAGGAGGGCATAATCGTCCTTCCCGACGACGGCCGGGTGAGCCGCCGCCACGCGTGCATCCGCAAGACGGGCGATGCCGTCACGGTTGAGGATCTCGGCTCAACCAACGGCACCGAACTCAACGGGCGCAAGCTTGCGCCGCACCAGCCTGAAGCCGCCTATGCCGGCGACATCATCGCGCTGGGCGATACGCAGATAAAGCTGCTCTGACCCGCATCGCTCCTTCGCGGGGCAGCCGCCACGGTTCAACAGCGTCACGCAGGTGGAGCACCCGCCAGCCACTATTTCGCAAACTCGGTTTCGCGCAGCTCGCGGATGAGGGTCACGCGGATCATGCCGGGGTATTCCAGCTCTTCCTCAATGCGCTTGGCGATTTTGCGGCAGAGGCTGTAGGCGACCACGTCGTCCACCATCTCCGGCTTCACCAGCACTCTAAGCTCGCGGCCGGCCTGGATGGCGTAGCACTTCTCCACACCGCTGAACGACCTGCCTATATCCTCCAGCTTCTCCAGGCGCTGCAGGTAGCTGGTCATGGCCTCCCCGCGCGCGCCGGGCCTGGACGCGGACACCGCGTCGGCTACCTGGACAATCACCGCCTCCACCGTCTGCTCGATGTCGCCGTGATGGCCTCCGATTACGTTGCATACAACCGGGTTCTCGCCGTGCTTCTTGGCGAACTCCATGCCGATTTGCGGGTGTGTGCCTTCAAGTTCGGCGTCCATTGCCTTGCCGATGTCGTGCAGCAGCCCGCCGCGCTTGGCGTTCTTGGGGTCGAGGCCCAGTTCAGCAGCCATTACCGATGCCAGGTTGGAGACCTCAATGGAGTGCTTGAGGGCGTTCTGGCCGAAGCTGGTGCGGAATTTGAGCCTGCCGAGCAGCTTTATTAGCTCAGGATGCAAGCCGGTGATTCCGGTACGGAATGCGGCTTCCTGGCCTGCCTCCCAGACCACGTCCTCCATCTCCTCCGAGGCCTTTGCGACAACCTCCTCTATCTTCGTCGGGTGAATCCTGCCGTCGGCGACCAGCCGCTCCATCGCCAGCCGTGCCACTTCGCGCCGCACGGGGTCGAAGCTCGAAAGCACAACGACATTGGGCGTGTCGTCAATGATGATATCCACGCCTGTAAGCTGCTCGATAGTGCGGATGTTGCGGCCTTCACGCCCGATGATGCGGCCTTTCATGTCGTCCTTTTTAAGCTCCACCGTCGTGATAATGGCGTCGGAGTAGTGGTCCACGGTGCATCGGTGGATGGCCTTCACCACGAGGTTGCGCGCTTCCTGCGCCGCGTCTCGCTCGGCCTGCTGGTCAAGTTCGCGGCGGCGCTTGTCGAGTTCGTACGCCATTTCCTCTTCCACCCGCTTGAGAAGGGTTTCGCGCGCCTCGTCGCGCGTAAGCTGGGCGACACGCGCCAGCTCTTCATCTATGG
Organism: bacterium; assembly: GCA_021163765.1. Taxonomy (GTDB): domain Bacteria; phylum 4484-113; class 4484-113; order 4484-113; family 4484-113; genus JAGGTK01. Next base: position 3,402 of record JAGGTK010000016.1, read on the forward strand.
CGGCGTGTTTCCCTTCAAGCTTCTGTTCCAGTTCCACGGCGCGCTGCCGCGCCTTCTCCGCCTCATTGAGCTTGTTGTCGAGCTTGTCCATGCGGTGCGTGAGCTTCTCTTCCATCCGATAGAAATTCCTCTCACGCCGCTCAAGCTCCTGTTTTCGACGGTTTAGCTCTTTTTCCGCGCTTTCACGGAGCGCCTTTATCTCCTGCTTGGCTGAAGCGACAATAGCGCCGGCTTCCTTCTCCGCTGCATCTTTTTTCTCTGAACGGTAGCGGTGGTACTCTTCCCTGGCGTCGTCCAGACGCCTTATGCCGACCAGGCTCAAGAAGTAATAGCCACCCACCACCCCCACAACAAGACAAACAACTGCTAGTGCAATCCACGCGAACGTAACCATGGGGGACTCCTTGGGTTCAGGCGGTAGGGATTTAAACGCAAACGAGCGCTAAAACCGGCGAATCGCAGCCGTACATCCAGTAAGGCACATTCTTGCCGGCAACAGGCGGACGGGCTAGCTCGTATCCTCCGTTTCGACCTCACCTTCCCCCTCGTTGCCTTCAGGGGCGGGTTCGAGGTTGGCAGTCAGCCCACTGCTTTCACGGATCTTGGATTCCAGCTCGCCGCAAATATCGGGATTGCTTTCTAAGAAGAGCTTGGCGCTCTCCCGGCCTTGTCCCAGCTTGGTGCCTTCATACGAATACCAGGAACCGGACTTTGCCGCAAGTCCCAGATCCACGCCCAGATCAAGAATCTCGCCGGTTTTACTGATCCCTTTGCCAAAGATAATGTCAAAGACCGCTCTCCTGAAGGGAGGCGCAACCTTGTTCTTCACGACCTTTGCCACCGTTCGGTTGCCGATTATGTTTGTGCCTTCCTTCAGAGAATCTCTCCGCCGCACTTCGATACGCACGGTGGAGTAGAACTTCAACGCACGGCCGCCGGTCGTCGTCTCCGGATTGCCGAATAGGACGCCGATCTTCTCTCGAATCTGGTTGATAAACACGAAAGCCGTACGCGATTTAGCGATGATGGCTGTAAGTTTGCGCAGAGCCTGGCTCATCAGGCGGGCCTGCAGGCCGACATGGGCGTCTCCCATCTCGCCTTCCAGTTCGGCCTTGGGCACCAGCGCCGCGACGGAGTCGATGACGACAACGTCAATCGCGTTTGAGCGAACGAGCGTCTCAGCGATGGCCAGTGCCTGTTCGCCCGTGTCGGGCTGGCTGATGAGCAGATCGTTGATATTCACGCCAAGATTGGCCGCGTATTCAGGGTCAATGGCATGCTCGGCATCGATAATGGCTGCCGGTCCGCCGGATTTCTGAGCCTCGGCGATAATGTGGAGTGCAAGAGTTGTCTTGCCGGAAGCCTCCGGGCCGTAAATCTCGATGACCCGGCCCCGCGGGATTCCTCCCACGCCCAGCGCGATGTCCAGACCGAGCGAGCCGGTGGGAATAACGCCGGTGGTAATGCGGCGGGGAGAATCGCCCAGCTTCATTATGGCTCCCTGGCCAAACTGGCGCTCAATCTGCTTTGCCGCAAGATCCAGCGCCTTCTCCCGGTCCGTCTGTTCCACCTTTTCGGCCATAACGCCTGAATATCCTCACGTCAGACTTACGCAGGCGAATATCTTATCACATACGCCCAAGCTTTGGTAGAATGCGAGGTGTGAGCACGCTTCCCCGCATCGGCGCGTTACTGGCCATATGTGTAGTCGTTACCGGCCTTTTTATGGCGATGGACGCGCCCGCCCGCGCCTGGGAACTGGAACAGCAGTGGACAAAGCCCATTGGCAAAGGCGTGACTTTCTACCACTTCCGCCTGGGCTTTGAGCAGGGGCCGGCACACCTGTACATGCTGGAGGTGAGCCCGGAGAGCGGGTACACAATTCGCCCGGTGCTGGCAAACAACCGTATCGGCTCGCTGGCGCCGGTAGAAAACCTGGCAAAGCAGGTTAACGCTATCGCTGCCATTAACGGCGGTTTCTTCGACACCGGCGCGTCTCGGTTGCCCGTAGGACTAATAAAGATCGACCACCGGACGGTCTTTGAGCAGTTCCTGCCGCGGCCGGTGCTGGGCATAGATGCTACAGGCGGGGTCCATTTCGCCACATTCGAGCTTCACTCAACGCTACATCCCCCTGAACAGGGGACCACGCTTCCGCTTTTCGGCTACAACCGGCCCCGCAAGTATGGTGAAATTGTGGCTTACAGCTCCGAGTACGGCCCGACAACGGGCACCAACAGGTGGGGGCTGGAGTTGATTCTCAAGCGGGTATCTCCCCGCAGGGCGAAGGAAGGCGAGGAGAATTACGTCGGCGAGAAGTACCTTGTAATAGGCGAAAACAGCCACAATACGGCTATTGGCGCGGACGAACTCGTTGTCAGCCTTCACAGCAACGCCATCCGGCGCTACGGCGACTTGCTCAAAACTGTTTACCTCGGCGCCGAAGTAGAGGTGCAAACTAACCTGCCGGAAGGGTGGGAGAGATACCCCCACCTGCTGGGGGGCGGCCCGATGCTGGTGGAAGAGGGGCGGTACGTGCTCGATTACAAGAGTGAACGCTTTTCGAAGACGTTGAGTACCGCTACCGCCCGCACTGCGGTGGGCCTGACCCGGAACGGGAAGATTGCCCTCATCGTCATTGATGCCGGCTCGCCTGACTATTCCGTGGGGGCGACGTGGCACCAGTTGGCGATAGTGGGGCGCGACTTCCTAAACGTGGAGTACCTGATGGGGTTTGACGGCGGCGGCAGCTCGACTATGTACGTTAGCGGACGCGTTGCCAACCGTCCCCAGGGCGGCGTGCCCCGCAGCGTCGCCAATATTCTGGCTGTAGTGCCCAGGAAATGACGGCATGTTAGAATTGGGGCTGTGGAGCGTGTTAACCTGTTCGGGGAGAACGACACCCCGGCCAATGACGCGACGAAAGCCGGGAAAAAGGAGCGCCGAATCGTGGGCAAATCCGCCAAGAAACCTGCGTCCTTTGAAAAAAAATACGAGAGGCTGGAACGGATCCTTGACGAGATAGAAAGCGAGGATATCCCCCTGGAGAAGCTCACCAGGCTCTTTGAAGAGGGCGTGGGGCTGATAAGGGAATGCTCGGCCTATCTGCAGGATGCCAGGCTGACGATTGAGAGCCACCTTGAGGAGCGCAACGGCTCCTACACGATCAAGGGCCTGGAACGGCCGGAAGGGGACGAGGGCTAGCTGGAAGCTGGATTGTGACATGCGCGCGGTTCATGTATAATCCTGCCCTTCGCGTGGCGAGGATGTTATGTTGCCTGAGGAACGAAAAGCCCGACGAAGAAAGATGGTGGCCGCTGTGATCCAGCAGGAGATAAGCGCCATTATCCTCGGTGAAGTCAAGGATCCCGCCTGCGAGGGAACCGTGGTTACGGGCGTAAAGATGAACAAAGACCTTTCCTGCGCCATGATAGCAGTGCGAGGGCGGGAAGGTCGGCTTGACGTAACAGAGCGCACCGTCAGCGCACTCAACCACGCATCGTCGTTCATCCGGCGTGAGCTGCGCGGGCGGATTGAACTTAAGAAAATACCTGTGCTGAAGTTCGTTGAAGACCGGGGCCTGGTGGAAAGCGTCCGCATCGCCCAGCTTCTCAACGGGCTCAGTGCAGACAACACTGACGCCGAGGAGGAATGCGGCGGTAAGACCTGACACGCGATATGTTCAAACAATACACCACAACCATTCGCAAGATAGCGCGGCTTACAATCAACTCGCGGACGATCTGGAATCTGCCGCACGAGAACCCCGACGGCGACACCATCGGCTGCGCCCTGGCGATCCATCACGCACTGAAATCGGTGCGGCGGGAGGTCCAGACGTTTTTCAGCGAGCCGGTGCCGCGCATGTACTCGTTCCTTCCGGGTGCGGACGAGATACAGGTAACCCAGAAGCTGCCCGACAAGCTGCCTGACCTTATATTCGTCAGTGACAACGCCACCTTCGAGCGCCTGGGAAAGCCGTTCGTTGACGAGCTGAACCGTCTCGGCGTCTTTTCGGTGCACGACCCTCGCCACCAGCAGGGAAGAACTACGCTGATTAATATCGACCACCACCGGGGGAATGAGCAGTACGGGGATGTGAATCTAATCGTGCCGGAGGCTGCTGCCGCCGGCGAGATTGTCTTCGCAATTTTCCGCCGGCTCCGGCTTCCGCTGCCGCAGGGGGCTGCAACCTGCCTTTATGCGGCGATTCTCACGGACACGGGAAAGTTCTCGTACAGCAATACGACACTAACAACGCTGGAGATTGCTGCGGAGCTGGTGCGCCGGGGCGTAGTGCCCCACACGGTTGTTGAAGCCGTCTACAACAATCAGACCAGCGGCCAGCTTCGGCTACTTGGCCGTGCGCTGGAAGCGTTCAGAATCAATGACGAGCTTGGTTACTGCTACACCCACGTAACCCCGGAAATGCGCGCGGAGTTTAACTGTAGCCTTTCCGATACCGAATATATCATTGACACGCTGAAAACGCTGGAGGAACCGAAGGTCTGTTTCCTCTTTAAAGTTGTGGACGACGGGCTGGTGAGAGTCAGCGTGAGGTCGAGGAACGACTTTGACTCCAGCCGGGTGGCGGAAGCGTTCGGCGGCGGCGGGCATTACGCGGCGTCGGGCTTCCGCTTCAAAGGGACACTCGACGAGGTTATTGCGGCGGTGGAAATGGAGATGCGAAAACTCCGCGAGGACTCGCAGGAGCGAAAAGCGGGTTAGCTATGGCTCTCAGAGTCGGCGTTATTGGTGCGGGTTCGATGGGCAAGCACCACGTTCGCATCTACAGCGAGCTGCCCACAGTTGAGCTTGTCGGTGTGGCCGACATCGACGAGAGCGTTGCCGAACTCGCCGCAATCCACAATGTCCGCTTCCACAAGGACTACCAGGAACTCCTGAAGCAGGCTCCTGAGCTGGTCAGCATCGCGGTGCCGACCTCGCTGCACGTAGAAGTTGCTCTTGCAGCGCTGGAAGCCGGTTGCCATTTGCTCATCGAAAAGCCAATCAGCAACACGCTGGATTCGGCCGGCGCGATTATCGAGTCGGCGAAGGAGCGCGGAAGGAAGGTCTTTGTGGGCCACGTTGAGCGTTTCAATCCTGCGGTTATCGCGCTCAAGGATGCCATTTCCTCCGGCAAGCTGGGCGAAGTGCACTCCATCAGCAACCTGAGAGTGGGCGCGTACAACCGCCGCATATTCGATACCGGTATTATCCTGGATCTGGGGAGCCACGACATCGACCTCATCAGCTACCTTTACAGCCGCAAGGCGGAGGCGGTCTTCGCCCTTGGCGCCGCGAAGATACACGAGTATGAAGACCACGCCGCCATAAGCCTGAAGTTTGCCCAAAGCGCGGCCGGTTACATTGAGCTGAGCTGGCTTTCGCCTTATAAGGTGCGCAAGATGTTCGTTGTCGGCACGGAGCACTTCGGGCTGGTGGATCTCATCCAGCAATCGCTAATCGTGTACGACGGAAAGGACTGGGTGGACACGGGCCTGGTCGAACGCGATGAGCCACTAAAGCTTGAGCTTGCGAGCCTGGTGGAAGCGGTACTCAACGACCAGCCGCCGGCGGTTTCCGGCGAGGATTCGCTTTACACGATTCAGGTGGCACTGGCAGCCATCGAGTCCTACAGCAAAGGTGACGCAGTCCACTTCCCGGAGCACGCCAATGAGCCTTATCCAACGGCGCTGAACTCCAATGAGCGGGGGTAGCGCAGCTCTGCGGGTCTTTGTCTCTACAGGCGAGCTATCCGGCGACATGCACGCCGCTCGGCTGCTGGCGGCGCTGGCGGAACATCCTTTAGTGGACTCGCTGCAAGCCACGGCGCTCGGCTCGGTCAACCTGAAAGCAGCCGGTGCTGAAGTTGTGCATGACACCGCGGCCGGCTCCGCGATGGGGGTCTTCAGCAACCTTATGCGCGCGCCGTCTCACGTGCGCCTTTTCCGCGAGGCGCTGCGGCGTATTCTGCGCGACCGGCCCGACGCGGTGATTCTCGTTGACTGGCGGTTTTTCAACCTAAAGCTTGCAAAAGCGCTGCGGGATGGCGGGTACGAGGGAGCGATTGTCCATTACATCGCGCCGGTAATGTGGCAGGCGGCTTCCGATGAGCGCTTCGAGCGGATTGCCGAGCAGCCCGAAAGCTTCCGCCGCCGCATTGGCAGCCGCTTCGAGCAGATGCGGGAGTCGGTGGACCTCGCGCTGGCAATCTATCCGATTGGCCTAAACCTGTTCGAGCACTTCGGGGTAAATTATTCCTTCATCGGGCATCCCCTGTGCGATCAGATCAAGCCTGTGCTTGCCGGAGACGAGCTGCGCAGGCTAGTCGGTGCGGAAGGCGATGCGCCGCTCATCGGTCTGATGCCCGGTTCGCGCCGCGAGGAAGTTTCGCTCATCGGCTTGGAACTTGTTCGCGCCGCGCGCATCATCGCTGAAAAGACGCCTTCGGCGGTATTTGCGCTGCCCGTGGCACTTCCAGGGCTGCGCGGCAGCCTGCTGCGGATGGCGAAAGCGTGCTCGGTTGACATAAAGCTTCTGGAGCCCGGGCAGCGCTACGACCTGCTCACAGGCGCAGACCTGATGATAGTCGCATCGGGGACGGCCACCCACGAGTGCGCCATCGCCGGGACTCCGCACATTGCGGTCTACAAGGTGCGGCCGCTCTACGACTTCCTCTACGCAACGTTCACCCGCTTCAGGCTTCCGGCTTACGCCTTCCCCAACATCATCGCCGGGCGGCACGTGGTTCCCGAACTCGTGCGCGGCGACTGCAACTCCGCGAAGATTGCACGCACCGCTTTGGCGCTCCTGTCGGACGCCGGCGCGATGGCCCGGATGCGCGGCGACCTGGCGCAGGTCCGGCAGCGCATTTGCCGCCCCAAAACGGTCGAAACCGCAGCGGATCTCATTGTTGAAGCTATCCGCTCGCGCCTGCGATAAAATACTTACGATGGAATTGCTCATTCCCGCCGCCAAAAAATCACAGGAGCGCGCCCTGACCGTGACCGAGGTGACGAAACTGGTGCGCGGGCTGGTTGAGGGCGAGCCGGTATTGCAGGGCATCTGGGTGCGCGGGGAGACCAGCAACGTCCGCCCGACTCCGACCGGCCATCTGTTCTTCACGCTGAAGGACGAAGGCGCCCAGCTCTCCTGCGTGTTTTTCAGCTACTCCCGCCAGCGCAAGCGTGAGGTCAAGGACGGCACCGAGGTTTACGCGTTCGGGGACATCACCGTCTACGAGCAGCGCGGGCAGTATCAGCTTACCGTGCGCGATTTGATGCTGAAGGGCGAGGGGGAGCTGGCCGCGCGCTTCGAGAAGCTCAAGCACAGCCTGGCGGATGAGGGGCTGTTCGACGAAACGCACAAGCTCCCGCTGCCGGAGATGCCGCGCGTAGTGGGCCTTGTAACCAGTCGGCAGGCGGCGGCGTACACCGACGTGGTGAACGTGCTTTCGCGGCGCGCGCCGTACCTGCGCGTCGTGCTGTTTCCCTCGCCCGTGCAGGGCGACGAAGCCGCACCGCAGCTCATCGGCGCACTGAAGCGGGCGGAGGCGGCGAAGATATGCGATGTGATACTGCTCGTTCGCGGCGGCGGCTCGCTGGAAGACCTGTGGTGCTTCAACGATGAGGCCCTGGCGCGGCACATTTACGCGATGAAGACACCGGTAATTACCGGCGTCGGCCACGAGGTGGACTTTACCATCGCCGATTTCGTGGCGGACTACCGGGCGCCGACGCCTTCCGCCGCGGCTGAAATCGTCGCGCCGGACATCCGCGAGCTTCGCGCAGGATTGCAGCAGTCGGCGAACGAACTGGTCACACGGGTTATGGGACAATTGCAGTCGCGGGAACGCGAGCTTGCGTCGGTGCGGGTTGACCGCCTGGCTGCGGACGCGATACGGCGCATCGCGCGGCACGAGGATGGCCTGGCGGATGGTGCCGCAGCCCTGAGGCGAAGCGTGCGGCTCTGGCTGGAGCGCCGTCACGAGAGGCTAAAGACAGCTCTAATCAGGCTGGCTCCGCGCAGAGTCCTGAGAAGCGTTCAGGACAGGATGGCGCTGCTCGACGAGCGCGCAGGCGGGCTGGTCAGCGCGGCGCGGCGCAAGCTGGACGCAAACTCGCAGAAGCTTGAGCTTGCGCGGGCGCGGCTCGCGGCGGTTGACCCGCAGGCGACGCTGGACCGGGGCTTCGCGCTATTGTGGACTGAGGGGCGCGGGAAGCTGATAACCAGCGCGAAGCAGGCTGAAGCCGGGAAGCCCGTGGTCGCCGAGCTCGCCGACGGCTATGTCACCGGCGTTGTCGAACGGATTGAGGAAAAGGAGGGCGAAGGGAAATGAAAGGCGTGCTACTCGCGGGCGGTTCGGGAAGCCGGCTGCTCCCGCTTACAAAAGTCACCAACAAGCACCTGCTGCCGGTGGGCAAATACCCGATGATCTACCACCCGCTCTACCGCTTCAAGCAGGCGGGCATTGTCCAGGTCCTCATCGTCACCGGCCGCGAGCATATGGGCGGGGTCGTGAGCCTTCTCGGCTCCGGCGGCGAGCTGGGGATGGACCTGACCTACCGGGTGCAGGACGAAGCCGGCGGCATCGCGCAGGCGGTGGGCCTGGCGGAGAACTTCGTGGGCGGCGACCGCTTCCTAACGCTTCTGGGCGACAACCTGTTCGAGGACGACCTTTCAGGCGAAGCCGCCGCGTTTATAGCGCAAAGCGAAAAGGCGCGCATCCTGCTCAAGGAAGTCGCAGAGCCCAGGCGCTTCGGCGTCGCGGTCTTCGACGGCGAAGGCAATCTCACAGGCGTCGAGGAGAAGCCCGCCGAGCCCAGGAGCAACTATGCCGTAACGGGCGCGTACTTTTACACGCCGGACGTCTTTGCCGTCATCCGCAGCCTCAAGCCCAGCGGGCGCGGCGAATACGAGATAAGCGACGTAAACGACCATTACATCGCGCAGCGCCAGATGACATACGGCGTTTTGCAGGGCGCGTGGCAGGACGCCGGCACGTTTGAAAGCTACCCCCGCGCCAACGAGCTCGCCCGCGACTGGGAGCTGGATTTTTGAAGCGAACGCCTGTGCTAGACTAAATGCTGGTGCCTGAGCCAACGTCCTCCCGTGTATCCGCTAAGGACATAGATTCGGCAAAGGGGGGTACCTGCCAGCTGGTGGCTTGACGTATGTATAGCTTTAGTTGTATCATTGATGTATCGTGAACGGCACACAAGAGTCGCTTATTACAGAGAGAGTGCCCGATGCCGCCTTAAGCCAGTCTGATAAACAGTGTAAAATGAAGCTGATGCGCAAAAAGCCAACGATCACTCAGGTGGTTGCAAAGCTATCTGAGTACAATATCTCGGACGCAGAAGCCGCGCTAGTTAGACTCATACTCCACATCCACGGAACCTGGCCTATCAGAAACAGAGCGGTTCAGAAGATCGCAAGCCGCGCTAATAAGCAGGTAGAGCAAATTGAGTATTTCCTTTTAGAACAGAAAGCTGACCCAACACTGGAGTTGCTAGGTAAATTCTATGAACTTAGCGTGGAGGGCGAGGATAAAAAAATAAACGGTGCATACTTCACACCCCCAGAGATAGTCTCCTATATCATTGAAGAAACGGTAAACGGTATCGGCACGATTTGTGATCCTGCCTGCGGGAGTGGCGCCTTTCTGGTTGAAGCTGCCAAATTACTCAAACGAAAAACTCGTCTCTCTTATGCAGAAATATTCGCAACGTACTTGTATGGCGTAGACATCTTGAGATCTAACATCGAGCACGTTCGATTAATTCTATCTTTGCTTGCGGTAATAAGCGGCGAAGACCAGAGAGAGCTAACCTTCAACCTACATGTTGGCGACGCTTTGGTTTTTTGCTGGAAAAGAGAAGCGCTTGGCTTCGAGGGCTTTGACTACGTTGTTGGCAATCCCCCATATGTAAGAACAAAGAACTTGAGAGTCGATGTTCGAGAGAATATAAAGAGATGGCCTACCGGGAACTTCGCAAACGCCGACCTCTATATCCCATTTTTTGAATTGGCCGCAAATTGGACAAATAGCGGTGGGCGCATTGGGTACATCACACCCAGCACCTACCTCTCTTCTTTTAATGCGAAGATCTTGCGGGGATTCTTAAGCGAAAAGAAATACGTCGAGAAGATCATTGATTTCAACGGACTGCAAATATTTGAAGGAGCGACGACATACACCTGCATAACCATTCTTAATAAGAGAAGCTGCAATACTGTACAATTTGCGCTCATTGACAGTCTAGATGAGATAAAAACGCTCCGCGAATTAAACTTTAGAGAAGTTAAAGTGACAGCGTTAAACTCGGAGGAGTGGCGTTTGTTATCGAAGAAGGATGCGGAGAACATACTAAGGATTGAGCAAGCTGGCTGCCCGCTTGACCGCTACGTAGCTAGGTATGTAACGGGTATCGCAACCCTGCACAATTCACTCTTCTTAATACCAGATAACGGCAAGCCATATTTAAAGAAGAGCTACGAGGGACGCGAGTATTTGATTGAACGAGGAATTACACGGAAAATTGTTAAGCCAAACAAGATAAAGGACCGAGCTGCACTTCAGAATAATTGTGAGAGGATTATTTATCCATATAGAACGCTAAATGGTCGCGCACGTCTTATAGAAGAAAAGGACCTGCGCACTCATTATCCAAAAGCGTACGAATATCTACGCGCTATTAAGGATGAACTGGCTAAGCGAGATAAGGGTAAAAGAGAGTATAAGGCTTGGTATGCATATGGTCGCACACAAGGGATCAACGATTTCGGCAAGAAGATTATTTCGCCAATGATGGGTAATAAACCGTCTTTCGTAATTGTTGAAGACACAGATAGCCTGGTCTACTGTGGCTACGCAATATACGCTAAGCATGAAGAGGATTATCAGCTTCTTGAACGAATTCTTAACTCATCGGTGATGTGGTATTACTTGGAGAAGACTAGCAAGAATTACTCAGGGGGCTTTAAGTCCTTTGCAAAAAACTACATTAAAAACTTCTCCATTCCGTCTTTCACGGTGACTGAAAGAAGAATACTACTAAGAACAAGAGATAGAGAGAAGATAGATCGGTTACTCTGGAAAAAATATCAGCTCGAGTAGTATATGCTGCATAACCCTTGTTTTAACTTAGGAGTGGGAAATTCCTCTTAGCGTGCTTTTGCTGAAGCTTATCGAAAAAATCATCTATTCTCAGTTGATCTAGTACAGGGAAAGCATTATCAATGGTCGGCGGATCTCGGACAAAATCCACTTTTAGGTAAGCGATTTCTTCGTAAAGGCCCAACGGATCTTCTCCTTTTTCTCTCCCTGTAATCACGGAAAACATAGTCGCGGCCCTACCAAAGTCAAATGGCCCAATTCTTCGACTAGGAATAAAGTCTCTTTCGGGATGAAGATAAAGCAATCCAACGACGCAGAGCGGAAACCGCTCGTGTATGCTGGATACTTCGCCAACTTCCATCTCGAAATAATTTTTAAAATTATTGCCTAACGAACTCATTTGGCTTCTTACTCCTATAATTAGCATTGGGCCCGATGTTGGATGTACGACAGCTACATCGGCCTTCTTATACTTGTGGCTGGTCAAGATCTTAACCTCCGACTTTGGCTCTAATGAGCGCGTGAAGCCACGTTGCATAAGCTCATATATGCAATACTGGTGCAGCATTTTAATGAACGACTGCCTACGAACTGCGAGGGCAGGATTAGCAGCAAAATCCCGCTTCATCTCGCTTAATACACTACATAGCTCTTGGTGATTGTACGGCATCATATAAAGAAAGAGAGTGATTTCCTGTAAACTCGCGCCAGGATTTTGAGTTCGGCGATATCTACGCGCCTTTCGCCGCATTCTATTTTTGAAATGTACGATTGCGGCTTGCCGATCTTCTTAGCAACTTCAGCCTGGGTTAAGCCGGCCTCAAGTCTTGCTTCCTTGAGGCGCTTTATGGCGATTTGGTAATCTTTTGAAAATACGGATTTCGGCATCGCCATTTCTATGCTATATCCTATTGCCGAATAACCCAAAATGGGTTATGGCTGGCTTGATATCCTTCTGTCCTATGCGACACAGCAAGGCTCTCTATTCCATATGGCGCATAAATCTCAGAAGAGCAAGGCGGGGCGCCGAGCCATCCATAGGCTGGTAAACGCCTAGGCGCACAAGACTCCATCCTTGTATATTAGTTGAGATGGGGAGGCCGTCCCGCCCTGAGGCCCATGAGCCTGCGCTGTAGATAGGCCCCCCGCCCGGATATGCCATCCCGAAGAGTATCCAAGGCTTCGA
>JAGGTK010000068.1 GCA_021163765.1 bacterium
GCGTCCCGATTTTGAGGGTTCCACGAGGCGCGGTATGCGCCGCCAATGATATAATCGCGGGGGACTGAACTGCGAGGACGGGTTGCCTATGCGCATATCTGAGCTTTTCCGCGAAATCACCGAGGAATTCGGCAAGGTCGTTGTCGGCCAGGAGGAGACGCTGCGCCTGATGCTCGTGGCGTACTTCTCGCGCGGGCACGTGCTCTTTGAAGGCGTGCCTGGGCTTGCCAAGACGCTGATGGTAAAAGCGCTTTCGGCGATACTTGGCGGCGCGCCGGAGATTGAGGGGGATGGGCGCATCGAGCCGTTCAGGCGCGTCCAGTTTACGCCGGATATGCTCCCCAGCGACATCCTGGGCACGATGGTGTATTCGGCGCAGGACGGGCGCTTCAGGCTGCACCGCGGGCCCATTTACTGCCACCTGCTGCTGGCCGACGAGATCAACCGCACGCCGCCCAAGACGCAGTCGGCGCTGCTGGAGGCGATGGAGGAGCGGCAGGTCACGGTGGAGGGCGACGTGATGCCGCTGCCGCACGACTTCACCGTGTTCGCCACGCTGAACCCCATCGAATATGAGGGGACGTACCCGCTGCCGGAGGCGCAGCTCGACCGCTTTATGATGCGGGTGAAGGTGAGCTACCCGCCGCGCGAAAGCGAGCGCGAAGTGCTGATGCGCTACCACCAGGGCTTTGACGCGCAGGACATTTCCAGCGCGGGGCTGCGCGACCTGGGGGTGTCGGCGAAGTTTGGCGAGCTTGCGCGCGAAGTGACGGCGGTGCGGGTAAAAGACGAGCTGTTTGACTACATTCTCGACATCGTCCAGCGCACGCGGGAGCTTCCGGGGATTGTGCTCGGTGCATCTCCGCGCGCGGGAATACATATTCTGCGGGGAGCGAAGGCCGCGGCGGCGCTGGAAGGGCGCGATTACGTAACGCCAGACGACGTGGCCGTGCTCACGCCGCACGTGCTGAACCACCGGCTGATACTCTCGCCGGAGCTGGAGATTGAGGGGCGCAAGCCCGAAGAGATTATCGAGGGAATTTTAAAGTCGGTCACAGTGCCGAGGTAGCCTGGCTGGGCTGGCAAGCATTGCCTGTTAGAAAGGGGAACACCGCAGAGCAGGCTGGGCTCATTAGCCCAGCTCTTCAGCGAGCGAAGACGCCGCAAATCAGGACAGGTTCAGGGACTTTACCATCTCGTCGTATTCTTTCGCCGCGACCTTCTGGGCTGCAATGCGCGCGTCATTAATTTCGTCGAAGTTCTGGCGCAGTTGCGATACAACGCTGCTGTCCAGCGCGGACGTGTCAGCCATCTCCTGGAGGACTTCCAGCGCCTCGTCTTTTCCCATCCCTTTCCTGTAGGGGCGGTTTTCGGTTAGCGCGGTGAACACGTCCGCAACGGAGATTATCCTTGCGCCGGCTGACAGGTCTTCGTGCTTCTCGTGTCCGGGATACCCCGACCCGTTCAGGCGCTCGTGGTGCGCCGTCGCCCATTCAGTGATGACACCGAGGTCGCCCATGCTCTCCAGAACCTGCCGCGTGTAGAACGTGTGGCCGCGGATGACGCTGAATTCCTCTTCGCTCAGCGCGGACGGCTTCTCCAGGATTTCCGCGGGAACCGCCAGCTTGCCCAGGTCGTGCAGGTGTCCGGCGATATTCATATAACTGCATTCAATGTCGGAGAACCCCATGATACGCGCGAGGGCTTCCGCGGTCGCGGCGACGCCGCTGGAGTGGGTCGAGGTGAACGTGCTCTTGAAGTCAACTATGCGCGTGAACACTTGTGAAAGGTTGCTCATTTCCTCCAGGCTGAGCTTTGCCGCGTCTGACTTAATCCGGCGCCTGAGCGCCAGCTCAATTGACGGAGACGCGGCGTCCATCCAGAAATACTCTCTGGCGGAGAGCTTCTCGAATGCTTCCACGTATTCGGGCACGAACATCCTGCCCGCGTTCTCCCGTATCTTCTGGTAGATGTCCTGCGCCTGTATCAGCACGTGCCGCCTGGGGTCAATGGAGACCGAGATGCGGTCGGCGAGGTGGATCAGGTGGCTTGCCGCCGGAACGTCGCTTCCGTCCACCTTCGCGCCCTTGCCGTCCTCCCAGTACACGTGGTGGTAGCGCACGATGTCCGCAACGCCCTCTAACAGAGGGAACTGGCGCAGGAAGCGGTAGCCCAGCTCGGCGTGGTTTTTGGAGTTCGCGAGCTCGAATTCCAGTGTGTCTATCCTTTCTTTCAGTGACAGAGCGCCTATGTCGTGCAGCGAGCCTGCCAGCACGAGGTTTTCCAGCTCCTCGTGGCTAAGGCCCAGTTCCTCACCCAGGCTCAGGGCGATATAGGCGACTCGCTTGTGGTGGTCGGCGACAACGGTGCTCACCAGGTCGATCGCTGTTGCCAGCGACAGCACTAAGTCAAGCAGGTTAATCGAGAACTCTTTCTTCATGGTGCCATCCCCGCGCACGCCGCACTTGCCTTATGCGCCATGCCATTCATCTCGATAATACTATACCATTTCTGGTGTGGAGTTAGGGCTATCGGGCGGGTATAGCCTGCGCTGAAGAACTAGAAATCCCAGTCGGGGCGGGGGGCCGGCAGGCGCAGGACCGAATCGAGCGCTTCGATGAGTTCGGCAGGCGCGTCAAGGTCGTCGGTGAATCGCAGCGACGACGCAGGGCGGACTCCGAGCCACAGGCGCGTGAACGCGTTTACCGATGCGGTCATCGTCGGAAGCGAGTCGTCGTGCCCCGTTTCAGCCCCTGAGCTTTTGCCGAGCGCCACAACGTAATCGCCCGCGCAGCCGCGCCACGGCGCGTCTTTGTCCAGCAGGCCCTCAATCGGGTCGGTGAGCTTCAGGTTGAACCGCGCATCGCCGAAGGGAAGGCTCGTGCGAGCGATGCAGCCGGGAAGGTCGCAGATGCGCATCTGCCAGTAGGCGTAGGCGGAGGCGCGGGCTTCGTACTTACCCTTCTCGGTAAGGTCGTATTGCCTGAACGGCTGGGTAATGAGGTCCTGGAGCTGGATGCCCGGCGGCTCGCGCATGCGTATTGACATCACCTGGTCGCCCTGGTTCTTCAGCAGCGCTATCAGCTCCAGGAACTGCTCGCGTGTCTCATACGCCATCCAGCAGACGGTGTAAGGGCCGTGCTCCCCGCCGTCCTTCGCATCGCACCAGATGTGATGGCTGAGCTCACCGCCTTCGCCGTCGCTGTATCCCAGGCCGAAGCCGTTTTTCGCCCATAGCATTTCGGCGCGGGTCATTTCCGGTGGTGTGAAATTGCACGAGCCGTGGCCGCGCTTTCGCGAAAGGCGCGATTGGTGCACGAGCTTCCAGTCGTCAAGGGTGATTCTGCGCGGCACGCGCGGCGCGGCGTCAATGCCCAGGCGCGCCGGGTCGAAGGAAATCCAGTGCTCGTAGCCGCCGGTGCCAAAGCCCAGGCGGTCGTAGTATCCCTGCTCGAACATTCCAAGCCCTGAAACGAGCGCGCCGTCGGCGGCATCCCGCGCGACCGCCAGGGCTGTGAGCTTCGCGGCGATGCGCTGCTTGCGCGCGATGCGGCTTGTGGTAACGCCGGTGACGCCGGACATGGGCAGGTCGTCTTTGAGGTGGCGGATTACGCCGGGCATTGTGAGCACCAGGCACTCGGCCTCGCCATCGAGGTCGGCGACGAGCGCTTTGCCCGCGCCGACGAAGAGGTCCATCCCCTCCACCTGTGCCTTGCTGTCCTTTTCCAGCCAGCCGGTCTCGAGCCAGATGCGGTGGACGGCGTCCTTATCCGAATCCGCGCTGTATTCCCGAAATTCCACGGGGCAATTATACCCGTCATCGCGTGCGGTGACGCAGGACGAACGCTATATTGCGCGGGGGATTACTTCTCCAGCACCCAGATCATATATGGGCTGGTATCGCCGCTGAAAGGCTCGCGGGAGTAATCGCCGTGCAGGCTGGCAATCCTGAAGCCGGCGGATTTCGCTAGCTGCTCGAATTCGCCGGGCTCGATGACGCGGAACCGCAGGCGCATCTCGCGGACGAATAGCGGGAGGGAGTCACGTCCGTATCCCTCAAACATCTGGTGGCTGGTCACGATGCGCGTGTCCGGGTCGTAGCTTTCGCGCTTCCACATAGCGACTACGCCGTACTGCCGGCGCAGGGGTTTCTTGCCCAGAAGCTTCTTCCTGCCGTCAACGTCCTTCATTCTGACCTTCGGGTTGTCCAGCGTGCAGATGAAGCGCCCGAAGTCGGCGAGATGCTCGTGGATCCCGGAAAGCGCGGCGCGCTGCGCGTCGTCGGTGAGCAGTTCGGAAAACGAGTTGAAGGCGATGAATGCCAGATCGAAGCGCTGTTCCAGTTTCAAGCTGCATACATCCATCTGGTGCACCGGCGCTGTCAGCTTGCGGCGTTTAAGGCTGTCCCTGACTTCAGCCAGCATCTCTGGCGAGTTGTCCACGCACGTCAGGCGCACGCCGGCTTCCAGAAGCGGAAGGGAGACGCGCCCGGTTCCGCACATCGGCTCCAGAACTTCGCCCGTCACGCGCTTCGCTTCCTCAACAAAGAATGGGATGTCGTCTTTAAACGTGACGTAGGAGTCGTAGAAATCCGCAACGCGGCTGTATTCGTTTTGCTGCGCCATTGCGCGCTCCCGGCAACTTGGCGACGCCTTACGGTTCGGGACTACCCGCCAATCGTGCATCGTTATTATCTCACAAGTGGTGAGTGGGAAGCTGATGCAGAGCGTAGGGGCATCACGCCTTGGCGTGACCGTGCCCACTGTAGGGCGGCCATTTATGGCCGCCGCTGCTTTTCGGAACGCTAAAGACGGCGGGGATAAATCCCCGCCCTACAGGAATCGTGCAAAAGCGGTGGTCAGGATTTCCTTGCGCGGAAGCAGATGAAGCCGGGTAGGCGGGAGAGTTGCCCGCAGGATTCGGGGTCGGCGCGCCTGAATTCCTCGCTGGGCAGCGGCTCCAGTATGCGCCCGATGGTGAATCCCGAACTGGTGAGCGTTTCGGTAATCGCGCTGAGCGGACGCCGGTAAGTGGGCACGTCCACCGGCGCTTGGTGTAGAATCATCATCGCCTGCTGCTCGCGGGCGGACTTCGGAGGAAGGGGGCTTTTTGTGAGAACTGCGACAATCGCTTCATTGCTGCTTGTGGTGATTTTGCTGTGCGCTGCGGGTTCGTCGAGCGCGATTTCATACGAGCTGTCCGCTCTGGGTGTGGAACTCGCCGCGAAAATGAACGAGACCTACACGGCGGCGGAGCTATCCGCGATCGACCGTGCGCTGTGGGCGGGGAATATGACGCGCGAGGATATGCTCTTCAACAAGGACTACACGAAAGGCTACGCGTGCTTCCCCATCGTGCGCGACATGATGCACGACCCGCTGCTTATCGCGCCGTTTATGGACTTTCTTGCTCAGAGGATGAATGACGCGCCGGCGGTATTCCAGGTTATGGCGAGTTGCTTTGAGTGGGACTCCTCCGAACTTCAAGCGTTGAGTCCGGTTGGCGCACCTGAAGGTAAGCCCGGCTCGGTGCAGAAGGCACTGAAACGGCTGGAAGAGGGGCTTTTTATCGCCCAGAACCGGCTGGAATTCGAATGGAATAGCGAAGAGATGGAGATATTGCGCGAGTTCCTGCCGGAAGCGATGGCGTGGCACGACGTGTTTGAAAGCACATGCAGCGAGGAGCGCCGGGCGGTGCTGGAAGCGGACATTGAGGATAAACCCGACGATTATCTATACGAGCTTGCCGCGCGCGAGGATTACGCAGGCACGCTGGCCGCGATAGCTGCGTTGGTTCAGGCAGGCGAGAACGCCGAAGGCTGGGACGAGAGCGTTTTCCCGCAGGACAAACCTGTGATAGTTGAGAGCCGATGGGGAAATATAGCGCTCGGCACGCCGGGCGACGATTACTATGAGGGTGAGTTCGCGGCGCTGGTCGAGCCAGGCGGAAATGACACCTATAGGAACTGCCGGCTGGGCGCGGCGTATGGCACCAGCGACAGGCGCGTGGGGCTGTTTGTAGACCTGGGCGGCGACGACTTCTACGACTGCGGCGAAACAAACATCACGCTGGGCGCGGCGGTGCTCGGCGTCGCGATATTCGCCGACCTGGGGCAGGGCAACGACCGCTACATAGCTGGAAGTTGCAGCCTTGGCGCGGCGATGGGCGGCCTTGCGGTATTCGCCGACGACGGCGGAAGCGACATTTACGAGGGCAAGGTGTTCAGCCAGGGCGCGGCGGGCTATGGCACGGCACTGATGATGGATATTAGCGGGCAGCCGGAACCGGAGTTCAGCACCGACGAGGGGATGGAGGACCCGATTGACATAAACCTGTTCGACAACGACACCTACCACGCGTGGACGAACTCGCAGGCGTTCGCGCGCACGAGGGGCATCGCTGTCTGCTACAACCAGCGCGGTAACGAAATATACGAGGCCGGCGGGGTCTACCTGCACGCGCCGCTGTTCTCCGACCGCTACCAGTCTTTCAGCCAGGGATTTGCCATCGGCGAGCGCGGGATTGATTACGCGGGCGGCATCGCGATGCTCATTGACTGCGACGGCAACGACCGCTACCTCGGCGACATTTACAACCAGGGCGTGGGCTACTGGTACAGCGCCGGGCTGCTCTGGGACGGGGGGGGCAACGACACCTACGAGATGACGCAGTACGGCCAGGGCAGCGGCATCCACCTTGCGGTCGGCGGGCTGGTGGACGTTTCCGGCAATGACACGTACGTGATGCACAGCGGGCTGGGGCAGGGCGGCAGCCACGATTACGCCGCCAGCATCCTGCACGACCGGGGCGGCAACGACCATTACATGGGAATGACGAGCTGCAACGGCACGGGACTCACGAACGCGGTGGGCATCCACATTGACCGCAGCGGCAACGACACCTACGCCGGGCGGCGCAGCGGCGGCATCAACTGGGGGCGGCCCGCGCGCGGCTCAAGCTCCATCGGATTGCTGGTGGATATGGAGGGCACCGACGACTACTTAGGAATCATGGCGGATGAAACGCTGTGGCGGCACACCGACATCGGCGTGGGCTGGGACCTGCCGACGCCGGAGCCAGAGCCTGAGCCGGAAAACGCAGCCGGTGTCGCCAGCGGAGACGCGCCCATCCCCGAAATCTGCTATTACGAAGGCGAGCTAACGCAAGAGGTGTTCGACGAGCTGTGGGAGATTTCCATCCGCTGGGCGGTGGGCGACAACCGCTACATCGTGCCCGAAGCGCGCAAGCGGCTGATTGCGTTCGGCGCGGACGTGCTGCCCTATTTGAGTGAAGTGATGGACCACACGGCGAGCAGCCTGGCGTACCGTGCGTTCGTGGAAATTCTCGGCGCGCTTAAAGAAGAGCACGGCGACGCGGTGGCGGATGTGCTGCGCGAAAACGCCAAAAGTGACGACACGACGCGCAACACTGTGGCGCTCTACTTAATCGGCGAGCTTGGATTCCCCGAGCTTGAAGACGCCGTTGTGCCGTTCCTGGACGACGAGGACTTGCAGCGGCGCGCAATCGGCGTGCTGGCAAATATCGGAAGCCACGCAGCGGACGAGCGGTTGCGCACGATGCTGGATCCTGCGGGCGACGAGATGCTCATCCGCAGCGCAATGAGCGCGCTGGTGAAGCTGGAAGCGGCTAGCTACGAGGACTTGCAGCCGCTGCTGGGCCATCCGCTGGTGAGCGTGCGCGAGGCGCTTACGAATTTGCTGTGCGAGAACTATGAGACGTTCAAGCCCGGCCTGCGCGAGGGATTTTGCAGCATGGGGCGGTACGGCGTGCGTGAGATGCGGACGGCGCTGGCAGTGCTGATGCGGGCGGAGACGGAGCCGGACGAGATGGTGGTGCAAATTGCCGTGAAGTGCCTGCAAAGCGACGACTGGGGTTTGCGCGCCGATGCGGTGCGCTGCATCCGGCGCTGGTGGGAGGTCGCCGAGGTTGATTACGCGACGATGGCCCCGGCGCTGAAGGCGATGCGCGAGATGCTCGCCACCGAAACCGACCCGTTCGTCCTGTTCGCGGGGAGCGAGGAGTTGTAAGGATTGGTAGGTCAGCCGCCTGGATAGGCGGCTGAACCCAAGGATTATCCCAATAGCGCCTGTTATCCATCTGGCGCAAGCGAAATTGCCGCGATCATCGCTGGCCCAGCTTCCTCGCGGTAAGCATTGCATAAGGCTATAATGCCACTCGCGGGAGCTACGGCTGGCGAAACCTCGTGGCTATATTCTGGATTAGCTCTGCATAAGCTGCCACTCCCGGGGGGGAACAATGGTTGAAAAGAGCCTGAAGGAAGCGGGGGAGCATACCGCCAGGGCCGCGGCGGCGACCGCGAGCCTGCTCGCCAGGCTGAGAGCCGGTTTCGCCAATCTCAGGCCGCGCAACGCCTACGAGTACGGGCGGGTTACACTGGCGAAGCTGTGCTTTGAGTTTGAAGGAGACATGGAGCGCACTATTCCCCGGCTGCTCGACAGCGGCACCAGGGAGCGCCTGCGCGACGAGCGCTTCAGGGCGTGCCTGCTGGGAGTGGGCGTTGTCTACTGCTTCGCGCTGCTGGACCTTTCGGAGCTGCCCGAAAGCCATCCTTACCGGTCGTTTGAGCAGGGGATGCTGGACGCCGCAGCGGAGCTGGGCGCGCCGGCGTATCTGGTGGAGGGCTCAGGTGCCGTCGGCGAGTCCATCAGGGCGGTGGAGGGCACGGAGACCACGCTGGGCGAGCGCGTGTGCGGCTGGGTGGAGGCAATCTTTGACAGCCCCGGCGGGCTGCCCGAAGGCCCGATGGCGCAGGTGGAAGACCCGCTGTTTGCCATCGCGTTTGCGCGCTCGTTTCCGGTAACCTTTGCGCATTCGGTGATGTTTACATTCGGGAATTTGCCCAAGCGGGCGCAGCTTATGCGCTTTGCCAGGATGCCGGTCAGGGACGCCGTCCGCGAGATGAAACTCAGGCCCCCGAAGGCCGTGCGCAGCGGCTGCCTGAGCGCGGTGTTGGTTGCGGTGGGGACTATGACGCTTCAGCGGTAAGGGTGAATAAAAAAAGACGCCGGTATCGAACCAGCGTCAGACGCTCCATAGAGCGTTTCCTGCGAGACTGCGGCAAGCCGCAGCCTCTTACTAAGGTTTGACGTCAAGCAATATGATATTATGGAATCGCAGTAGTTGTCAACCGGGGAGGAGAAATGAGTAACAATGACCACATTTTAGGTCTGGATATCGGCCCAAACTCCATTGGCTGGGCATTGCTCGGTCGTGAGAATGGAGAGATCGCTGCGACAGGAGTGCGCATCTTCACTGCAGGGCTTGATGACCTAGAACTTGACGGTAAAGGGAAATCGTGGAATCTAAAGCGCAGGGATGCGCGCAGCGTTCGCCGCGGAATAGAGCGAACGAGCAGAAGGATGGTGAAACTCGCACACATCCTGCAAAATGCAGGTTTGCTGCCACTTGGTGCAATAGACGACGGATATTCCCGTAATGAATATTTCACGAGACTCGATCAGAAGCTAGATTATCCCTATAAGCTTCGAGCGAGGGCGTTAGATGAAAAGCTGGAGCCTTTTGAGATTGGCCGTGCTCTCTATCATCTTGCCCAGCGCAGGGGATTTCTCAGCAACCGCAAGTCCGTATCTGAAGATGAAAAGGAAGAAGGTAAGGTGAAGGAAAGCATCGGCGAACTCCAAAGGCAGATGGATGAAGCCGGAGCTAGGACACTGGGCGAGTACTTTTCACAGGTAGACCCGCACCAGGAAAGGATAAGGTCGCGCTACACGTCACGCAAGATGTATGAAGATGAGTTTCAGCAGATATGGGAGAAGCAGAAGGAATACTACTCAGCCCTAATGATAGATGAGCTAAAGGCAGAAGTCCACGAAGCTATTTTCTATCAGCGACCGCTCAAGAGCCAGAAGCACCTCATCGGCGGCTGCCAGTTAGAGGATGGACAAAGGCGTGCACCATGGGCGCTCCTTTCAGCCCAACGATATAGGTATCTGAGCACCTTGAACAATCTGATTATTAAGCTCCCGGACGGTTCTGAGAGAGAGCTTACCGAGCAGGAGTACGAGAAGTTAGCAGACCATCTTGAAACCAACAAAGAGTTGAAGTTCACTACTGCGCGCGGTAAGAAACTGCTCGGACTTCCGAAAGGAGCCAAGTTTAATCTTGAGGAAGGCGGCGAGAAGAATATCCCCGGCAACAGGACAGCCGCCTCACTGCGTAAGGTTTTTAGTGACCGCTGGGATGAACTTTCGGACGCAGAAAAAGGCCAGGTTGTTGAAGACTTGCGAAGCATAGTCAAAGACGAAGCGCTTAAGAAACGCGCGATGGATAAGTGGGGATTGGACGAGGAATCCGCCGATAAGCTCACGAGAATCAAGCTCGATGACGGATATTGCAACTACTCGCGCAGAGCGCTTTCCAAGCTGGTTCCGCTTCTCAGGCAGAGGAAGCATCTTCAGACTGCGATTAGAGAGCTTTATCCCGACAGGTGGGCGCGGACGACTCGGCCGTTGAGCGTTCTGCCGCCATTGAGGGAATGCGAAGATCCGTTGCTGAGCGAACTGCGCAATCCAATCGTCTCGCGGGCTCTCACAGAAATCCGAGATATTGTCAATGCCATCGTTGGTAAGTACGGCAAGCCTGCGGAAATCCGCATTGAGCTTGCGCGAGAGCTTCGGCAGACATCCAAGCAGCGTGAGGAAGCGACGAAAAGAATGCGGCAGAATGAAAGGGAACGAAAGCAGGCGGCTAAGAAGATTATCGATGAGACCTCATTAACTGAGCCAAAGCGCAATGACATCCTGAAAGTACTTTTGGCTGATGAATGCGACTGGAAGTGTCCCTATACGGGCAAGACCATTTCGATAGGGGCTCTGTTCGGCGGCCATCCGCAGTTTGACATTGAGCACATCATTCCGCTTGACCGCTGCCTGGACGACTCTTACATGAACAAGACCTTGTGTGATGCGGACGAAAACCGCAATGTCAAGCGGGGAAAGACGCCGTATGAGGCTTACCACGGGACTGCGAAATGGGACGAGATTATCTCGCGCGTGGGCAAGTTTTCTGGCAGGGCTGGAAGAGAAAAGCTGCGGCGCTTCAAGATGACCGATGAGGAAACTGAGGACTTTATAGCAGGTTTCACCAGCAGGCAGCTCAACGATACTCGTTACGCCTCCAGGCTGGCCAAGAAGTACCTTGGCTTGCTTTATGGCGGAGTCGACGACGACGGCATTGATGCCAGTGGGAAGCGCTGCGTTCAGGCCACATCGGGCAAAGTAACCGCCACGCTCCGATATCTGTGGGGGCTTAATGCTGTATTGGGACAGGCCGCCATAAAGAGCCGGGACGATCACCGGCACCATGCTGTGGACGCGATAGTAGTCGCGCTTACCAGCTCATCGGCGATTAAAGCCCTGAGTGACGCCGCCAAGCGTGGCGCAAGCGTTGCCAGGAAATACTCAAAGGTTAAGCCTCCCTGGCACACGATATTAGAGGACGCCCGCAAAGCCGTGCTCGGTATCACTCCATCACATCGCGTTAACCGCCGGGTTCGCGGCGCGCTGCATAAGGAGACCTTTTACAGCCCGCCCAGGGACGAAAGCGGGCGCCGCAGTGAGGAGGGCGAATATGTTCACGTGCATCAGCCGCTGGAGAGCCTTTCGGCCAGAGATGTCGCGTCTATCGTTGATCCGGTGGTGCGAAAAGCCGTAGAGGATAAGCTGCAGCAGCTTGGCGAGACCGACCCCGCAAAGGCGTTCAAGGATCCCTCTAATTACCCGCGCCTGAAGAGCGGTCAGCTTATCAAGAAGCTGAGGGTTCGCCACAAGCTTGAGGTGGTTCCTGTGGGACAGGAAGAGTACCGGCAGCGCTATGTGATGCTGGGCAACAACCACCATATGGAGATTGTGGAGGTTCAACTAACAGACAAGCAGGGCAACGTGAAGAAGGATAAAGACGGGAAGCCAATGGTGAAGTGGGAAGGGTACGTAGTCTCTATGTTTGAAGCGTATCAGCGCAAGAAGCGAAAGGAACCTATCGTGAAGCGCGACCATGGTCCCGGTAAGAAGTTCCTCTTCTCCATCGCCGGCGGTGATACGATTGAGCTGCAGAAGGAAGAGGGCAAATCCGAGCTTTTCGTTGTGCGAACAGTAGCGCAAAGTACACAGATTCGTTTCGTGCCAGTTCACGACGCTCGAACGCTTCTGGAAATTGGCAAGGTGGGATTAACCGCAGTTCCCGAAACCTTGAGGAAGTGGAACTGCCGGAAAGTGGCGGTCAATCGGCTGGGCGAAGTGCATTACCAGAATGACTGAGCGTATCATAGACCTGTCGGAGGAGGGCGCCAGCCTTAGCGTCCGGCACGCTCAGCTTGTGATTCAGCGCGATGATAACAAGGTCACGGTGCCGCTCAATGAGCTTGCCGCGCTCGTCGTCGCCCATCCGGCAGTTCATTACACCCACGCTGTGCTAACGGGCATCTGCGCTCAGGGCGGCGCGGTTGTGCTGTGCAACGAGAAACGAATGCCCACGGGGATGCTGCTTCCGATAGAAGCCCATTTCACGCAGGCTGAGCGGTTCGCCGAGCAGGCAAGCGCTTCTCTTCCCACGAAAAAGCGGCTCTGGAAGCAGCTTGTGCGGGCGAAGGTGACCGCCCAGGGAAGGCTCCTTCAAGAGGTGAAGGGTGATGACCGCGGGCTTGCTGAGCTCGCTAACAGGGTCCGCTCTGGAGATCCATCTAACATTGAAGCGCAGGCGTCCCGGCGTTACTGGCCGGCTCTTTTCGGCGAGGATTTTACGCGCGACCCGGATCTGGGGGGCGTCAATTCGCTGCTGAACTACGGCTACGCTGTGCTGAGGGCGATGGTCGCCCGCGCCATCTGCGCCGCCGGCCTTCACCCGTCGCTGGGCCTGCACCACCACAACCGCTACAACCCGTTTTGCCTGGCGGATGACCTGATGGAGCCGTTCCGTCCGGTTGTTGATAACGCAGTGTTCTCGCTTGCGGTGAGTTCGGGCGATAGCGCCACGCTATCAAAATACACCAAGCGTGCATTAATCAAAGCGCTGACCGATAAGCGATTCACTCTTGAGGTAGAAAGCCGGACGCTCTTTGGCACACTAGCGCATCTCGCATCATCACTTGCAGACGTATATGCAGGAGAACGTAAAAAGCTTTTCCTGCCGCGATTCTGAGATGAAGGAAAAGCCAAGAGCTATTTCGGGGTTAAGGTCTATGTGGCTATTTGCTATGTTTGATCTGCCGGTGAAAACCAAAGCGGACCGGCGCCACTATGTGAAGTTCAGGAATTATTTGCTGAGCGAGGGATTTAGCATGCTCCAGTATTCGGTTTACGCCCGGTACTGCGCAAGCGAGGAACGAACAAAGGCGTTCCGGCGGCGGATACAGCTTGAGCTTCCGCCGGAAGGCGAGGTCAGATTGCTCTCTGTAACCGACCGCCAGTTTGGGAAGATGGAGAATTATTATGGGAAAAAGCGTGAGCCGACCGAAGAAAAGCCCGAGCAGATACTGCTTTTTTAGCTTTGCGACCGCACGCGAACCCTCACAAACACTGGATTTGTGAGGGGGTCAATTGTAGCAGACCTTTAGATGACGTCAAACCCCAGCGGAAACTAACGAGCTGGCAAAGCTCATCGAATTGTAGCAGACCTTTAGATGACGTCAAACCCCAGCTGGACGGGCGAAGACAACAACCAAGCTGGCATTGTAGCAGACCTTTAGATGACGTCAAACCCCAGCCCAAAGCGATACTCGGCCTTGCCGTCTCCGATTGTAGCAGACCTTTAGATGACGTCAAACCCCAGCTTCCCCGATAGCCACTTCGCCACGTTCCCAATTGTAGCAGACCTTTAGATGACGTCAAACCCCAGCTGATTTGATACTTCGCATTCAGAGTGCAATATTGTAGCAGACCTTTAGATGACGTCAAACCCCAGCTCGTTCAACGGCGCATTGGTGAACCCTGGTATTGTAGCAGACCTTTAGATGACGTCAAACCCCAGCGCTCCTCGGCTAGACCCTTTGCCGCCCAACATTGTAGCAGACCTTTAGATGACGTCAAACCCCAGCGCACACTCTTGGGGCCGCGCATCACTGAACATTGTAGCAGACCTTTAGATGACGTCAAACCCCAGCGCATCCCCCATCCTGTGTCGCTTGACCTTGATTGTAGCAGACCTTTAGATGACGTCAAACCCCAGCGAGATTATTACTTGGGAGTGTTACTCTAATATTGTAGCAGACCTTTAGATGACGTCAAACCCCAGCACTGATGCTGTGAGGCAAATTCAACGACTGATTGTAGCAGACCTTTAGATGACGTCAAACCCCAGCACATCCTCCGCCGCGCATACCAGCCGATGAATTGTAGCAGACCTTTAGATGACGTCAAACCCCAGCCTCAGTAATGCCTTGCGCATTCGCATTGAGATTGTAGCAGACCTTTAGATGACGTCAAACCCCAGCCACGCATCGCGGAACATACTGGACGCGCTTATTGTAGCAGACCTTTAGATGACGTCAAACCCCAGCTCGCCAGAGGATGTCCTTTGATTGCCAACGATTGTAGCAGACCTTTAGATGACGTCAAACCCCAGCGACGCGGGCGAGCCTGTCCCTGCCGCGCTCATTGTAGCAGACCTTTAGATGACGTCAAACCCCAGCACGCTTTCCGCCGTCCTGCTCTGTGCTGCGATTGTAGCAGACCTTTAGATGACGTCAAACCCCAGCTGGCGTACGACAAGCTGTGGCGGGCGCTGCATTGTAGCAGACCTTTAGATGACGTCAAACCCCAGCCAAGTTTCGCATTGGGAGAATGGCCACTTCATTGTAGCAGACCTTTAGATGACGTCAAACCCCAGCACCACCTGATGCCGGTAGTCTGTCGGCGTAATTGTAGCAGACCTTTAGATGACGTCAAACCCCAGCCCCGTAATGAAACGGGTACAGTTCCCGTAATTGTAGCAGACCTTTAGATGACGTCAAACCCCAGCACTCCTGCGCTCCGCCTAATGCGGGGGCACATTGTAGCAGACCTTTAGATGACGTCAAACCCCAGCGAACGAAATTCCTAGTGTGGGGTAAGACACATTGTAGCAGACCTTTAGATGACGTCAAACCCCAGCAGAACTGCGTCGTTGTAGTTGACTACGCCGATTGTAGCAGACCTTTAGATGACGTCAAACCCCAGCGCAGACAAGGTAGAAGCCTACATCGAGGAAATTGTAGCAGACCTTTAGATGACGTCAAACCCCAGCTGCCGAACACTCTGAGTGGCCATTCTGGGAATTGTAGCAGACCTTTAGATGACGTCAAACCCCAGCCGTGACTTGGACTTCCTCTCTGTCGAGCCGATTGTAGCAGACCTTTAGATGACGTCAAACCCCAGCGCGGATATCGTCGCTTCCACAATTTGGACAATTGTAGCAGACCTTTAGATGACGTCAAACCCCAGCTGCGCGGGTTGCGGATGCGCCCGCCGACGGATTGTAGCAGACCTTTAGATGACGTCAAACCCCAGCGCACGCGATATTGCAGAAGAGGTTCTCAAATTGTAGCAGACCTTTAGATGACGTCAAACCCCAGCATGCCGAACACTCTGAGTGGCCATTCTGGGAATTGTAGCAGACCTTTAGATGACGT